>CACJQO010000004.1:0-75951 GCA_902595565.1 uncultured Pelagibacteraceae bacterium
TAGATCCAATAAAAAAATTGAGGAAATAGTTTCAAATTTTAATTCAAAGAGCAAAAAATTTTTTAATAAAGTAACTTTTAAAAATTTTGTAAATGATATCTTGCTAGCTTATTTTGGATGAATCATTTTTTTTGGATTTACAATTCTATCAAAATCTTTTTCATTAATTAATTTTGTTTTTAAAGCTTCCTCTTTTAGAGTTGTACCTTTTTTAAGTGCTGTCTTAGCTATTTTGGCAGAGTTATCATACCCAATATGAGGAGCTAGCGCAGTAACCAGCATTAACGAGTTATCTAAAAATTTTTTAATTTTTACTTTATCTGCTTTAATTCCTTTAACGCAATATAAAGCAAAGTTTTTAGTACTATCTGCAAGAAGATCAATAGATTGTAAAATATTGTGAGCAATTAATGGTTTAAAAACATTTAGCTCAAAATGTCCATGTGAACCTGCCATTGTTATTCCGTTATGATTACCGATTACTTTAACACAAACCATTGTCACTGCCTCTGATTGTGTTGGGTTTACTTTTCCAGGCATAATCGATGAACCTGGTTCATTTGCTGGTAAAATTATTTCACCATATCCGGCTCTTGGTCCCGATCCTAAAAATCTTATATCATTTGCAATTTTCATTAAACTAACAGCAGTAGTATTTAAAGTTCCAGAAAAATTTACTATTTCATCATGAGCTGCCAACGCAGCAAATTTATTCTTAGTTGGTTTAAAGGGTAGTTTAGTTATTTTTTTTATTTCGTTTATTACTTTTTTATCAAAACCTTTTTTACTATTAATTCCTGTGCCAACGGCAGTACCACCTTGAGCTAAATAATAAATTTCATTTAAAGCATTTTTAATTCTTACAATACAATCTTCTAATTGAGATTGATATCCTGAAAACTCTTGTCCTAATGATAAAGGAGTTGCATCCTGAAGATGAGTTCTTCCAACTTTTACAATATTTTTAAATTGGGAAACTTTTTTTTTCAATTCTTTATTTAAAAGCTCAAGAGATGGTAACAACTTATTTTTAGTTTCCATAGCTATAGCTATATGCATTGCTGTAGGAAATACATCGTTGGTAGATTGTGATTTATTTACATGATCATTTGGATGAACTGGTTTTTTTGTACCTTTTCTTCCACCTAAAATTTCGATTGCTCTATTTGCAATTACTTCATTTACATTCATATTAGTTTGAGTACCAGAGCCAGTTTGCCAGACTTTTAGTGGAAAATGTTCGTCTAATTTACCACTGATTACCTCATTAGATGCTTTTACAATTGCATTAGAAATTTTTGGTACAATCTGTTTTTCTTTTTTATGAACTATAGCTGCAGCTTTTTTAATTATTGCGATAGATTTTATTAAAACTGGTCTAACTAGAAATTCTCCAATATCGAAATATTTTTTTGATCTTTGAGTTGATGCTCCCCAATATTTATCATTAGGAACATTAATTGTTCCAATACTATCGAATTCTTTTCTTAATTTCATTGATTAATAGGCAAATATTAAATTACTATAAATATACATTAATTTTATAAAACTTACAGGAGCATTATGTCAAATTTTAGCAAGGTAGGAATTTTTATGAAAACTTTTGGTCAAGAGGTTAAAAATAAACCTTCATTTAGCACAGATAAAATCAATAAATTACGATTAGATCTAATAAAAGAGGAATTGAGCGAGCTCACAGATGCAATGAATAATAAGGATTTATTAGAGGTTGCTGATGCTCTAACAGATATCTTGTATGTTACATATGGAGCAGGTCATGCTTTTGGAATTGATTTAGATAAGTGTTTTAATGAAGTTCAAAATTCTAATATGAGCAAGTTAGACGAGGATGGAAAACCAATTTATAATGAACATGGCAAAGTAATGAAAGGTCCAAATTATTTTAAACCAGATCTCTCAAAATTTGTTAATTAAATTTCTAATTTAAAATCAATCGCTGGTGCACTATGAGTTATGCCGCCAACAGAAATTCTATCTACCCCAGTTTTTGCGATTGATTTTACTTTTTTGAGATTTATATTTCCTGAAGCCTCAGTTTGATAATATTTTTTTGCAAGTTTAACTCCTAATTTTAAATTTTTAATACTCATATTATCAAATAAAACACGATCGAATTTTAATCCAATTATTTTCTTCAGCTGTTTAATTGTGTCTACTTCCACAGTTATTTTCTTTCGTTTTTTATTTTTTATTGCCAAACTTACCAATTCTCTTATGTTTGAGTTTGCAATATGGTTATCTTTTATCAAAAATTCATCACTTAAGTTAAATCTATGGTTGGTTCCTCCACCTAACTTTACAGCATATTTTTGTATAACTCTTAAATTAGGTATAGTCTTTCTAGTGCAACAAATTTTACAATTTTTACCTGCCAATTTAACAAATTGATTTGTTTTTGTGGCTATGCCCGAAATATGAGATAAAAAATTTAGTGCAACTCTTTCTGCCACTAAAATATTTTTTTTATTTCCTCTAATAATTGCAATTGTTGAATTTCTTTTAACAAAAGATCCATCTTTCGTTTTTACAATGAACTTAATTTTTTTATCGATAAGAGAAAACGTATATTTTACAAATAGTAGTCCACCAATGATAGCATCCTGGTTAGATATTAATTTTGCCTCAATTATTTTATTATTTCTAATTAGCCCAGAAGTAATATCGCCTGATGGATATAAATCTTCATTTAGAGCAAGTTTAACGTTACTTTTTATAAAATTTTCACTGAGTTTTATTTGAGACACAAAAAGTTATCTACCGATGGCGACCATTTTTTCCACTGACATTCTTGCTTTACTAATTGTTTCTTGATCCATAACAATTTCACCAGTCTCATTTTCTAAACAATCTAAAATTTTTGGTAAGGTTATTTTTTTCATGTGAGGACACATGTTACATGGTCTGATAAATTCTACATTTGGATTTTCGACTTGAATGTTATCACTCATTGAACATTCGGTCACCATCATAACTTTCTTTGGTTGATTATCTTTAACATAGTTTATCATTCCTGAAGTTGATCCAGCAAAATCACTTGCCTTGATTACATCTGGTGGACACTCAGGATGAGCTATGATTTTTATACCTGGGTTATTCTTTCTAATGCTTTGAATTTCTTTTTCGTTAAATTGATCATGAACAATACAAATTCCTTTCCAAGAAATGATCTCAACATCTGTTTGAGAGGCAACATATTTTGCAAGATAATCATCTGGAAGAAAAATTACTTTCTTAACTCCTAAGGATTTTACAATCTTTACAGCATTTGCAGATGTGCAACATACATCTGTTTCTGCTTTTACATCTGCAGAAGTATTGACATAAGAAACTACTGGAACACCAGGATATTTTTCTTTTAATAATCTTACATCTTTTCCGGTAATTGAAGATGAAAGAGAACAACCTGCTTTCATATCAGGTAGTAAGACTTTTTTATTTGGACTCATTAGTTTTGCAGTTTCAGCCATGAAATGCACACCAGCCATAACAATTATATCTGCTGAAGTTTTTGAAGCTTCCACAGCAAGAGCCAGAGAGTCTGCTGAGAAATCTGCAATACCATGATAAATTTCTGGGGTTTGATAATTGTGAGCTAAAATTACTGCGTTCTTTTCTTTTTTAAGTTTATTAATTTTATGTATATAAGGAGCATGAACTGACCATTCAATTTCAGGCATAACCTTTGAGATTTTTTTATAAATTGGATCAGTTGCTTGTTTTACTTCTTGATTAAATTCCATAATAAAAATTTATCAATTTGAAACCTACTTGTCATTGATTTAATGTGGGTCAAATTTGCGGCTATGCTGAAATTGGTAGACAGGCACGGTTGAGGGCCGTGTGGACTGAGTCCATGAGAGTTCGAGTCTCTCTAGCCGCACCAATATTTAAATTTTTAACCATTCGGGCACGAAAACTTTAAAAGAACCATTTTTACCTTGAAATATTTTGTCTTTTTCAAAATTTGTATCTAAATATTTAATGAGGGCAAAAGGATACGTTTCATTAATTAAGACTTTCCCAATCTCAACACTATTATTAAAAATGCCTTCATTTTCAATTAATTCTCCATTAATAATCTCGATTGGTAGTAATCTTTTTGTAAGTTTATTTTTTAATTTTATTCTAGCAGTATTTTCTTGCCCAACATAACAGCCTTTTTTAAAATCAATACCATTTAGCTCTTCAAAGTTACACTCGATACCAAATAATTTATTCTTCAATTTATTTAAGTCTTTTGGAACTATACCAAGTTTATGACTTTTAATATGATAGTTTTCAATTTTATCGTTTTTAAGATCAAGTTTTTTCAAAGATAAATAAAGTTTTTCAAGATTAATTATAAGTCTAGCACCCAAGTGTTTATTCCTTGGATCTAAAAAAATTGGATCTTCTCTATATTTGAGAGTAAAACCCAATACATCCTTTGCACCTTCAATAGATAAATATTTTTCGTATCCAAAACTAGCAACCACAAATTCGTTACTTAAATTAAGAATTTCTACTTTTGATCTTATTTTATATAAATTTAATTGTTTAAATATCTCCTCAGACTGAGATTTTTCACAATCAATAAAGTAACCTAATTTGTGTTTCACAACTATGAATTCATATAAAAACTTGCCTTGTGGAGTAAACAATGATGCAAAACAACTGGAGTTATCTGAAACCTTATTTATATCATTGCTGATCAGATTTTGTAGAAAATCTTTTGCATCTGAACCATTGACGTAAAGTATGGCTCTATCTTCTAATATATAAACACTATTATTCATATTTGATTGATATCTAATTTTAATATAATAACTTTTCTCAAAAATGTTAGATCTAATAATCAAAAATGGCCAATGTTATATTAATGGAAAGTTAGAAAATAAAGATGTTGCTGTTAAAGACGGCAAGATATCAAAAATTGGTGAAGTATCAGAAGAAGCAAGAGAAGTGTATGATGCAAAAAACCTAATTGTTTTGCCCGGATGTATTGATACGCAAACTCATTTTAGAGAACCAGGTTCAACAGACACTGAGGATCTTCATTCTGGAAGTAGAGCTGCAGTCGCAGGAGGTATCACTGCAGTATTTGAAATGCCTAATACAAATCCACCCACGTCTAATATAAAAGAATTTCAAAGAAAATTAGATCTTGCAAAAAATAGAATGTATTGCAATTACGCTTTCTATTTTGGTGCAACAGCAGAAAATGTTAATCAACTAGCAGAACTGAAAGATTTAGAGGGATGCTGTGGTATTAAATTATTTGTTGGTTCATCAACAGGTAATCTTTTAGTAGCACTTGAAGAGGATATCGATAAAGTCTTTCAGCATTGCTCAAAAATTGTTGCAGTTCATTCAGAAGATGAGGAAATTTTAAATAGGAATAAAAAATTAATTAAGAATGGAGATGTTCACTCTCATCCTGTGTGGAGAAGTGAGGAGTGTGCTATTTCCTCAACTAGAAGAATTGTTAGGATCGCTAAAAAGTATAACAAGAAAGCCCATGTTCTTCATATTACTACTAAGCAAGAAATAGATTTTTTATCTCAACACAAAGGCAATATTACTTTCGAAATTACCCCTCAACATTTAACAATTTATGCTCCAGATTGTTATGATAAACTTGGAACTTATGCACAAATGAATCCACCAATTAGAGACAAATCTCATTACGATCGATTATGGTATGCTGTTAAAAATAATATCAACGACACCATTGGTTCAGACCATGCTCCCCATTTAAAATCAAACAAAGATAAAGAATACCCCAACTCACCTTCAGGAATGCCAGGTGTCCAAACACTTATGCCGGTAATGTTAAACCATGTTAATGATGGAAAATTATCACTTAATCAATTAATGAACTTAGTGTGTGAAAATCCGATTAAAATTTTTGGGATCAAGAATAAAGGATTTATTAAAGAAGGTTATGACGCTGATTTCACAATTGTTGATATGAATAAAAAGATTGTGATTAAAAATGAGAATATTGAGAGCAAATGTGGCTGGTCACCTTTTAATAATGTTGAGTTCAAAGGAACACCTGTAGCCACTATCATTGCTGGTAAAACTAAAATGAAAGATGGAAAAATTTTAGGAGATCCAGAAGGATCCCCATTAGAATTTAATTAAGTTTAATTGTAAAACTATTTACTAATACTACTCCAATTACAATTAGAAATAACCCTAAAATTGCCTGCCAAGCTAAAGTTTGTTTGAAAAAGATGTAACCTAATATCGCAATGGTAAATATGCCAAGACCACTCCATGTAGCATAAACAATCGCAATTGGCAGTTTGTTCACCACAAAAGTTAGTAAATAAAAAGCAGTTAAATAAAATATGGCAAGTAAACTGGTTGGAATAATTTTAGTAAAGTTTTGAGACACTGGCAGCAACATGGTTCCTGCTACCTCGCAAAAAATCGCACCGATAAGAAATAAATAAGTTTTAAGCACTTTTTAGAATATTATTTTTGATTAAATCCTCTTTGATCTCATCTAAAATGGCTGGATCATCAATGGTTGGAGGCATTTTATACTCAACACTATCAGCAATTTTTCTAATTGTTCCTCTTAAAATTTTACCTGATCTTGTTTTGGGTAGTCTTTTAATAACAATTGCAACTTTAAAAGCAGCTACAGGACCAATTTTATCTCGCACCATTTGGATACATTCTTTAGAGATTGTCTCATTATCTTTGTCTACTCCTGCTTTTAAAACAATTAATCCAATAGGTAATTGTCCTTTTAATTTATCAGCTATTCCAAGCACTGCACATTCAGCAACTGATTGATGCTCTGATAAAACTTCTTCGATTGCACCTGTTGATAATCTATGACCTGCAACATTAATAATGTCATCAGTTCTCGACATAATCCAGATGTAGCCATCTTCATCAATGTGACCGGCGTCATAAGTTTGATAATATCCCTCATAATTTGACATGTAATTTTCTTTATATCTTTGATCTGCATTCCACAGAGTTGGAAAAGTTCCTGGTGGTAAAGGTAACTTTACTACAATATCTCCCATCTCATTTGGTTTAGCTAATGTTTGATCTGATTTTATAATTTTAACATCATAACCAGGCACAGCTTTACAAGCTGAGCCATATTTAGTCTTCATCATTTCAATCCCTGTACAATTTGAACTGATCGCCCAACTTGTTTCAGTTTGCCACCAGTGATCTATTACTGGAACCTTTAATAAATTTTCTGCCCATTTAATTGTATCTGGATCAGCTCGCTCTCCAGCAAGAAATAAACTTTCAAATTTACTTAAATCATATTTTGAAAAAAACTTTCCCTCAGGATCTTCTTTTTTAATTGCTCGAAAAGCTGTTGGTGCGGTGAATAATGATTTAACTTTATAGTCAGAGATTATTTTCCAGAACGCTCCAGCATCAGGTGTGCCCACAGGCTTACCTTCGAACAATACAGTGGTGCATCCTTTGAACAATGGAGCATAGACAATGTAGGAGTGACCGACGATCCAACCAATATCACTTGCTGACCACCAAATATCATCTGCATCAATGTTATAAATATTTTTCATCGTCCATTTTAATGCAACGATATGGCCACCAATGTCTCTGACGATCCCTTTTGGAGTTCCAGTAGTCCCTGATGTGTAAAGTATATAAGCAAATTCATTTGAATTCATTTCAACACAATCAGTATCTTTAGCATTAGCATGTGCCTCATCCCAACTTATCTCCATTGGAGCGTTTAATTTAACTTCATGACCTTTTCTTTGAAATAAAATCATCTTACTAATTTTATGTTGAGCCTGTTTGATTGCTTCATCTACTAAAGGTTTGTATTCAACTGTTCGCCCAGGTTCAAAACCACATGAAGCAGTCACTAAAAGTTTTGCTTTACTATCATCAATTCTGGTTGCAAGTTCATTTGAAGCAAATCCACCAAAAACCACTGAATGAATTGCACCTATTCTTGCGCAAGCCAGCATTGCAACAACTGCTTCAGGTATCATTGGCATGTAAATTATTACTCGATCCCCTTTATTGACACCTTGATCCTTAAGTGCGCCTGCAAACTTCGAAACTTTTGATTTTAATTCTTTGTAAGTGAACTTACTTTTGTTCCCTGTAATGGGGCTATCGTAAATTAGAGCAGTTTTATCACCTTTTCCTTGGTCAATATGAAAATCTAAGGCGTTGTAACATGTGTTGGTCACTCCATCTTCGTACCATTTGTAAAAAGGGGGATTAGATTTATTCAAAATTTTTGTGGGTTTCTTAAACCAAAAGATGTCATTTGCAGCCTCTTGCCAAAATTTTTCAGGATCTTTGATAGAAAGATCGTAAATTTTGCTGAATTTGTCTGACATAGTTATTTTGATTCGTTGTTATAATTTGTTGTGGTTTTTAAATCACAAATTGTATTTAATTTTAAAAAACAAGTAAAATCAATGTAAATTAATGACAATTAAGTCTTCAATAAAGTCTTTTAATTTGGTATTTAACCACAACTTTTGCTTAGGGTGACCTAAGCTTAGTTTATATAAACTAATAAAAACTAACTAAAGAGGGAGTTTTTTATGAAAAAACTTAAAATGTTTGCATTAGCAGCTGTTGCCCTTATCGGTATTACAGGTGTTGCAAACGCAGCGACCACTATGTTAGCTCAAGATGACTTTGTTGGGATATCTTTCTGGATAATCTCAATGGGTATGTTGGCTGCTACTGCTTTCTTCTTCATGGAGAGAGGTACAGTGGCTCCTGGCTGGAAAACGTCAGTAACTGTTGCTGGTCTTGTAACTGGTATTGCATTCATCCATTACATGTACATGAGGGATGTATGGGTGACTACTGGTGATTCACCTACAGTCTACAGATATATTGACTGGTTAATTACTGTGCCATTACAGATGATAGAGTTCTACTTAATTCTAGCAGCTGTAAGAAAAGCAAACTCTGGAATGTTCTGGAGATTGTTAATCGGTTCATTAGTAATGTTAATCGGTGGATATTTAGGAGAAGCTGGATATATCAACGCTACACTTGGTTTTGTAATCGGTATGGCAGGTTGGATATACATTCTATATGAAATATTCTCAGGAGAAGCTGGAAAAGCTGCTGCTAAGAGTGGAAACAAAGCACTTGTTACTGCTTTTGGTGCAATGAGAATGATCGTAACAGTAGGATGGGCTATTTACCCATTAGGTTACATTTTTGGTTACCTAACAGGTGGAGTAGACGCTGACTCACTAAACGTGATTTACAACTTAGCTGACTTTATTAACAAAATTGCATTTGGTCTAGTAATCTGGGCTGCTGCAGTAAGTTCAGCTGGTGCAAGAGCAAGATAATTACGCTTTAAAATAAATTTATAGGGCGAGTATGTTTTTACATACTTGCCCTATTTTTTTTCATACTTATATCTAATCCAATGGCAAAAATTACCTACATCACCCACGACAATCAAAAGCACGAAGTTGAAGTTCAAAATGGCCTGACTGTTATGGAAGGGGCTGTACAAAATGATATTCCAGGAATTGACGCTGATTGTGGTGGAGGAATGGCTTGTGCAACCTGCCATGTTTATGTCAAAGAAGATTGGTTTAATAAGATTCCTAAAAAAGAAGATGGTGAAGAAGATATGTTAGATATGGCATTTGAACCTAAAACAAATAGTAGACTGAGTTGTCAAATTGTAGTCTCAGATGAAATAGATGGTCTTGAAGTAAGTATTCCATCGAAGCAAGCCTAAATGATTAAAACAGATGCATTAATAATTGGTGCAGGTCCAACTGGTTTATTTACTGCGCATCAATTAAAACTAATTGGTCTTAATTGTGAAGTAGTTGATAATTTAGATAAAATTGGTGGTCAATGTATAGAGCTTTATCCAGATAAACCAATTTACGATATACCCGCTGTGCCAGAATGTACGGGTGAAGAATTAACAAATAACTTAATCAATCAATTAAAACCATTTGATATTAAATTTCATTTAAACGAAAGAGTAGAAGAAGTTAAAAAAGAAAATGATAATTGGTTAGTGAAAACTAATAATGGCACATCTTTTTCAACACCTAATGTTGTAATTGCTGGTGGTGTTGGTTCATTTGAACCAAGAAAGTTTTCTCCAAAAGAGTGCGAAAAATTTGAAAACAAATCTTTATTTTACTCGGTAAAAGATAAAAAGATTTTTAAAGGAAAGACCGTATCAATTTTTGGCGGAGGTGACAGCGCATTAGATTGGGCTGTTGAATTATCAAAAGAATGTAGTGTTAATTTAATACATAGAAGAGATGAATTTAGAGGTGCACAAGCTACAATAGATAAAGTGCATCAACTTGCAAAAGATGGAAAAATAAATTTATTTACTCAATATCAAATGGCTTCTGTTAAGGGAGACAAAAATTTAGAAAGTATTGATATCAAACATGATAACAATGAGATTAAGAGTTTAAAAACTGATTATGTATTAGGCTTTTTTGGTTTAATTATGCAACTAGGACCAATTGCTAATTGGGGTCTAAATATTGATAAAAAAACTATTGAAGTAGATACAGAAAAATTTGAGACCAATCAAAAAGGAATTTATGCAGTAGGAGATATTTGTAATTACCCTGGCAAATTAAAATTAATCTTATCTGGTTTTCATGAAGGTGCTTTAGCTGCAAGAGCTTGTTTTAAATTAGCTAGACCCAATGAAAAATATCGATTTGAATTTACCACTTCATCAAAAACTATTAAAGAGCGTCTTGGTGTAAAAGGTGATTGATCTTTATTCTGCTAATACTCCTAACGGAAAAAAAATAAGTATCATGCTTGAGGAGATTGGCTATGAATACAAAGTAATTAATATAGATCTCAACAAAGGTGATCAATTTAAACCTGAATTTAAAAAGATAAGTCCATTAAGTAAAATACCAGTGATCATTGATCAGGATAATAATAAGAATATTTTCGAGTCAGGTGCAATTTTAATGTATTTAGCCGAACAAAGTGGAAAATTTTACGACCCAAAAGATCGATTAGAGATAAACCAATGGTTGATGGCGCAGATGGGTTATGTTGGACCCATGTTAGGACAACATCATCAATTTCATCATTACAATCCTGGTAAAAGTCAGTTTGGTGAAGAAAGATATTTTAAGATATCCAAGAGAATATATGAGGAATTAGACGAAAGATTATCTAAATCAAGATTTCTGGCTGGAGAAAATTATACAATAGCTGACATAGGAACTTTTCCTTGGATAGCACGACATGAGTGGCATGACATTGGTCTAAAAAATTATAAAAATCTTACTAGATGGTATGTTGAGATATCTGAAAGAGAAGCGGTGAAGAAGGGTTTTAAATTTATGAATAAAGATGAAGTTCCACCAAAGCCCTAGTTCATTGAGCTTATTAATCTAAATAGTGAAGCAAAAATTCCGTGACCAGATAGTTCTATGGCTACAATTGCAATAATTATTAAAATTAATTTTTGGTTCATCTAATTAATGAATACGAATAACAATAACAGAACCCAAAAAAAACCATAATAATAGTAAATATATTTTTTGGTAAAATTATAAGTAATTGGGTTATGAACTTTCTTACTTTTCTTTTTTTTAGTCGTCGGCATGAACTTTTTCATCCTTTTCATGTTTTTCTTGAGCAGCAATAGTATATTTTGCAACAGGTCTTGCCATGAGTCTTTTTAGCCCTATTGGTTCTGCAGTATCTAGACAAAATCCATAAGTATCCTCTCTTATTCTAGCTAAAGCTTTATCAATCTCTGAAATCAGTTTGATTTGTCTATTGATTGCTTTCATTTCAACATTCTTATCTGTGTAAGAACTTGCTTGATCGACAATATCGGCTGAAATACTATTATCATCCATACTGCCATTATACAGAGCTTCATTATTTGCTCTAACAAGCTCTTTTTTCCACTCTTGTAATTTCATTCTAAAGAAAACTTTATGTTTTTCGCACATATATTTTTCAGTTTCTTTTGGAATATATGTTTTGGAAATTTTAATAGGCCCCTTGCTAATCTCTTTTGGTTTGCTAGTAACCTTTGGTTTTACTTTAGTTACAGTTTTAGTTTTAGCTTTAGTAACCTTTTTTTTAACTTTACTAGTTTTAGGCATCTTTAAATTTGAATTCGAGGGAGTATATTCAGCAAAATAGGGGTGTCAAGCAACGTTAATTATTGTAAATATTTACTTATGAATGTCTTAAATAGAAATATTAATAATATATTTTTTATTTTTGCATTATCGCATTTAATAATTTGGACACTGATTCCTTCCTTAACAAATAAAAATTTACCATTAGACACAATTGAAGCTTTAGCATGGGGAAGTAATTTAGATTGGGGCTTTAACAAACATCCACCCATGAGTGCTTTTTTTCCTGAAGTATTTTTTCAAATTTTTGGTTCTCAAGATTGGGTTTATTATTTATTAAGTCAAATATTCGTGATAATTGCTTTTTATTACGTATTTAAATTTGCTTTTGAAATTTTTAAAGATTTAAAATTAAGTTTAATTTCTGTTTTATTATTAGTTTCTATCTATTTCTATAATTTCACCACTCCTGAATTTAATGTAAATGTTTGCCAATTACCGTTTTGGTCATTGGTTGTTTATTATTCATGGAAAATTTATTCGTCACAGGAAATTAAATTTTTAGATTGTTTTCTAGTTGGCTTATTTGGTGCGGTTGGTTTTTTATCCAAATACTTGTTTATCTACCTTTTGGTATCAATTGATTTATTGTTTATTTATTTAATCTTTTTCAAAAAAACTAAAAAATTTGATTTTAAATATTTAATTACAATTGAGGTCTTTTTAGTTTTATTAGTTCCTCATTTAATTTGGCTCTTTGATAATGATTTTATAACCATAACGTATGGATTAAACCGAACAGGATTAGAAGGTTCTGGTATTTTAGATCACATTAGTAATCCAGTATTATTTTTATCAAAACAAATTGGAATACTGGTTCCTTTCTTCTTTTTGATTTGGTTGCTCACTAAAAAAATGAAATTTAAGCTAAATGGAAATGATAAAAAATTGATATTTCTACTATTTATTAACTTTATGCCGATTATCTTAATGTTTCTGACATCATTGATTACTGGTTCAAAAATAAGAACGATGTGGATGACACCTTTTTATTTATTTTTTGGAGTGTTATTTTTATATCTTTTAAAATCACAAATTAATTTAAAAAAATTAAATTCATTTCTTTATGGATTTCTATTTCTATTTTTTCTAACTCCTATTCTTTATTCTTATGTCTCTTTATCGCAAACCGATAAACGAACGGATTATCCTGGAAAAGAAATCGCAATGAAAATTCAATATGTTTGGGATCAAGATTTTGAGAAAGAAATTCAATTTGTAACTGGTGATGAGTGGAAAGCTGGGAACCTCTCATATCACTTAAAATCAAGACCAAAGTGGGAGGGATTTAATAATAAAGAGATACTCGATAATTCATCGCAATTTATTTGTGTAGGTGATGTTTGTTTGGGAAGGTATTAATATTTTAAATGAAAATTAAAATTTTAGTTCCTATTTATAACGACTGGCAATCAGCTTCTAAATTGCTGGATGAAATTGATAATAATATTTCAGATTTAGATCACGAAATCTCTGTGATTATTGTCAATGATGCCTCAACACATGATCGTCAAGAAGAGCAAAAGGATTTTAATAATATCCAATCAATTAAGATTCTAAATATGAAAATTAATCAAGGTCACGCTAGATGTATTGCAACTGGATTAAAATATATCTTTGAAAAAGAAGACTTCGATTATGTAATTCCAATGGATGGAGATGGAGAAGATAGACCAGAGGAAATTAAAGAATTTATCAATCAAATAGAAAGTTCAAATAATAATCCAATAGTCGGTGAGAGAGTAAAAAGATCAGAAAAATTAATTTTTAAAATTTGTTATCAATTACATAAATTAATCACACTAACTTTTACCGGTAAATCAATTAAATTTGGAAACTATACATGCCTCCCTAAAAGCACAGTTGAAAAAATGATCAAAGAAAAAGCGACCTGGAATAGTTTTTCTGGATCATTAAAAAAAATTGAAAATAATTTATTACCAATACCATCTACTAGAGGCACTAGATATTTTGGTCCATCGAAAATGAGTTTTTTTAATTTGATAAAACATTCACTATCAATCATGAGTGTTTTTAGAAAAACCTTTCTAATTCGTTCAGGTTTATTCATCATTTTATATATCTTATTTATTAAGAGCAATGCATCTGTAGTGACAGCATTGCCCTTGGTGATTTTATTAATAGCTGTCTACTCAATTTCTAATTTAGCTTTAAGAGAAAATATTGCTGAATTTGAGAAAGCTTTATCTAACATAAACGATATAGAAAATATTAAATAGGTTTTATGAAAAAAATTTTTGTTACAATTTTTATAAGTATAATTTTTTTAGGATCATCGAATTTTCTTAACAAAGTTGATGCAAAAGAAATTACAAATCTTCAATGGAAAAAAAGTGTAGCAAAAGGTAAGAAGCTTTCTAAGTTCAGAGAAACTGTTACCTCTCCAGCCTTAGGGGAAAAAGCTTGGAAGATAACATTGTTACCTAGAGATTGTGGCAGAGATCAAGATGGTGATTATTCCGATTGTACAAATAATGGCAGAGATGCTGTGGTTGGACATGGAGGAGGAGATCGAGCTAGAAGTGAGTATTCAGCAAAACCAAGATATACAGGAGAGAAATGGATTTCAGTAAGTATTTTTATCCCAAAAGATTTTAAAACAGTCGAACCAGTTAGCACTTCTCTTTTTCAGATATATGAATGGGGAAATACCGATCAACAAAGACATCCTAGGATGATGCTTAGAGTTAAAAGAGGTAATTTAGAGCCCAGATATTTTGCTGTGAATGGAATGGACTCTCAAGGATTGATATATAAGAATTTAAAGATTGATGACATGAGAGATAAATGGACGACCATAATATTTCACACCAAAATGTCCAAAGATCCAGACAAAGGATTTATTAAAATGTATGTAGATGATGTACTCTATAATGATTACAAAGGCAGGACGGGTTATGGTGGCAAATTTTTTAATAAATTTGGAATTTATCATAGCTGGATTAGTAGATGGAACGATGAAGTTCATGGAAAATATCCAACTCAAGTTGTTTACTATGACAATCTTTTTAGAACAAGCAGTAAAGAAAAACTTTTAAAATTAATTCAAAATTAATTGTTTAAGCTCTTATCGTTGGCAGACAATAAAAATCAGCAGTATCTATTTTAGAAGAATATTGTCTTCGCATATTCCATTTTTTATGAACCCCAGCGCTTGCAAGACTTAAAGTGGATCTGCCATATCTATAATTAGTATTATCAATTGATCGCATTAAACTTTTTATCTTTTCATCTTTTTCAGATGAAAATAAATTTTTTCTACCATCGTCATTACGTAGTCCTGTCAGCATCACACCTGCTTTTTGATAACGATAACCATTTTTAAAAATGCTTTCTAAAATTGAAACTGCAGTCTTAACAGTTTCAATACTGTTATTTGTTGCAATAGGAAAATCAATTGTTTTAGCATTTGAATAATAACCATAGTCTCTTTGAAAAGGACTGGTTCGAACGAAAACTGTGATGGCTTTTGCAACCAAAGATTCTGATCTAATTTTTTCAGACGCATTCAAGCAATAGTTGGCAACTGCTTCTTTTAGTTCTTGAAATTTTTCAATTCTTTTACCAAATGACCTTGAAACTACACAGCTCTTTCTTTTAGTTTGAGTAGTTTCTAAATTTATACAAGGTATTCCTCTAAGTTCCATTGCAGTTCTAGAGCTTAAAACATTAGAGCATTTTTTAATCCAGGTATTGGATTTATTCTTAAGTTGCTTAGCATTATAGATACCATTTTTTTGATAGAATTTTGTTAGCTGCCTGCCAACACCCCATATATCGTTTATTTCAACTTTTTCTAAAATGGGGTCTAAATTTTCTATTCCAATTAAACTGGTTACCCCTGATTGTTTTTTCTTGGCAATATGATTTGCAACTTTACTTAAAGTTTTAGTTTTAGCAATACCGATACTGGTTGGAATACCAGTCCATTGCAAAACTGTTTCTCTAATTTCTCTACCGACTTTTTCAACCTCAGAGTCTGGAAAATTGGACAAATCTATGAACGCTTCGTCAATGGAATATACCTCTATTTCAGCATTAAATCTTTTAAGTGTTCTCATTACTCTTCTAGATAAATCTCCATATAAAGAATAATTTGATGAAAAAACCTCAACTTTATTTTTAACAATAATATCTTTTGCTTTAAAATAAGGTTCACCCATTTTAATCCCCAAAGCTTTTGCTTCATTGGATCTAGAAATAATACAACCATCATTATTTGATAGTACAACTACAGGTTTTTTTCTTATTCTTGGATTGAATAATCTTTCACATGAAACATAGAAAGAGTTACAATCAACTAAGCCTATTTTTTTAGTACGTTGAATGGATGACATAAGTCACAACCCCCCAAATAAAGACATCTTCTTCTTCATTTATCAAAATTCTATTAGAAAAATCTTTAGAGCCTGAGGATAGAAATTTTTTATCTCTTTCTTGAACTAAAGTTTTAACTACAAGCTCGTCATGAACATTTGCAATAACGGTTGAAAAGTTTTTTGGCTTTAAACTTTTGTCGACAACTAATAAATCCCCATCATTAATCCCAACATCGACCATAGATTTTCCCTGTACTCGGATGATAAAAGTGGCTGGAACATTTTTGATTAAATGCATGTTCAGATCGATATCTTCTTCGATATAATCAGTGGCAGGCGATGGAAAACCAGCGCCAGCTTTATGCAGATAATAAGGAATAGTGAGCTTCATGTTCTTGTTTTGTTCTTATTTGTAGCGCAGTTATACAATGCAGTCAATAGGTTGTATTTTGAGTCCGTAATTGAATCAAAACTGAATCAAAACGTGAACATCGAAACTATATTTTGTATGCTTGTGGATAACTTTAACCAAGGATAGTTTAATTGGATATCAAATGAGAGTAATTTTAATAATTTTAATTTCAATACTAACCTTAAATTCTCAAGTTATGGCATATGAGGAAGCAAATTATGAAATAGTAAAAGAAAATAAAGAATATGAAATCAGAAAATATTCTGATCGTTTAGTCATTGAAACAAATTCCATACAGGGTAATGGTTTTAGAAAACTGTTTAATTATATTTCAGGAAACAATGAGGAGAAAAAAGAAATTAAGATGACAGTTCCTGTTACTCAAGAAGTCAAAAATGGAAATATGACAATGCAATTTTATCTACCTTCAAAATTTAACCTAACTAATACGCCAAAGCCATCTAATTCAGAAATAAAGGTTTTAACAATAGAAGGTGGGTACTATGCTGTTATTAAATATTCCGGAAGATCTTCAGACCAAAACTTTTTAAAGAATAAAGACATCTTAGAAAAACAGCTTAAGCAAGATAATATTACTATTTTAAGTCCTCCGATAAGAGCATCCTATAATTCACCATTTACATTACCAATGTTAAAAAGAAATGAAGTAATGTATAGAATAGACTTATAAATGAAAAAATTAGTTTGCCATTGTGGAGCTGTAGAAGCAGAAATTAATTTAGATGGAGATTTAGCTAAAGTAATAAAATGTAATTGTTCTATTTGTAAAAGAAAAGGAGCAATCATGTCGATGGTAAAAAATGAAGATTTTAAAATTACTAAAGGCCAAGATAAATTAAAACTTTATCAATTTCATTCAAAAGTAGCGAAACATTACTTTTGCTCCGACTGTGGGATTTACACACATCATAATCCAAGGATCAATCCGGCAATGACAGGATTTAATGTTGGTTGTATTGATGAAATAAATACTTTCGATATGAAAGAAGTTCCTGTAAACGATGGTCAAAATCATCCATTGGATAAAAAATAATTTTCATGCAACAATTCAGCTTATGCTTTAGTAAGGTAAAAAAAGATTGTTTAAAGTTTATTAAATCTCAAGAAACAAAAGCAGATAAATTTAAGAATAAGGAAAGAATGATAAAGTCTTTCTTAATTCCATTATGTTTTTGGATTAGTAAAAAAGCTGATAAAAAAAGGCCTTATTTTGTGGGTTTAGCAGGAGGCCAAGGTACAGGTAAAACCACCATTAGTTCACTCATTAAGATAATTTTAACAAAGTACTTTAAATTAAAAGTTTTCAGAATTTCTATAGATGATTTTTATAAAACTAGAAAAGAGAGAATAAATTTATCTAATAAAATTCATCCAATGCTTTTAACTAGAGGAGTACCAGGAACACATGATATTAATATGATGTTGAGTTTTTTTAGAAAGGCAAAAAGTAGAAAATTTAAAAGGCTGAAGTTGCCAACATTTAATAAAGCCATAGATGACCGATTTCACAAAAAGAATTGGTATGATTTAAAAGCAAGACCCGATGTAATTATTTTTGAAGGTTGGTGTGTTGGTGCAAAATCAGAGAAAAATAATACTTTAAAGAAAAATATCAATTCTCTAGAAAAAGCCAAAGATCAAAGACAAATCTGGAGAAAATACGTTAACCAACAATTGAAATCAAAATACAAAAACTTATATTCCCAACTTAATTGTCTCATTTATTTAAGAGCGAAAAATTTTAGTTTGCTTCAGAAATGGAGATTGAAACAAGAAAGAAAACTTTGGGTGAAAAGTAAAGTAAAATCGAATTTAAAAATAATGAGCAGAGGAGATGTCATCAACTTTATGCAGACATATCAAAGAATAACCCAGAATATGTTTAAAAATATGCCTAAATATGCATCTATAATTTTTAATCTAAATAGTAACCATCAGATCAAATCTGCAGTATATAAAAGTAAATGAAAAAAATAATTTTAATTTTTTTAGGGATATTCTTTTTATCTTCACAAGTAAATGCAGAAACATTTTCTAGTGCTCTATCAAAAGCATATAAAAATAATTCAGAATTGAACGCTGAAAGAGAAAATATTAATGTTTCTGAACAAGATCTAAATATAGCAAGAGGGTCTTATTTACCAACGATTACGCTTGAGGGAACTAAAAGCCAGGAAGAGACCAACAAACTTACTAATCAAGGTGGAGGAGATGCCACAATTAGTGATGTGGACCCTTCAACAAGATCAGTCTCAATTACTCAAACTTTAATAGATTTTGGTAGAGGTGCAGATCTTGCAAAAAATAAGATAGGTATTGATCTTGCAAAAGCGAAATTATTAAAAAAAGAACAAGACATCTTATATAAAACTACAGAGGCTTACACGGGGCTAATTTCAGCAAATGAAAAGTTAGAAATTAATAGAGCAAACGTTGAGCTTTTAAGCAGACAAGTTGAAACTGATAGAATTAGACTTAGTAGAGGTCAAATTTCTTTATCAGATGTTTCTCAATCAGAGTCCTCTTTAGCAGGCGCTGAGGCACAATTTATCAAGGCACAAAATGATTTATTAACCAGCAAATTAAATTATGAAAATATCATAGGTAGCATTAATGATGTGCAATCATTAGATAAAAGTTCAATTATTAATTATGAACTTCCAGGAGATCTTAATTCAGCAATTGAGCTTTCAAAGAAAAATAATCCTGATTTAATAATTGCAAAGTTAGAGTACGAACAATCTATTAAAGATAAATCAATAGCTAAATCTGATTTAGCACCTACTGCGAAATTATCTTTTGAAAGATCATATACTGAAGATTTAAATACAACATATGATGAGAGAGAAAAAGATACTGTTAAAGCAACTGTTTCGTGGCCTTTTTTTTCAGGTGGTAAAAACATTGCTAAATATAAAAAAAATCAAAGTTTAGAAAATAGAAAAAGATTGATTTTAGATAGTGCCGTTAAACAAAATCAAACTGATGTAGCTAGCGCCTGGTCTAATTATCAATCTAATAGAAGTTTACTTAATTCTGTTCAATCCCAAGTTAAAGCTGCTGAAATTGCCAATGAGGGAATTGCTGCTGAATATAATAGTGGGGCAGGAAGAACAACTTTAGAGGTCATTCAATCCAACTCAATACTTTTGAACGCTCAAATCTCTTTGGCAGATTCTGAGAGAAATTACATTTTATCCCAGTTTAATTTGTTAAAGTCCTTAGGATTGCTAAACAGCGATTATCTAAAAATAAGATAATTATTGGTTTTTTGAGGAAAAATAAAATATCTTGCCAATGAGAACAAAATGTGTACATTTATTTTATGATTCGAGTGTTAAAAAAAGCAAGAAAAGAGGCAAAAAATGACAAAAAATAACTTAAAAGTAGTTAAATCTACGAAAGATCAAGAATTGGATATTAAAGAAAAAAACAAAGCATTAGATGCTGCGATTAGCCAGATAACTGACAATTTTGGAAAAGGTTCAGTTATGAAGCTGGGCGAAAAAAGAGCGATGGATATCGAGTCGATATCTACAGGTTCTTTAAGTTTAGATTTAGCTTTAGGAATAGGTGGTTTACCTAAAGGAAGAATTATTGAAGTTTATGGACCAGAGAGTTCTGGAAAAACAACATTAGCATTACAAGTAGTTGCTGAAGCTCAAAAGGCGGGTGGAATTTGTGCATTCGTTGATGCGGAGCATGCTTTAGATCCAGTCTATGCAAAAAAATTAGGAGTGAATACTGAAGAGCTTTTAATTTCTCAACCAGATGCAGGTGAGCAAGCTTTAGAAATCGCTGATACGCTAGTAAAATCAGGCTCTATTTCAGTTATCGTAATTGACTCTGTTGCGGCTTTAACTCCAAAAGCTGAAATTGAAGGTGAGATGGGTGATCATCATGTTGGTCTTCAATCAAGATTAATGAGTCAGGCTTTAAGAAAATTAACTGGTTCAATTTCAAATACAAACACAATGATGATTTTCATTAACCAAATTAGAATGAAAATTGGAGTTATGTTTGGAAGTCCAGAAACAACATCAGGTGGAAATGCGTTGAAGTTTTATTCATCTGTAAGAATGGATATTAGAAGAATTGGTGCTATCAAAGACAAAGATGAAATTATTGGCAATACTACAAGAGTAAAAGTAGTTAAGAATAAAGTTGCACCACCATTTAAAGTTGTTGAGTTTGACTTAATGTATGGCAGAGGAATTAGTAAAATGGGTGAGTTAGTTGACCTAGGTGCTAAAGCTGACATTATTGAAAAATCAGGAGCATGGTATGCTTATAAGGGTGAAAAGATAGGTCAAGGTAGAGAAAATGCAAAAACTTACCTTGCTCAAAATCCTAAAGTTGCTGCAGAAATAGAAATGGCAATTAGAGAAAAAGCAGGTGTGATTTCAAAGAAAATTGAAGGAAATCCATTAAGTCCTGAAAAAATTGAAAAAGAGAAGAAAGTAGCTGAAAAAGAAGAGGCTGCAAAAGAAGCTACTCCTTCCAAAAAGAACTAAAATTAAAGGTCATCTTTAAATTATAAAAGGCGCTTGTTATAAGCGCCTTTCCCCCTTTATCCCTAACTAGACATAAAACAAAAAAGCTGTATTTTAAAGTATGGCGGATAAATCATTAAATGAAATAAGAAGTACGTTCTTAAAATATTTTGAAAAGAATGATCATAGGATTGTTGAGTCTAGCAATTTAGTTCCAAATAATGATCCGACATTAATGTTTGCCAATTCTGGAATGGTTCAGTTCAAGAACGTATTTACTGGTTTAGAAAAAAGAGATTATCAAAGAGCTACCACTTCGCAAAAATGTGTCAGAGCAGGAGGTAAACATAATGATTTAGAAAATGTTGGTTATACCCCAAGACACCATACTTTTTTTGAAATGTTGGGAAATTTTTCTTTCGGAGACTATTTTAAAGAAAGAGGAATTGAACTTGCATGGAATTTAATCACTAAAGATTTTGGTTTAGATAAAAATAGACTTTACGTAACAGTTTTCCATGAAGATGATGAAGCCTTCAATTTTTGGAAGAAAATAGCGGGTTTTAGCGATGATAAAATTATCAGAATTTCGACATCAGATAATTTCTGGTCAATGGGCGAAACAGGTCCCTGTGGACCTTGCTCAGAAATATTCTACGATCATGGTGATCATTTAAAAGGTGGTTTACCCGGAACAAAGGATCAAGATGGAGATCGTTTTATTGAAATTTGGAACTTGGTATTTATGCAATATGAACAAGTTTCAAAAGATAAAAGAATAGATTTACCCAAACCATCTGTAGATACAGGAATGGGATTGGAGAGAATAGCTGCTCTTTTACAAGGCACACACGACAATTATCAAACTGATCATTTTAAGAAATTAATAAATTCGATATCAGATGTAACTAAAGTTAAACAAGCTGATAATAATATATCGAGTTTTAGGGTAATTGCTGATCACTTAAGAGCAAGTTCATTTCTTTTAGCTGAAGGTGTTCTACCGTCCAATGAGGGTCGTGGATATGTCCTAAGAAGAATTATGAGAAGAGGTATGAGGCATTCTCATTTACTAGGATCAAAAGAACCTATTTTTTACAAAATTTTTGAATCTTTAAAAAATGAAATGTCAGGAAATTATCCAGAGTTAGAGCGATCTGAGTCTTTGATAACAGAAACGTTAAAAATGGAAGAAGAAAAATTTTTAGTTTTACTTGATCGAGGAATTAAAATACTAAATGATGAAATTTCAAAAATTGATAAAGTGTTATCTGGTGATGTAGCTTTTAAATTATATGACACTTATGGTTTTCCATTAGATCTAACAGAAGATATTCTAAAAAATAAATCATTAAAAGTTGACCATCAAAAATTTGATGAGTTGATGAAAAAGAGCAAAGAACTTGCAAAAAAGAATTGGAAAGGATCTGGTGACAGCTCAGAAGAAGCAATTTGGTTTTCAATTAAAGATAAAACTGGTCCTACAGAATTTTTGGGTTACGAGTCTAATCAATCTGAGGGAGTAGTGTTAAATTTAATTAAAAATAATCAGGAA
This sequence comes from uncultured Pelagibacteraceae bacterium, assembly GCA_902595565.1. Lineage (GTDB taxonomy): Bacteria > Pseudomonadota > Alphaproteobacteria > Pelagibacterales > Pelagibacteraceae > Pelagibacter. The sequence goes on from CACJQO010000004.1 coordinate 22,992, forward strand.
TCAAAATCATTAGCTACTGGAGAAGAAGGAATGATTATAACTAATCAAACTCCTTTTTATGGTGAGTCAGGAGGACAACTTGGTGATAAAGGCACAATAGTCTCTGGAAATTCAGTTTTTGAAGTTGAGGATACACAAAAAAAACTTGGAGATTTATTTGTTCATTATGGATCGGTAAAAACTGGTGAAATTAAAATAAATGATGTAGTTGAAATGAAAATTGATGTTGAGAGAAGAAACAATTTAAAAGCTTATCATTCTGCAACTCACTTACTTCATGAGTCTTTAAGAAGAACTTTAGGTAAGCACGTGATGCAAAAAGGATCATTAGTTGCGCCAGATCGTTTGAGGTTTGACTTTAGTCACATGAAACCGATTACTAATGAGGAATTAGAGACAATAGATAAATTAGTTAACGAATACGTTAAAAATGGTTCTGAAGTGACCACAAGAATTATGACACCTAAAGCTGCAATAGAAAAGGGAGCGCTAGCTTTTTTTGGTGAAAAATATGGTGAAGAAGTTCGTGTCGTTTCAATGGGGAAGGAAAAAGATGCTTATTTTTCAACGGAATTATGCGGTGGAACCCATGTAAAAAACACCGGAGATATTGGAAAATTTAAAACAGTCAGTCAATCATCTATTGCTGCAGGAGTAAGAAGAGTTGAAGCTCTAAGAGATAAACAACTTGAGGATTTTATTAAGAATAAAGAAAAGCTATCGACTTTATCTGTACAAAAAGATGAGGAGACTATCAAAGATTTGTCATCACAAATAATCAAACTTGGAGGTAAACCGAAAGTTGATAATAAAGATTTAAAAGAAATAATAAAAAATCTTTCAAAACAACTTGAACAATTAAATGTTAATTCAGTTCTTCAAGATAAAACAAAAAATATTATTAATGACCAAAAAATAAAGGATATAAAAGTTCGATTCCAAAAAGTTCAAGATTTACCTCCTAAAGACCTGAGAAAATTAGTTGATAGTGGAAAAAAAGAACTTGGTGATGGGATTGTAATTGTTTTTGCAAGTAGTGAAGATAAAGTTGGTTTAGGCGTTGGTGTTACTGAAAAACTAGTGGATAAATATGATGCTGTAAAATTTGCAAAATTAGGTTCAGAAATTATCGGTGGTAAAGGTGGTGGAGGTCGAAAAGATTTTGCCCAGGCAGGGGGAAAAGATAAAAACAAAATTGATGAGGCTTTTGAAAAACTAAAGGCTTTAATTTAGCTTCTGTTTAAGATTGTTATCAATTACATCCAGAAATTGATTGGTTGTTAAATATTTGCTTGAAGGTCCAACCAATATTGCAAGATCTTTTGTCATAGAGCCATTTTCAACACTTTCAATACAAACTTTTTCAATTGTATTTGCAAATTTGATAAGTTCGTCATTACCATCAAGCTTTCCTCTATGTGCTAATCCTCTTGTCCATGCAAAAATCGAAGCAATTGGATTTGTGGAAGTTTCTTTACCTTGTTGGTGCATTCTATAATGTCTAGTTACTGTTCCGTGAGCTGCTTCTGCCTCCATTATTTTTCCATCAGGTGTAAGCAGTGTGCTGGTCATTAAACCAAGTGAGCCATATCCTTGAGCCATGGTATCTGACTGAACATCACCATCATAATTTTTACATGCCCATATATACTTTCCGCTCCATTTCATTGCACATGCTACCATGTCGTCAATTAATCTGTGTTCATAAGTAATTTTTGCATCCTCAAATTTTTTCTTGAATTCTTTATTATAGACCTCTTCAAATATATCTTTAAATCTTCCATCATATTTTTTTAGAATTGTATTTTTAGTTGATAAGTAAACTGGCCAATTCTTAATTAATCCATAACTAAAACAGGATCTTGCGAAATCCTCGATTGATTTATCTAAATTATACATTGAGAGTGCAACCCCTGGACCGGTAAAATTAAATACTTCATATTTAATTTCATCTTTACCATCTTCAGAAGTCCATTTTACTTCCATCTTACCTTTACCAGGCACTTTGAAATCTGTTGCTCTATATTGATCTCCAAATGCATGTCTCCCTATTACTACTGGGTCGGACCAAGAGGGTACGAGTTTTGGAATGTTAGAACAAATTATGGGTTCTCTAAATACAGTTCCTCCAATAATATTCCGGATAGTTCCGTTTGGAGATCTCCACATTTTCTTCAATTTAAACTCTTCAACTCGTGCTTCATCTGGAGTTATGGTTGCACATTTGATACCGACACCAATTTTTTTAATTGCATTAGCAGAGTCGATAGTGATTTGATCATCAGAGTCATCTCTACTTTTCATTCCTAAATCGTAATATTCAATGCCAAGATCTAAATACGGAAGTATCAATTTCTTCTTGATAAATTCCCAGATTATTCTGGTCATTTCATCGCCATCTAACTCTACTATTGGGTTTTTAACGCTAATTTTGCTCACTTATATTTTTATCTTAATAATTGAATTTCGCGATTTTATATACATATTAATGACAAATTATCAAATAGAAGAATATGTTTAGTAAGATATTTCCAAAAATTCACGCTGAAGGTTATAAATTTTTAGTTATAGCCGGAATAATCACAATAGTATTTTATATTTTTAGTAATTTCTTAGGTCTTGTTGGTTTAGTCTTGACTATTTGGGTTTATTATTTTTTTAGAGATCCAGAGAGAGTTATTATAGATGATGATAATTATCTTGTTAGTCCAGCAGATGGTGAGGTGATCAAAGTTGAAGAAGTTGATGGGCCTAAAGAACTTAGTCTTGAGAATAAAAAATTTAAAAAGATTAGTGTTTTCATGAATGTTTTTGATTGTCATGTAAACAGAACTCCATGTGCAGGGAAGATTGAGGAAATCTTATATAAGCCAGGCAAGTTTGTAAATGCTTCATTAGATAAAGCAAGTGAGGATAATGAAAGAAATTACTTTAAAATTAAAGACCCCCACAACAATGACATTATAGTTGTTCAAATAGCTGGACTTGTTGCACGAAGAATAGTTTGTGAGTCAAATAAAGATCAAGAGTTGAAACAAGGAGAGCGTATTGGCATGATACGATTTGGTAGTAGAGCTGATATATATTATGAAAATTATGAGCCACTTGTAAAAGTTGGCCAAAAAGCTATTTCAGGTGAGACACTACTTGCAAAAAAATAATATGGAACAAAAAAAACCAAATCTTAAAATTGTAGCAGATAAAAAAAGCGCAAGAATGATTTTACCAAATATGTTAACCCTGATGGGCGTATGTATTGGTTTAAGTTCAATTCGATTTGCTTTGGACGGTAGATTTGAAATAGCAATTATTGCAATAATTTTTGCTGCTTTGATTGATGGCTTAGATGGAAGAATAGCAAGACTTATTAAAGGAACCTCAAAGGTTGGAAAAGAATTAGATTCTTTAACGGATGTAATAAGTTTTGGGGTTGCTCCAGCATTCATTATGTATTTCTGGAAATTAAATACCTTAGGTCGATTTGGATGGTTACTATGTTTAGTTTATGTAATTTGTGTTGCTTTAAGATTAGCAAGGTTTAATGTTAATTCTAATCAGGAAGCTTCCTGGAAAGATAACTTTTTTGAAGGAGTGCCATCTCCAGCTGGTGCAATATTATTGTTAACTCCACTAATAATAAGCTTGAGTGGTTTTGATTATATTCAACTAAATTTTAATATCATTGTTCCAATATTTTTTGTGGCAACATCATTGCTTCTCATTAGTAAATTTCCGAGTTATTCATTTAAAAAAATTGTTATACCAAGAAGAACAACAATATTTTTATTATTTGGTATAGTTCTATTTTTTGGACTATTGTTAGTTTATACATTTAATGTAATTGCATTAAGTTCTTTAATTTATGTGCTTTTATTACCAATTAGCTTTTTTCATTTTCAAAAATTAAAAAAACAACATGAAAATGACAAAATTCAAGAGGATGATGATCTTGAAGACATACTTTAATGAAAAAAAATACAATAGTTTCTCTTGCTGATGCTAACTATTTTCCTTTATTAGAGGAATTAATTAATTCTATAAAAAGATTTAAAGAAAGTGAGAATGTTGCGATCTGTATTTTAGATGCAGGCTTAAACAAAGATCAAAAAGAAAAATTATCTACTAAAGTAGATGAAATTAAATCTGCAGAGTGGGATATTGAAGTTCCTCAATCTAAAATTAAAGAAAAGGAATGGCTTAAAAGCCAAGTTTCAAGAGCATTTTTACCTAAATATTTTCCAAACTATGAAAAATATTTGTGGATTGATTGTGATGCTTGGGTAAATGATTGGAGTTCTGTTGAGCTTTATTTTCAAGCTTGCGACAATGGTAAGTTGGGTATTACACAAACAATAGGACCAGGTTACAAGATTACGTCAAAAGTAAATTGGTTATTTGGAAAATTAGCAATAATCAAATCCCAGAATTTTAAACATGCAATAAAATCAAAAATTGGTACTGATAAAGCTAGAAAACTTGCTTTTGCTCCACATATTAATATTGGCGTGTTTTCTTTAGAAAAAAATTCAAAAGGGTGGAGCTTGTGGCAAAAAAATTTATCAGAAACACTAAAGGCTGGTAATATTTTTGGTTCTGAAGGATTAGCAATTAATATGTCCGTTTATATTGATGATCTTGAAACAGAATTTTTACCTTTAAATTGTAATTGGATCACTAGCAATCTTTTACCGAAATATGATGAAAATCAAAAAACATTTGTAGAACCTTATCTTCCCAATTACAAAATAGGTATAATGCATCTTGCAGCTGGAATATGGAAAGATGGTAAAGATATGCGGATAGATAAAAGCATAAAGATAGAATTAGAAACTTTAGATAATAAAAAGATAAATAAAAGTTTAAGATTTGATATTTAATTGAAAAAAAATAAAATTTCAAAAAATTGGATTAATAAACAAAGAAGAGATACTTATGTTCGTCAATCCAAAGTGGATGGTTATAGAGCTAGATCGGCATATAAATTAATTGAAATTGATGAAAAGTTTAAAGTTTTTAAGAGTGGAATTTCTGTAATAGATATAGGTGCTGCACCAGGAAGTTGGTCTCAATATGCCTCGAAAGTTGTAAAAAATGGAACAATTATCTCGATAGATTTAAAAAAAATGGAAAAAATTAAAAACACTATTCAAATTGAGGGTGATTTTACAGAGTACAATATTCAAGCAAAAATAAAAAAAAATCTTAATAGTCCAATTGATGTGGTTATGTCTGATATGGCAGTAAATACGACTGGAATAAAAGATGTTGATGCAATCCAAACTGGAGAGTTATGTAAAGAGGCGATGATATTTTCAAAAGATGTAATATCTGAAAAGGGTATTTTTATTGCTAAAATCTTTATGGGTAGATCTTTTAATGAAATTGTCGCACTAGGAAAAAAAATTTTTAAAGAAGTAAAGGTTTTTAAACCTAAGTCGAGTCGCAAAGATTCTAAAGAAAGTTTTATTATTTGTAAAAATCTTAGATAGACACTTTAAATTTAAAAGGAATCATATATAAAAGATTATGGTTCCTATAAAAGAAGCACTTACCTTTGATGACGTTACTTTAGTTCCTAAGTACTCTGAAATATTACCCTCAGAGGTTGATACGAGTATAAAATTAACCGACTCATTAAAACTTAAAATCCCACTTTTATCATCAGCAATGGATACTGTAACTGAAAGCAAAATGGCTATTGCTATTGCAAAATCTGGTGGACTAGGAATAATCCATAGAAATTTAGATATCAAAAAACAAGTTCTTGAAGTTAGGAAAGTCAAAAAACAAAAATTACTAGTAGGTGCAGCTGTGGGAGCAGGACCTAACGAGTTCAAGAGAGCTGAAGCACTATTAAAAGAAAAATTGGATATGATTGTTGTGGACACTGCTCACGGACATACCAAAAAAGTTTCTGAAATAATTAGATTTATCAAAAAAATTAAAAGTAAAAAAACAGCTCTATGTGCTGGAAATATAGCAACACCAGATGCAGCTAAATTTTTACTCAAATTAGGCGTTGATGTAATTAAGGTTGGGATTGGTCCCGGTTCTATCTGCACAACTAGGTTGGTTGCGGGTATTGGAGTTCCTCAATTAAGCGCAATATTAAATGTGAGAAACGGCATAAAGAATAAAAATGTAAAAATTATTTCTGATGGAGGGATAAAATACTCAGGTGACCTCGCTAAAGCTTTTGCTGCTGGCGCTGATGCAGTCATGATAGGTTCATTGTTTGCAGGAACTGATGAAACGCCGGGTAAACTCATAAAAAAAAATGGTAAACTATTTAAAAGTTTTAGAGGTATGGGCTCGGTAGGAGCGATGAACAAAGGCTCGGCTGATCGATATTTTCAAAAAAAACAAAAAGATAGTTCAAAGTATGTGCCCGAGGGAGTAGAAGGATTAGCAAAATACAAAGGTAAAGTTGATAAAGTTATTTTTAAATTAGTTGGTGGATTAAGATCATCCATGGGTTATCTTGGTTCCAAACAGATTAAATATTTAAGATATAAACCGCAATTTGTTAAAATTACAAAAGCTGGATTTTATGAAAGTATGGTTCATAATGTCGATATCGTTAAAAGTGATAGTAAATACTGATGACAAAAATATTTAAATTAATTTCTTTATTATATTTAATAATCAATTGCATGAGTATTGCTAAAGCGGATGAAAATTTTTTTAATAAAGGTTTAAAATTATTCAAAGATGAAAAATATGAGGATGCAAGGTTTATGTTTGAAAGAGGAATAGTATTTAATCCTAAGGACTCAAATTCTTATCTTTATTTAGCAAAAATTTACAACATTCAAGAAGATCAAGATAAAGAAGAAAAAAATTTGGAAGCAACATTATTAATTGAACCTAATAACGAGGAAGCAATATTAATGTCTATGAAAATAGCTTTAGAGAGATCTAATTATTCAAAAGTAAAAAATTTATCTAATACTTTTTCTAAGGTTTGCAAAAAACTCTGTAATGAAAATAAAGAAATTTTAGACACCCTTGCAAATATAGAACCCAAAAAAAATGAGTCTTGATAAGAATTTGAACAAAATCTTAATAATAGATTTTGGTTCACAATTTACTCAGTTAATAGCCAGGCGAATAAGAGAGTCAGGAGTTTATTCCGAAATTATTAGTCATAAAAAGGTTAAAAATAAAAATATTGATAATTCAATTAAAGGAATAATTTTATCAGGCGGACCATTAAATGTTTACCAAATTAATAAATATTCTTTTGATAAAAGGATTATCGAAAATCAAATACCAGTCTTAGGTATTTGTTTTGGTCATCAAATTTTATCAAAACTTAATGGTGGCAGAGTTAAACAATCAAAATATAGAGAGTTTGGATTAGCAAATATTCGCAAAAAGAGGGAAAGTATTTTGACAAAAAACTTCTTTAATAAAAAAAATATTAATAAAGTTTGGATGAGTCATGCTGATCAAGTTTCGAAACTTCCCAAAAATTTTAAAGTTATTGCCTCAAGTCAAAACTCGAAATTTGCTATTATCGAAAATAAGAAAAAAAATTTTTATGGTGTCCAGTTTCATCCCGAAGTTACCCATACAGAAAATGGGAAAAAATTAATAAATAATTTTATATTCTTGATATGTAAAATTAAAAGAAATTGGTCTTCAAAAGATCAAAAGATTAAATTGATAAAAGATGTTCAAAATTTAGTCGGTAAAAATAAAGTAATATGTGCATTATCAGGTGGAGTTGATAGTAGTGTTGTCGCTCAGTTATTGAATAAAGCAATTGGTAAAAAATTATTTTGTATCTTCGTTAACACGGGTCTTCTTAGAAAAAATGAGGAAATACAAGTAGTTAAAACTTTTAAAAAAAAATTAAAAATAAATCTGATTTATGTGAATGCAGAGAATGAATTTTTGAAAAAGCTCAGCAATGTTTCTGACCCAGAGAAAAAAAGAAAAATAATTGGAAATTTATTTATCAAAATTTTTGAAAGATACGCTAAAAGAATAAAAAATGTAAAATTTTTAGCGCAAGGAACGCTCTATCCAGATCTTATTGAAAGTAAGTCAGTGACAGGAAGCCAAACCTCAAAAATCAAATCTCATCATAATGTAGGTGGTTTACCAAAGAAAATGAAACTTAAATTGGTAGAACCATTGAAATTTTTATTTAAAGATGAGGTTCGAAAATTAGGATTAGAATTAAAACTTAGTAAAGAAATTATTTCAAGACATCCGTTTCCAGGACCTGGATTGGCGATCAGAATGCCTGGCATTATTACTAAAGAAAAAATCAAAATTCTAAAAGAAGCTGACAATTATTTTATTCAAGCTTTAAGAGAGCACAATTTATATAATAAAATTTGGCAAGCCTATGCTGCATTGCTTCCAGTCAAAACAGTAGGTGTCATGGGTGATAATCGAACTTATGAATATTTGTGTTTATTAAGAGCAATTACATCTGAGGATGGAATGACAGCTGATTTTTATGACTTCAAAAAATCATTTATTCAAATGATTTCAAATAAAATTGTAAATAGCATAAGAGGAGTAAATAGAGTAGTTTATGATGTTACTTCTAAACCGCCAAGCACCATTGAGCTTGAATGAAAAAAATAAAAAAAATTATAAATAAAAAAAATAAATCTAAAATTGTTTGTCTTACTGCGTATTCAAAAAATATTGCAGAAGAGGTAGATAAATATGTTGATATTGTGTTAGTGGGAGATTCGCTAGGTTCAGTATTGTACAATTATTCAACTACCAGAAAAGTTACTCTAACAGAAATGATCAATCATTCTAAGAGTGTAAGACTTGGAGTAAAAAAAAGTTTAATGGTTGTTGATATGCCATTTAACACTTATTCAACACCAAACGCTGCTTTAAAGAATGCTAAAAAAATAATTAAGGAAACCAAATGTGATGCAGTGAAGTTAGAAGGTGGAAAAAAAATAATCCATCAAATTAAACTATTAATCAAAAACAAGGTTCCTGTGATGGGACATCTTGGATTATTACCCCAATCGACCAAAGGCAAATTTAAATCTAAAGGAAAGACTACAAAAGAAATCAATCAATTAATTAATGATGCTTTATTACTTCAAAAAAACGGAGTTTTTGCAATTGTCCTTGAGTGCATAAAAACACCAATCGCTAAAGAAATTACAAAAAATTTAAATATTCCAACAATTGGAATTGGTTCATCTGTTCATTGCGATGGTCAGGTTCTTGTTACAGATGACTTAATTGGTTTAAATCAAACAAAAATAAAATTTGTTAAACAATTTTTAAACGTAAAAAAATATATCAATACTGGATTAAGAAAATATGCTTCAGAGGTGAGATCTAAGAAATATCCAACTAAAAAACACTCGTATTAAAAATATTTCTTAAATTGTTCATTGATTGATAAAATTTCTAAGTCCACTAAACCTCCAATTACTAATTGAAGAGCTACTAAAAGAATAAAACCTAAACCAACATAGGCAATCCATAAATGTTTTTGAATATAACTTGCAAGATATGTCGCCATCGCTCCTGTTAAAATTACTGATAAAACCAGTCCAAATATCATAAATCCAAAATTGCCTTTGGCAGCTCCAACTACACCTATCACATTGTCAAAACTGATTGTAATATCCGCAAATAAAACTTTATAAACACTTTGAATATAAGATGGTTCTTTAGATTTTTTTGTTGGCGATTTTACTTTCTTTATTTCAAAAAGATCTTTTCTTAAATCATTAACGATCCAGATTAAAAGTAAACCACCTAAAATTTTAATAAAATAAAATTTAAACAAGTAAGTTGCAAATAACGCAAAAATAACTTTAAATATTAAAGCACCAGCCACTCCCCATAAAATAATTTGCCTTCTATGTTTTGGTGCAAAGTTTGCAGCGATCAAACCAATGATAATTGCATTATCTGCCGCCAAGATTATATCGATAAAAATAATCTGAACTAAAATGAGTGCTTCTTCTAACAAAGTAAGAGCATAGTATAAAATATTTAAAATAATTCAATTAAAAGTAGTATTATTTTTTTATTGATAATTATTTTAATACATAATGAAATAGTCTTAATAAAAATGGAGGACAAATGAAATTCTTAAAATATTTATCAACTATTTTAGTTTCATTAATTTTGTCAATTAATCTAGCAATTGCAGAGAAATGGGACATGGCTCTAGCTTATGGAGCGGGGAACTTTCATTCTGCAAATGCAGCTGAATTCGCAAAAAATGTTACTGAAAAAAGTGGTGGCAAGTTAACAATTGTAACACACCCTGGTGGTTCGTTGTTTAAAGGTGGAGAAATTTTTAGAGCAGTAAGAACAGGTCAAGCTCAAATTGGTGAGAGATTTATGTCAGCTTTAGGAAAAGAGGATCCACTTTTAGAAGTAGACTCTCAACCTTTCTTAGCAACGTCTTACGCTGATGCAATGAAGTTATATAAAGCATCAAAAGACGAAATCGTGAAAGGATTAGACGAGAAAGGCTTAGTATTTCTTTATGCTGTGCCGTGGCCAGCGCAAGGCTTGTATAGTAAAAAGGAAATTAATTCTGTTGAAGATTTAAAAGGTCTTAAATTTAGAGCTTATAATTCTGCTACTATTAGAATTGCTGAGCTAACAGGAATGGCTCCTACAAAAATAGAGGCTGCTGAAATTAGTCAGGCGTTTTCTACAGGTGCAGTAGAAAGTATGATCACATCACCTACTACAGGTAAAAACTCAAAAATTTGGGAAAATGGTGTGAAATATTTTTATGATATTGCAGCTTGGTTTCCAAAAAATATGATAATTGTGAACAAAGATGCTTGGAATAAATTAGATCAGGCAACTAAAGATCTTGTTATGAAACAAGCAGCTTTGGCTGAAAGAAAAGGTTGGCAATTATCAAAACAAGGTAACGTTGGTGACAAAAAAGCTTTAGCTGATGCTGGTATGGTAGTCGGTAAAGTAAATGCTCCACTACAAGCTCATTTTGAAAAAGTTGGAGAGACTATGGCTAAGGAATGGTCTCAAAAAGCTGGTTCAAGAGGAGCTGCTGTTTTATCAAGTTATAAATAATTCAATTCTTAAAATTAAGGCCACTTAAAATTTGAGTGGCCTTAAATTGTTATGTTAAAATCACTAGATAGAAATTTAAATAAACTCTATAAATTTTCAGGTTATGTTGCTGCTTTTTTCTTAATTTTGGTAGCAGTTTTTATTCTTATTGGTATCTCATCAAGAATATTTGGTTTTTATATAAGAGGTCTTGCTGAGTATTCAGGTTATTGTATGGCTGCCGCATCTTTTTTTGCATTAGCTTACACATTTGTAGAAGGGGGACATATTAGAATTACGCTTTTCTTAGAAAAATTATCAGGCACAAAGAAAAAATTTATTGAAACCTGGTGTTTAAGTATTGCAAGCTTTTTTTCAGGATACCTAGCTTTTTACTTCGTTAAAATGTTAATTATTTCCTATAAATTTCAAGAACGAAGTGAAGGAGCAGATGAAATTTTGATTTGGATTCCTCAAACAAGCGTAGCTATTGGATCAACAATTTTTTTTATAAGCGTTTTTCATCAATTTATTTTAACCATCAAAAAAGATTAAATGACCGAAATACTTTTAACAATTTTCTTTATCAGTGTTTTGCTATTTTTTTTAGGATCCGGAATTTGGGTTGCGTTAAGTATGATTGGTGTATCGGCTATTGGCATGATGTTATTTACCTCAAGACCAGTCGGTGATGCGATGGCTACAACGATATGGGGCACATCATCCTCTTGGACACTTACCGCATTACCACTATTCGTCTGGATGGGTGAAATTTTATTTAGGACAAAGCTCTCTGAAAATTTATTCAAAGGATTATCTCCCTGGATGCAAAAATTACCAGGAGGTTTAATCCATGTTAATGTTGTTGGATGTGCATTATTTGCAGCAATTTCAGGCTCTTCAGCAGCAACTGTTGCAACAGTAGGCAAGATGTCTATTCCTGAATTAAGAAAAAGAAATTATCCAGAAAAAATCTTACTAGGTAGTTTAGCGGGTTCAGGAACATTAGGTTTGCTGATACCACCGTCAATTATATTGATTATCTATGGTGTTGCTGTCCAAGAGTCTATAGCAAAATTATTTATTGCTGGAATTATTCCTGGGATAATGATTGCACTAATATTCATGTCTTACGTTATTATTTGGTCTTTAATTAATAAAAAAACTATGCCAAAAATTATTGAGGAGTACTCATTTTTTGAAAAAATAAAAAGATCAAAACAACTTTTGCCAGTAATAATTTTAATATTAGCTGTTATTGGATCGATATATACAGGAATTGCAACAGCCACTGAAGCAGCCTCGTTAGGAGTTGTTGGTGCATTAATATTATCTTACTTTCAAAAAAGTTTGACATTAAAGACTTTTAAATCCTCTTTACTTGGAGCGACTAAAACATCTTGTATGATTGCATTTATCTTAGCGGGCTCAACGTTTTTATCTTTGGCAATGGGATTTACAGGGCTACCAAGAAATCTAGCTCTTTGGATACAAAATATGGATCTATCTCCATATGTTTTGATATTTGTTTTAATGATTTTTTATATAATTTTAGGAATGTTTCTTGATGGTATTTCAGCTGTTGTTTTAACGATGGCAATTATCGAACCAATGATAAGACAAGCAGGATTTGATATGATTTGGTTTGGTATTTTTTTGGTAATTGTTGTTGAGATGGCACAAATCACTCCACCTGTTGGTTTTAATTTATTTGTGCTTCAAGGTATGGCAAAAAAAGATATGGGTTACATTGCGAGGAGCGCATTTCCATTATTCTTACTAATGGTTCTAGCAGTAATATTAGTTGTAATTTTTCCAGAAATAGCTTTATGGATGCCAGAACAGATGATTAAAAATATAAATTAATATTTTGATTTCTCGCCAGCTATAACAGCTTTTAACTGATCATATTCTTCGCAATTACAACCCTCTAAAACTCCGAGCCTTTCAACTGCAAGATTATGTCTGTTAGTTGCTACATACAATTCACCAAGATACTCGTTAATACCTTTGTGCTTTGGATTAATAGCTAGACCTTGGAGGTAATATTTTTCACCGTTTTCGAAATCTCCTAGTTTCCTAGTAGTGAAACCTAAGTAGTTAAGAGTATCAGCCTTACCAGGTTTTTTTTTGTTAGATTTAATCAAAAGTTTTTGTGCTTTTAAATAAACTTTTTTTGCTTTTTCTGACTTTCCTTTTTTTTCATACTTTTTAGCACTTTTTACAAGCAATACAGCTTTTTCATAATTTGTTTTCGTTGCACTTGACCCACCACCATCGTTTCCACTTGATCCACTTGATCCACTAGAGGACGAACCAGCTGCAAAAACATTTGTTGTGATAAAGAGGGAGATAAATAAAGATAAGATAATTTTTTTCATATTAAATAAATTTTTTCATTTTGTTTAAAGTTTTTAATTCTAAGCCATTTTCAACCAAGTTATCTCTTATCGACTTAGCTGTTGCTAATGAACTCAGATTGTCACCATGTATACAAACAGAGTCGATTTCACAAGGTATTTGCTTCCCGCTGTGACAATTAAGCGACTGAGTTTGAACCATTTTTAATACGTGTTTTTTTGCTTGTTCAGGGTCAGTTATTAATGCATGAGATTTTTTTCTAGATACAAGATTGCCATCATCCTCATAATTTCTGTCAGCAAATATTTCACAAGCAAATTTCATATCCAATTTCTTTGCTGCTTCTTGCATTTTTGATCCAGTCGGCACGAGATATATTATATCTTTATTAATATCCTTAATGGTTTGGGCTAAAATTGTAGCTAACTCAATATCCTCACATGCCATATTATTTAAAGCTCCATGAGGCTTTACATGAGTTACACTTTCTCCATGAGAAGAAGCTATTTTTTGAAGAATTTCGTATTGATCAATTATAAGTTTTTTTATTTCACTTTCAGAAAGAGTCATTCTTTCTCTGCCAAAATTTTCTGGATCATTAAAAGAAGGATGGGCACCAATACTAACTCCATTTTTTTTAGAAATTTTTACTATTTGTTTCATGGTTTGCTCATCCCCGGCATGATAGCCACAAGCAACATTAGCTGAATTTACGATTTCTAATAAATCTGGATCATACTTATTGGAGTGATGTTTTGATTTTTCACCTAAATCACAATTTATATTAATTTCCATACTCATAATTTGTAAGTATAACATGGCATGATAAAAAATATATCAAATCTTGGTGACGCAGCTTTGTATTGTGATTTTGGGTCTGAGGTAAACCAAGAAATAAATAGTAAAGTAATACGATATTTTAAAAGTATTCAAAAAGAAAATATTGATGGGATCAATAACTTAACTCCCTCATATAATAAATTAATTATTTCATTCGATCTAAGAAAAAAAAATTTTCAAACAATCAAAAAATTAATCGAAAATTTAAATGTTACAAATGATGATGCATTAGAGAGTAATAAAATTAAGATACCTGTTTGTTGTGATGAAAATTTTTCATTAGATATAAAAAGATTAGAGGAAAAGTTACAAATAACTCGTGATAAAATTTATGAGAAATTTTTTGGTAAGGAATTTTTTTGTTACATGACTGGTTTTATTGCAGGTATGCCTTTTCTGGGTGATCTGGAAAATGAGCTGCAAGCAAAACGTTTGGAAACACCAAGAGTAAAAGTGCCCAAGGGTTCGGTTGGATTAACAGAACAATTTGCAAATGTTTATACATTTGAAAGCCCTGGTGGGTGGAATATCATTGGAAATACACCACAAGTTATTTTTGATAGCTCTAATGAGAATAATCCAAATTTAATTAATCCAGGTGATGTAGTTACTTTCGAGCAAATTACTAAAGATCAATATTACAATAACAATGAATAAAAATTATTTTGAAATAAAAAGAGCTGGAATAAACACAACATTTCAAGATCAAGGTAGAGACTATCTTTATCATATTGGTATTCCATTTAGTGGAGCAATGGATAATAGAAATTTTCAAATTTCTAACAAACTTGTTGGTAATGAAGTAAATTTTCCAATAATTGAATTTGCCTATCAAGGTCCTTTGTTTAAGTATTTTGGTGAAAAGATTAATTTTGCAATTACGGGAGATGTAAAATTTATAATTAGAAAAAAAAATAATGCTATCGAAGGAAATTGTTACCAATCTTTCACTTTAGAAAATGGTGATGAATTGGATATTATAAGTACTAATAAATCTGTTTATGGATATTTAGCAGTAAGTGGTGAATTTGATGTAAATTATCAATGGTCAAGTTGCTCTGTTAACACAAAAGCAAACATAGGTGCAAATAATGGAAAAAAAATAGAAGATGGACAAAAGATTTATATTTCAAATATCAATAAAAATTTAAGTGATAAAAAATTAAATTACATTAATACAAAAATTGAAAATATCAGAGTTATCCAAGGGACAAATTTTGACTATTTTTCTGATGAAGGAAAAAAAATTTTTTTTGAGAAAGAATTTGTAATATCAAAATTATCAGATCGTATGGGTATGAGACTAGAGGGACCAAAAATAGAAAATATTGTTGATACCAATATTAAATCGGAAGGTTTATTAAAAGGTGTTATTCAAGTACCTGCAGATGGAAATCCGATTATTATGCTTTCAGATCATGGCACTATTGGGGGTTATCCTAAAATAGGAGTTGTGATCAGCGCAGATTATGACAAGTTAGTTCAATTAACCCCAGGTTCAAAGATTAAATTTAAAAAAGTCGAATTAGCTGATGCAGAAACATTATTTAAACTATATGACTTGGAGACACAAAATTTAATTTCACAAATTTAATGACTTTTATAAGAAACTTACCCGGACCACTATTAATTTTTTTAGGTGCATTAAGTTTAAGTTTTGGTGGATTGATTGTAAAATCTTTTGAGGGAGCTACATTATGGCAAATTCTATTTTGGAGATCTTTATTTTTTTCTTTAACAGTTCTAGCTTTCTTAATTATTAGTTATAGAGGAAAAACAATTGAATCGTTTTATAAGTCCGGATTACCGGGATTTGTTGGTGGAATTATTTTATCTTTTGGTTTTTGTGGATATGTGTTTGCTATGTACAATACCACTGTTGCCAATACTAATTTTATCATTTCACTACAAATACTATTTCTTGCAATATTCGGGTATTTTTTCCTTAAGGAAAAAATAAATTTAATTACTCTTTTTTCAATCTGTCTGGCGATGACAGGTGTTTTATTAATGGTTGGCAATTCATTATCTCCTGGAGAATTATCTGGAAATCTTGCAGCTTTTACAATGCCAATTACTTTTGCAGTTTTAATAATGATTGTTAGAAAATTTCCCTCTGTGGATATGGTGCCCGCCCAGTTCGTTGCCGGCGTGAGTTCATGTTTAATTGGTTTTTTACTTTCTACTAAAATTATGATTTCTCCACATGATATCTTTTTGGGTTTTCTCGCAGGTTTTTTTCAAGTTGGTTTTGGTTTTATATTTATAACTATCGGCGCAAGAACTACACCATCTGCCATGGTAGGAATCATAATGTTATCCGAATCTGTCCTAGGACCGATATGGGCATTCCTTTTTGTAAGTGAAAGACCCTCTGTATTTGGATTAATTGGTGGCGCAATTATACTTTCTGCGGTTTTATTACAATTTTACTCGCTTTTAAGTAAACAAAAAAAAATTGTTTCTGATTGACTTTTTTCCACACATGTAAGAATATCCTGCCACGGGAGAGACTACAGAATATCGTAGCGCCGAAGGAGCAACCACCCAGGAATCTCTCAGGCAAAAAGGACCGTAACATATTAACTCTGGAAAGAGATTTAATTCTCGCCGAAGGAGCAAAACTCTCAGGCAAATATACAGATGGGTACAAAGAGTTAATATGGAAACAAAAAAAACATCGCTTTACCAATTACATCAAGATTGTAATGCAAAATTTGTTGAATTTGCAGGCTATCAAATGCCGATACAATATTCGGAAGGTATTGTAGAAGAACACAAATTCACAAGAAATCACTCAGGTATCTTTGATGTTTCTCATATGGGTCAGCTATTCATTTATGGTGGTGAAGACTTAAGTAAAGATTTAGAAAAAATTTTTCCTTTAGATCTTAAAAATTTGAAATTAAATCATTCAAAATACAGCTTCTTAATGGACAAAGATGCTGGGATACATGATGATTTAATTATCACAAAAACAAATGAAGGCTTTTTGATAATCCTCAATGCAGCATGTAAAGATAATGACTTTAAAATTTTAAAAGAACTTCTTGAGGAGAAGTACAAAATGGTTCTGGATGAAAATAGATCTCTAATTGCCATTCAGGGTCCTAAATCATCAGAAATTCTTAATGATGTTATTAATGGTGTGAAAGATCTAAATTTTATGTCTGGAAACTGGTTTACATTTGAAAATCAGAAAGTTTATATTACGCGATCTGGTTATACGGGTGAAGACGGTTTTGAGATATCTATCGCAAATGATTTTGTCGACCAATTAACTAGAGAATTAATCAACAAAGGATCTAAATTGATAGGTCTTGGAGCAAGAGATACATTAAGATTGGAAGCAGGTTTATGTCTTTATGGTCATGATCTTGATAAAGACAAAACTCCAGTGGAAGCAAATTTAAAGTGGGCTATTTCAAAAGAAAGAATCTCTAAGGGAGATTTTATTGGCTCTGACATAATTATTAAACAATTAAATGATGGTGTCAGTAAAATAAGAGTTGGAATTAAACCTGAAGGCAGAATTATTGCTAGAGAAAAAACAAAAATATTTAATCAATCAGATGTTCATATTGGAGAAATCACAAGTGGTACATTTGGACCAAGTGTTAATGGACCTGTTGCAATGGGTTATGTGGAAAATGAATTTTCAAAAAAGAATACTAAAGTATTTTTAGAAGTCAGAGGAAAAAAACATCCTGCAAGTATTTGCAGCTTACCATTTTATAAAAAAAGTTATGTCAAAGAGGTAAACTAATGAGTGAAGTAAAATATTCAAAAGAGCACGAGTGGATTAAATTAGATGGAGATGTTGCAACAATTGGTATCACAAAACATGCTACAGAGATGTTAGGTGATATAGTTTTTGCAGAACTTCCAGAAAAAGGTTCTAGCGTAGAGAAAGATGGTACAGCTGGTGTTGTAGAGTCAACGAAAGCTGCTAGCGACGTATATACCCCTGTGAGCGGTGAAGTGGTTGATACCAATCAAGCTATAGTAGATGATCCATCAAAGATTAATCAAGACCCAGAGGACTCAGCGTGGTTTTTTAAACTAAAAATAAAAGATCCATCAGAAATGGATACTTTAATGAATAAAGACGATTACGATAAATTTGCAAAGGAGACTTCAGCATAATGTTACCAAATTCAGAAAAAGATTTTTTAAGAAGACATATTGGTCCTTCAAAAGAAGACCAATCAAAAATGTTAAAAGAATTAAATTATAAATCACTAGATGACTTGATTGACAATACTGTTCCAGAAAAAATAAAGTTTAAAGGTGAACTTAATATTGGTGATTCAAATTCAGAGTACGAGGCGTTAAGAAAATTACGAGCAATTTCGAAAAAAAATCAAGTTTACTCAAATTTTATTGGTATGGGTTATTATGGAACCTATACACCCTATGTAATTTTAAGAAATATATTAGAAAATCCAGGTTGGTATACTTCCTATACACCTTATCAGCCTGAGGTAGCTCAAGGAAGACTAGAGATGTTATTAAACTTTCAACAAATGATTGTTGACTTTACAGGGATGGATATTGCCAATGCATCTTTATTAGACGAAGGCACAGCAGCAGCAGAAGCCATGGGTTTAAGTCACAGATTGAATAAAAAAGATAGTAATTTAGTTTTTGTTTCTGAAGATTGTCACCCTCAAACAATAAATGTAATTCAAACAAGAGCTGAACCTATGGGTTTAAAGGTTTTAGTCGGCAAAGAAGATGAAGTTTTAGACCAGCTAAAAGAAGATTTAGTTTGTGGAATTTTACAATATCCAGGAACTTTAGGAGATATTAGAGACCCAAGTGAAGCAATTAGCAAAATTCACAAAAAAAATGGGAAGGCGGTGTTAGCTTGTGATCTTTTAGCTCTAGCAAAATTAAAAACGCCGAGAGAACTTGGTGCCGATATTGCAGTTGGAAGCTCTCAAAGATTTGGTATTCCAATGGGATATGGAGGTCCACACGCAGCTTTTTTTGCTACGAAAGATGAGTTTAAAAGATCAATGCCCGGAAGGATTGTTGGTGTATCAGTTGATAGACATGGTAATAAAGCATATAGATTATCATTACAAACTAGAGAGCAACATATCAGAAGAGATAAGGCGACTAGTAATATTTGCACTGCCCAAGCTTTATTAGCAATTGTGTCAGCAGCTTATGCTATTTATCATGGTCCGGATGGAATTAAAAATATTTCGGAAAGAGTGTCTCAATTAGCAAAAAGTTTTGCTGATAAAATAAAACAATCTGGATACGAGCTTTATTCGAATAATTTTTTTGACACTGTAACGATTATTACCAAAGAAAAGACTGATCAAATTTATAAGAATGCTCTGAATCAGAGAGTTAATATTCGAAAAGTAAATTCTGAAATGCTTGCGGTTTCATTTGATGAGAGAAAAAATGTATATAGAGTAAATCAACTATTAAAAATTTTTAATGCAGCAGAATCAATCAAAAAAGAAGATCCATCTGTAAGTTTACCTAATCTTCCAAAAAATTTATTAAGAACTTCAAAATATTTAGAACATCCAGTTTTTAACTCATATCATTCCGAAACAGAAATGCTTAGATATTTAAAAAGATTAGAAGATAAAGATATAGCATTGAATAGAACTATGATTGCACTTGGTTCTTGTACAATGAAATTAAATGCTGCTGCCGAAATGATCCCAATATCATGGAAAGAATTTGCAGAACCTCATCCGTTTGTCCCAATTGAACAAATGGAAGGTTTTAGAGATTTATTTACTGATCTAAAAAATTGGTTGCGTTCTATAACTGGTTTTTCTGGTGTTTCTTTGCAACCTAATGCAGGTGCTCAAGGTGAGTATGCGGGCTTAATGGTTATCAGAAAGTATCATTTAGATAGAGGAGAGGCTAATCGGAATATATGTTTAATTCCAAGTTCAGCACATGGTACTAACCCAGCAAGTGCGCAAATGGTTGGAATGAAGGTGGTAGTTGTTAATTGTGATAAAGAGGGAAATGTTGATTTTGATGATTTAAAGAAAAAAGCTGAACAGCATTCAGAGAATCTTGGGGCACTAATGGTAACTTATCCATCTACCCATGGAGTATTTGAAGAAAAAATAACTGATATCTGTGAGTTAGTTCACAAACATGGTGGACAAGTATATATGGATGGAGCAAATTTAAACGCCTTAGTTGGAGTTGCAAAGCCTGGAAATTTTGGTCCAGATGTCTGTCACATTAATTTACATAAAACATTTTGTATTCCACATGGCGGAGGAGGACCAGGTATGGGACCAATTGCTTGTAAAAGACATTTACAAGTTTATCTACCTAATCATCCAGTGATAAAAGATTGTGGACCAACATCTGGCATTGGAGCAGTCTCTGCAGCTCCTTGGGGTAGTTCAAGTATTCTTTCAATCTCTTGGATGTACATTAAAATGATGGGATCAGCAGGGTTAAAGCTTGCTACTGAAGTAGCAATATTAAATGCAAATTATATTGCTCATAGACTAAAAGATCACTTTCCAATTTTGTATAAAGGATCAAATGGAAATGTTGCTCATGAATGTATAATTGATATTAGAAATATTAAATCAGAGACAGGAGTAACCGAAGAAGATATTGCAAAAAGATTAATAGATTATGGGTTTCATGCACCAACCATGTCATGGCCAGTAGCTGGTACAATGATGATAGAGCCAACTGAAAGCGAGGGCTTGTCAGAACTCGATAGATTTTGTGATACTTTAATTAAGATTAAAGAAGAAATTGAAAAAATTAAATCAGGTGAATTTGATAAAATAGATAATCCAATAAAAAATGCTCCTCACACAGATAGTGAATTAGCTTCCGATGATTGGACACACAAATACTCAAGAGCAGAAGCTGCTTATCCAGCAAAATTCTTAAAAGCTAATAAATTTTGGCCTCCAGTTGCAAGAGTTGATAATGTTTATGGTGATAAGAATATATTCTGTACTTGTCCAAGCATAGATGAATTTAAAGAAGATGCAGCTTAACAGTTAATGAAGATTGCTGTTGTCGGCTCAGGCATATCAGGATTAAGCGCCGCATATTACTTATCAAAAAAACATCATGTAGATCTTTTCGAGAAGGAAGATCGTTTCGGTGGTCACTCTCATACTATTGATTTATCGTTTGGTACAAAAAAAGTTCCTGTTGATATAGGTTTTATTGTTTTTAATTACGCAACTTACCCAAATTTAATAAATTTTTTTGAAGAGAATAATATTGCAATTGAAAAAAGCGATATGTCTTTTTCTGTATCAGTTGAAAAATCTTCATTCGAATATTGTGGTCGAGGATTAAATGGAATTTTTTCGAATAAGACTAATTTGTTTAATTTAAGATTTATCAAAATGTTTTTTGATATAATAAAGTTTTACAAAAAATGTGATAATATAAAAAAAATTGATCAAGAGACTACACTTGGTGATTATTTGAATAAGGAAAATCTTTCAAAAGAGTTTATCAACTATCATTTGATACCGATGGTCTCAGCCATATGGTCAATGCCACCAAGTGCTGCCAGTCAAATGCCGTTAAGATTTTTCTTAAAGTTTTTCCAAAATCATGGTTTGTTTAAATTAAAAAATAGACCTCAATGGTACACAGTCTCAAATCGGAGCAGAACTTATGTTCAAAATATTATTTCAAAAATCAGCGGTGAACATTTTAAAAACTATCCAATCAAGAAAATTAAAACAAAAACAACAGGTATAGATTTATATTATGGAGGAGAAAGTGAATATTTTGGATACGATAAAGTTGTTTTAGCAACACATGCAGATGAAGCTTTATCAATAATTGATAATCCAACTGACCAGGAAAAGAATGTGCTTTCAAATTATAAGTATAAGGAAAATATTGCTTATATTCATACCGATGAACAAGCTATGCCAAAAAATAAAAAAACTTGGTGCTCATGGAATTCATCAATTAAAAAGGATGAAATAGAAAAAAATTCAATTACATATTGGTTAAATTTATTACAAAACCTTAAATGTGATGAAAATATTTTTCTTACCTTAAATCCTTATTTTAAAATTGATGAGAAGAAAATTTTAAAAAAAGTAAGATTTACACATCCATATTTTGATCAATCTGCACTTAATTTTCAAAGTCAGCTTAAAAATTTACAAAATAAAAGAAATATTCTTTATTGTGGTAGTTATTTTGGTTACGGTTTTCATGAAGATGGAATAAAATCATCTATTGAAATGCTCAAAACCCTTAATGACTAGTTGTATATATAATGGCACTGTAATTCACAAAAGATTTAAACCAAAGATACATTTTTTTAAATACAGGGTATTTTCACTTTTAATTGATCTTTCTGAATTAGAAAAATTAGATAAAACAATTAGTTTTTTTTCATACAATAAATTTAATTTAGTAAGTTTTTTTGATAAAGACCATGGAGATAGAGATGGATCACTATTAATCGATTGGGTTAAAAAAAATCTTAATCAAAATAATATTAGTAGTGAAAATATTAAAATTAAACTTTTATGTTACCCAAGAATCTTTGGATATGTTTTTAATCCATTAAGTGTTTTTTATGTGTACAATAATAACAATGATTTGATATCCATATTATATGAAGTCAAAAATACTTTTGGTGAGCAACACACTTATGTTTTCAAAGTAAAAAATGACAATTTATTGCAACACAATTGCGAGAAAAAATTTCATGTTTCACCATTCATTGAAATGAATTGTAGTTATTTTTTTAGAATTTTAAAACCTGCAGATAAGATCTCAGTAATCATAGATCAATATCAATTAAACGAAAAAATATTATATGCCTCTCAAGATGGGAAAAGAAAAGATTTTACAACTTCAGAGTTAATTAAATCTTATTTAAAACATCCCCTAATGACGTTTAAAATTATTGCAGCGATACATTTTGAAGCGTTTAAATTATGGACCAAAGGAATAAAGTTTATTCAAAAAAAATTGAAAATAAGAAACAACATATCTTTTGAAAATTAATGTCCTTAAATAGACTTTCAGACAAACTGGTTTTTAACATATTAGCCGGAATAAATGTTGGATATCTAGAAATTACAAATTATCAAGGAGAAGTTTTTAAATTTGGAAATCCTCAGGATAATTTAAAAGCTAAATTGAAAATTAAAAAACCAAATTTTTCTTTTAATCTTATAAAGGGTGGCAGCATTGGTTTTGCTGAATCTTACATGAGAGGGGAATTTGAAACTGATAATTTATCCAATCTCATTGAAATAACAGCTCGAAACATCAAAATCATATACAAGTTTTCAGGTTTACTCGATTTTCCAATTATAAATTTTTTAAAAGGGATCTTTATAAAAAATACAAAAAATAGAAGTAAGGAAAATATTGCAAAACATTATGACTTAGGAAATGATTTTTTTTCTTTATGGCTTGATGAAACCTTAACTTACTCAAGCGGAATTTTTAATGAGACCACTAAAGATCTTTCAGAGGCACAAAACAACAAATATCAAAAAATGATAGATTTAATAAAACCAAACCATGGCGACAGGGTTTTAGAAATTGGATGTGGCTGGGGTGGTTTTGCAGAATATTTAGGAAAAAAATATGATGTAAAATTAGATTGTATTACTATTTCAAAAAAACAATTCGAATACGCAAAAAAAAGAATTCATAATTGTGGTTTAAATGAAAAAGTAAATATTGAAATAAAAGATTATAGAGATTTAAAGAATAAATATAATTCAATAGCCTCCATAGAAATGATTGAAGCTGTAGGGCAAAATTATTTGGAAAGTTATTTTAAAACTATTAAGAAAAACCTTTCTACAGATGGTAGGGCAGCCATTCAAGCAATTACAATAGATGATAGTTTATTTGATAGATATAAAACGAAACAAGATTTTATTCAAAAATATATTTTTCCAGGAGGATTTTTGCCAAGTAAAAATAGCTTAAACAAATATGTTTCAGACAATGGTTTAACAATAAAGTCTTATGATTCATATGCTGATCATTATGCAAATACATTAGCTATTTGGAAAAATGAATTTAATAGAAAATGGGATCTTATTAAAAAACAAGGTTTTGATTTAACTTTTAAAAGAATGTGGGAGTTTTACCTATCTTATTGTGAGGCTGGATTTAAATCGAAAAATATTGATCTGATACAATTTTCAATTCAAAATAAATAAATAACGGGGGCTTGTGAGCAAAATAATAAACTTAAGATCAATTTTATTGATAATCTCTTTATTCTTAATTACAAACTGCTCAAATAATAGCGATATGAAACCAGAAGATTTTAAAGGTAAAGAACCGAGATTAATTATAGAAAATTACTTGTCAGGCAATGTTAAAGCTTGGGGAGTTCTTCAGAATAGATCTGGAAAAGTTACTAGACAATTTTCAGCAGATTTAGATGGTAAGTGGGATGGCAAGCAATTAATTCTTGATGAAAAATTTAATTGGGATGATGGTGAAGTACAAACTAGACAATGGCAAATTACTAAAATAGACGACAACAATTATGAGGGAACTGCTGGAGACGTAGTTGGTAAAGCCAGGGGATATTCATATGGTCCCGCATTTAAATTTGAGTATGTTTTATTAGTTCCAGTAAAAGGCAAAGAAATTAAGATTACTTTCGATGATTGGATTTTCAAACAGGACGATCGAGTAGCAATTAATAGAGCTACAATGACTAAATTTGGAATTAAAGTCGCTGAATTGACTGTAGTATTTGTAAAAGATTAATCTTTCTTTTGATATTTTGTTAATTTTCCAACTAAACCAAAATAAATCTTACTCGGAAGAAAACTTAAGATTTTCAGTACAATAGTTAATGATTTTGGAAAATGAATTTCAAAAGTTTTTTTATTGACCAAGCCATCATATATTTTTTCAGCCGCATATTCAGTAGTTTTTAAAAAAGGCATTTTAAAATCATTTTTATCAGTCATTGGAGTTTTGATAAAACCTGGAGATACCAAGCACACTCTGACATTTGATCGACCAAAGTCAAAATATAGACTTTCTGCTAAATTATTTAGAGCAGATTTTGAAGGTCCATATCCAGTTGAATTTGGTAAACCTCTATAACCAGCAATTGAGGAAACAATAGTAATTGTTCCACTTTTCTTTTTTTTAAAATATTCTTCAACTGCTTTAATAGCATTTAATGTCCCAAAAAAATTAATTTTAAAAACTTCCTCAATTTGTTCAACATCAATATCTCTTTCTTTTTTTGGATTCCATGTTCCAGTGGAAAAAAAACAAATATCAATATTTTCAAATTTATTCTTAATCTTTTCAAAAACCTCTTTACATTTTGATTTATCAGTCACATCTAATGGAAATGGACTTATATTTTCATGATTGTCTGCAATCTCATCAAGAAGATTCTTACGTCTGGCTGAAATAGCAACATTCCATCCTTCATTAGCAAATTTTATTGCAAGAGCTTTGCCAATACCAGTACTCCCACCCGTTATCCAAATTGTTTTTTTATTCATAATCTAAAGATGTATAATACTTTAATGCTAAAAAATAAATTTTTATCATTCATACTTTTTTTTATTATCACATTTTCAGCCTCATTTATTGGAAGTTTAGTCACAATTAATTTTAAAGACCCTTGGTATTCTCAATTAGTCAAATCTGATTTTAACCCACCTGATTGGATATTTGCACCTGTTTGGACTACGCTATATCTAATGATGACAGTCGCTATTTGGTTTTTTTGGCATAGTAAAAGTAGAGACATGAACACGATTTATATTTATTTTATTCATATTATATTTAATACAACTTGGAGTATCGTTTTTTTTGGATTACACCAAATTTTTTTAGCTTTAGTTGTTTTGGTAATCTTAATTGGTTTAATAATTACTTTAGTAATTAGATATAAGCGTGTCAATTTTGTGAGTTATTATTTAATGATTCCCTATTTACTTTGGTGTTGCTATGCATTATTTCTGAATATTAACTTACTAATATTAAATTAATGGATGATGTTGTAATAGTTGGTGGTGGAATAATTGGAGCCGCGACTGCTTACTTTTTATCAAAAGAGGGCAGAAAAGTTAAAGTTATAGAAAAAGATCCAACTTATAAAACTGCTTCTTTTCCTTTGTCATTAGGTGGCTTTAGAAGACAATTTTTCCAAAAAGAAAATATTTTATTAGGAAAATTTGCCCGAGAATTTATTTTTCAAATTCCAGATTTATTAAAAACTGAAAAAAATCCAAAACCCACTGCTAGTATGGTGACTAATGGTTATTTATTAATGTTTGGACCTGAGCATGCAGATGAACAATATAAAGCGCTCGAAAATCATAAAGCTTGTGATGCGGGAACAAAAAATATCAAAGGCTCTGAGTTGAATAATTTTTTTCCATATATCAATAGTGAGGGAATTGAAACAGCGACTTTTACTGACAATCAAAGTGAAGGATGGATTGACCCCTTCATGTTTCATAGTGCTCTAAAAAGTAAAGCAATTGATCTTGGCGCAGAATTTGTTAAGGGTGAAGTTAAATCCCTGTCTGAAATTAATGCTAAGACAATTATTTCAGCAGCTGGATGTTGGACTAAAGAGCTTTTAGAAGATATCCCTGTTGAACCTCAAAAACATACAGTTTTCAGAGTAAAGTGCCCAAAACATATTCCTGAAATGCCATTAACGGGAGATCTAACAACAGGAGTTTATTGGAGACCTGAAGGTAAAGAATACTTAGCTGGTTCACCAAAATCAGTCTTTGATGCCAAAGATCTTGAACCTGCATGGGATGATTTTGAAGAATTGGTTTGGCCAGCATTAGCTCATAGAATACCGGCTATGGAAGAATTAAAATTGACTGGTGGATGGGCTGGATATTATGATTGCAATCGACTTGATAACAATGCAGTTGTTGGAAAACATCCAAAATTTGAAAATGTTTATTTAGCAACAGGTTTCACAGGAAGAGGATTAATGCAAGCTCCGGGAATTGGCAGAGCATTAACAGAATTGATTACGACGGGTGCTTATCAATCAATTGATATTTCAAATATGGCTGTAGAGAGAGTTTTAGGTAAACAGGCAAGACATGAGCCATATGTTCTCTAATTAAGTTCCACAAAAAGTTTGATAATTTTCATTTGAACTGGATAATATTTGGTATTCACTGATATCTTTTTGATCAGTATAGGGGCTATTTAAGATTTTTAAAAAGTTAAGCAAAGGTTCCAAATTTCCTTGATCTGCATCTCTAAGAGTATTTTCAACTATATGATTTCTAGGAATTAAAAGAGGGTTTGTACTTCTCATCAATTTTTTATGCTTTTCCTTTGAATTATCATGACTTGATGATCTTTCCTGCCACCTTTTTTTCCAGTTGCTGAAATCAGCATCTTCATAAATATTATCTTTTTGAGTTTTAAAGTTCATCAAGTGGCAAAATGTATTTGTGTAATCAACTTTATTTTGATGCATCCAAGTGAGTAAGTCTAAAATTAGGTACTTATCTTTTTTATCCGAACCAATTAAGCCCAGCTTAGTTTTCATCATATTTAACCACTTTTCTTCGTATGTTTTTTCAAAAGTGTCAATTATTTCAGTTGCTAATTTTACAGCTGTGTCTTGGTCTTTATCAATCAAAGGTATCAAGCACTCAGCAAATCTTGAAAGATTCCATTTTGTTATAACCGGCTGATTGCAATAAGCATATCTTCCTAATTTATCAATTGAACTAAATACAGTTTTTGGATCATAAATATCCATGAAAGCACAGGGTCCGTAGTCAATGGTCTCACCAGCTATACTCATGTTATCTGTATTCATTACACCATGAATAAATCCAACTCTCATCCAATTCACAACTAAATCAATCTGTTTATCTAAAACAACTTTTAAAAGATCTAAGGCTTTATTTTTTGAATTTTCAATTTCTGGGTAATGTCTTTTGACAACATAATCAAATAATGTCTCTAACTCACCTTTTTTATTCCTTGCTGCAATATACTGAAAAGTTCCTACTCTAATATGACTTGATGCTACTCTGGTAAGTATAGCACCTTCTAATGGTGTCTCTCTAAATACATTTTCTCCAGTTTTTGCAACCGCCAGACTTCGCGTCGTTGGTATATTTAAGGCATACATTGCTTCACTTATTAAATATTCTCTAAGCATAGGCCCTAATGCGGCTCTTCCATCTCCATTTCTTGAAAAAGCAGTTTTTCCTGAGCCTTTAAATTGAATATCGTATCTATGATTATTTTTAGATACATGTTCTCCAATTAAAACTGCTCTACCATCACCAAGCATTGTAAAATGGCCAAATTGATGACCTGCATAAGCTTGTGCTATTGAATTACTATTTTTTGGTAATTCGTTTCCTGTAAATATGGCCGATAACTCAGACTGACTTATTTCAGAAAAGTCTAAATTTAAATCCTTGGCCAAAGACTCATTTAATAAAATCAGTTTAGGATTTTTAACTTTTACTGGGTTTATCTTTTCTCTAAATGGCTCAGGCAATTTGGAATATGTGTTATCAAAATTCCAATTGATATTATTTTTCATAAATTACTACATTTTCCAAATTCTATTTAAAATCTCTTCTCTTCTACAAGCTTTTTTATATTTTAAATAATTAAGAAAATATACTTGATAATAATCTTGATGACGATCCTCAGCTATATAAAATTTTTCAAATTCTCTTATATAAGTTACAACTTTTTTATTAAATTTTTTTTCTAGTCTTTTAAAATCTTTTTCAATTAAATCTTTTTCCTTTTGATTTGTATAAAAAGCAGCAGATCTGTAGCTATAACCTTTGTCACAAAACTGACCATAGGGATCAAATGGATCTATATTGAGCCAAAAATTTTTTAGTAATTCTTCGTAAGTTATTAAACTTGCATCATAGATTACTTCTACAACTTCAAGATGACCTGTATTTCCATAAGTAACTTCTTCATAGGTTGGATTTTCAGTTTTTCCTCCAGAGTATCCTGAAATCACTTTCTCAACACCTGTTAATTTTTCAAAAGACTCTTCCATACACCAGAAACAACCACCGGCAAAATATGCTTTACTTTTTTCAGATGCTAATACTGAATTATTAATTATTAAGTTTAGAAATATAAATAATAAAAATCTCATGATTAAAAATTTATACAAAAATTGGGAATTGAGTCTAGATTATTAAAGGTAGCTACTTTAAGTAGCTTACCTTTAATAACTAAAAGAATGATTTATTTTTTCTTGTATTTAGCTGCTTCTTCAGAACCACCTGTGGCAGATCCTTTACTATATGAGTGAGCACCCATTCCAGCTAATTGTCCATCTTTGACGATAAGATATTGATCTCTAATTTCTTTTCCTTCAAAGAAACATTCTAAGATTTCTCTAACACCATCAGCATATCTTGTTTGAGCTGACAAAGATGTTCCAGAAGTGTGAGGTGTCATTCCATGGTTAGGCATTGTTCTCCATACGTGATCGTTTGGAGCTGGCTGTGGAAACCAAACGTCTCCAGCATAACCACTTAGTTGACCACTCTTCAATGCTTTTGCGATTGCATCTCGATTACAAATTTTACCTCTTGCAGTGTTTACAATATAAGCACCTTTTTTCATTTTGCTTATCATTGCATCGTCGAATAAGTTCTCAGTCTCAGGATGGAGAGGACAATTAATAGTTACGACATCACAAACCTTAACCATTGACTCTACTGACTCATGAAATGTTAAGTTTAATTCTTTTTCAACACTATCTGGTAATTTATGTCTATCAAAATAATGTAAGTGTACATCAAATGGTTTCATTTTTCTTAATGCGTCTAAACCGATACGGCCAGCAGCAACAGTTCCAATGTGCATACCTTCGACATCATAAGATCTTTGCACTGCATCTGCTATGTTCCATCCACCTTCATTAACAATTCTATGTTGGTTGTGATAGTCCCTCACCATTGATACAATCATCATCACAATGTGTTCAGCAACAGATCTTGAATTACAAAAAGTTACTTCAACTACATCAATTTTGTTATCCATAGCTGCTTGTAAATCAACGTGATCAGAGCCAATTCCGGCTGTAATAGCCATTTTTAAGTTTTTAGCTTTAGCAATTCTTTCTTTAGTTAAGTAGTAAGGAAAAAAAGGTTGAGAAATTACTATATCAGCGTCAACGATATGCTTATCAGCCTCACATCCATCTCCATCTTTACTATTAGTAACTACTAATTCATGTCCATTACTTTCTAAAAATTTTCTTAATCCTAATTCTCCTGAAACACATCCTAACAATTCTCCTGGATTAAAATCTCTTCCTTTTGGTGAAGGTAAGGTCATCCCATCTGGATATTTTTCTAGTTTAGGAAGATCTTTAAGTGGATATGACTTAGGCATTCCTCCTTTTGGATCATCATATAATACACATAATATTTTCATTTATTCTCCTGCGTTACTTTCAATCATTAATTTATTTTGAGACATCTAACATTATTTTAATGTCGCTAGCAAACAAATTATTTTGTTTTTGGATAACTCTTTTTAAGTATAAATTTATTAATTATAATAGCAAAAACCAGAATAATTATTGATCCTGAAATTATTGGGCTTAACAAATAGTCTAGTGAGACACTACCCATAATAACTATAATTGGATTTCCACCTGCAGGCGGATGTGTTACATTTAACAATATCATTAGACCCACTCCAAAACCAACTGCTAATGGTATAATTATAAATAATGGCAAAGGAATTAAATATAAAAAAAACATTCCTACTGTTGCAGTTACTAGATGCCCAAAAAAAACATTTTTGGGTTGGGCAAAGGGGCTTTCGGGATATCCATACAACAGAACCATTGATGATCCAAAGGATGCAATAAGAAAAATTCCAAATTCAGTTTTGTAAGTTAATAAAGTTAAAATACCTATAGTGATAATTGAAAATAATCCTGCGATAAAAGATTGTTTTAAATTACCCATGTGATTATTTTGATACTATTTTTTTTATTGTTTTAAAAGGTAATAAAATACATTCTTTACGAGATAGATTTTTATCATTAAATATTTTATTAAGTGATTTCCATTTTTTTTCAATATTTTCAACGTTTCCCTCAAAATAATGTTTTGCATCATCGCATAATTCATTAATTTTAGATTTATTTTCATTCATTGAAATTTTTGAAAGTAAACTTGCTGAAGCTTGACAATAAACACAGGACTTACCTTGATAACCAAAATCAACAATTTTATTTTTTTTGATAACCAAATCTATTCGCATCTCATCACCGCACATTGAATTTTTCAATTTTGAGTGGTGTGTATAGTTTTTGATACTTTTGTTATTGTTGGTATCAGAGGCTATTTTTAGAATATCCAAATTCATATTAATTTATTATATTAGTGCTAATACTTTGTATAACAATTTAATTTATGTTGTAGTACTAATCAATTGCATCTAAATATTCGATTATGGTTGAACTTAGAAATGAAAAAATAGCCGTACCGGTCGTTTTATTTGCAGGGATACTTTGGTCGTTTGGTCCTTTAGTAGTGAGATATATGAATGATCCTCATATGGTTCCTTGGCAATATATTTTTGGTAGAGGTTTAACTATTTTTATTATTTTAAATTTATATTTATATTTCGAAGAGGGAATAAATTTTTACAAAAATTACAAAAAAGTAGGTAAATCAGGATTAGTTGGTGGCATTGGTCTTGGTATTGCAATGATTTCATTTATTTATTCAATTACAAACACTACTGCAGCAATTACTTTATTATGTTTAGCTGCAATGCCTTTTTTCACAGCATTATTAGCTTTTTTATTTTTGAAGGAAAAAATTTCTCTAAATGTCTGGATATCAATGCTTATTGCAACTGTGGGTATTATAATCATGGCTGTTGGTAATACTGAAAAAAATTCTTTAATAGGTTTTGTTTTTGGACTTACATCATCAATTGGATTTTCAATTTTTTCAGTCACTTTAAGATGGAGAAAAGAAACTCCAAAATTTACAACAGTCGCTGTTGCGGGTTTATTTTGTTTTATAACTGCTACGATTATGATTTTAGTTAATAAACAACCTTTTTTTGCTACAAGTTATAATAGTGCAATGTTTTCTCTCCATGGAGTATTAGTGTGTTTAGGTCTTATTTTATATTCTATAGGATCTAAAGCAATCCAAGCTGCAGAGTTAACATTATTATCTCTGACGGAGGTTATTGGAGGAATTTTTTGGGTATGGTTACCATTGTTTGGGATTAATGAAATTCCATCTACTAATACAATAGTGGGTGGCTTCTTTCTTTTTGTTTCACTTATTTACTATAGCCTTATAATGAGATGGAATAAGAGATATATAGCTCTTAATTAAATTCATAAAATTTATGGAAAGGCCTGATTTTTTTACTTTAAAGAATGGTGAAAAGGCTAAACTACCTTTTTCTAATGAAGAATATAATCAAAGGTTAAATAAATTAAGATCTATAATGGATAAAGATAATCTTGATATGATTATTTTAACCTCAATGCATAATATAGCTTACTACTCTGGTTTTATTTATTGCTCTTTTGGTAGACCATACGGATGTATCATTACTGAAAACAAAATTGTAACTATTTCAGCTAATATTGATGCAAGTCAGCCATGGAGGAGATCACATTGTGAAAATATTATTTATACTGATTGGAAAAAAGACAATTTTTTAAAAGCGATAACCTCAATAATTGATGAGAATAAAATACCTAAAAATATTGGAATTGAAAATGATCATATTACTTTAGAAATGAATGAAAAAATTCAATCAATTTTTTCAGCCTCTGCTTTTACAGATATTTCAAAAAAACTGATGAAGTTAAGAATGATAAAATCTAAAGAAGAAATAGAAATTATAAAAAATGGGGCAAGAATTGCTGATATTGGGGGAGAAGAAATTGTTAAAAATATTAAAGAAGGAGCAACAGAGTTAGAAATTGCAATAACTGGAAGAGATAAAATGGAAAAAGAAATAGCCAAAACATATCCAGATGCTGAATACATGGATACTTGGGTATGGTTTCAATCAGGTATCAATTCAGATGGTGCACATAATCCAAAAACAAATCGCAAATTAGTAAATGGTGATATTTTATCCTTAAACACTTTTCCAATGATTTCTGGATATTATACTGCTTTAGAGAGGACTTTATTTCTAGATAATGTAAATGATGAATCTTTAAAAGCATGGGAGGCAAATGTGAAGGTTCACAAAAGGGGGCTTGAGTTAATAAAACCTGGAGTAAAATGTTCTGACATATGTAATGAATTAAATGAACTTTTTGCTGAACTAGGATATTTGCAATACAGAACTTTTGGGTATGGACATTCATTTGGAGTATTGTCCCATTTTTATGGAAGGGAAGCGGGTCTTGAATTGAGAGAGGATATTGACACTATTCTTGAGGAAAATATGGTTATTTCAATGGAGCCTATGATACTTATTCCAGAAGGAAATCCTGGTGCAGGAGGGTATAGAGAGCATGATATTTTGGTAATAGGAAAGAATAGTGC
Organism: uncultured Pelagibacteraceae bacterium; assembly: GCA_902595565.1. GTDB lineage: Bacteria > Pseudomonadota > Alphaproteobacteria > Pelagibacterales > Pelagibacteraceae > Pelagibacter. Next base: position 56,777 of record CACJQO010000004.1, read on the forward strand.
AGAAAATATTACGAAGTTTCCATTTGGTCCTGAGCATAATGTTATAAAAGGTTAAAATGAAAAAAGGAAAAAGGATTGTAAATAGTTGGAATGAGTGGGATCCTTTAAAGCATGTTATTGTTGGAAGGGCCGACGGCACATGTATACCCGCACCAGAGCCTGCTTTAGATGCAAAAGTTCCTGAAGACTCAGATATGAGAGGGAAATTTGGTCCTAGAACAAAAGACACTGTAGATAAAGCAAATCAGTTACTTGATGATTTCTCAAATATTTTGGTTAAAAGAGGTATTAAAGTTGATAGACCAACACCTTTAAATTTTAATCAAAAAACTTCAACACCTGATTGGGAATCTGAAACTATGTTTGGCTGCATGCCTCCTAGAGATGTTTTATTAACAGTTGGAAATGAAATTTTAGAGGCAACTATGAGTTATAGATGTAGATGGTTTGAGTATCTTTGTTATCGTCCGCTTCTTAAAGAATATTACGATTTAGATCCAAACATGAGACATGAATCAGCGCCAAAGCCAAGATTAACAGATGCAGATTATAGAAAAGATTATCTATCTGACAAAATTGGAATTCAAAAAAGATTAAAATGGACTGAAGATAAATTTTTCGTAACAACTGAAGAAGAACCTTTGTTCGATGCAGCTGATGTTTTGAGATTTGGCAAAGACTTAGTGGTGCAACATGGTTTTACGACAAATCTTAAAGGAATTGATTGGTTAAAAAGACATTATAAAAATCATCGAGTTCATGCAGTAAACTTTCCTGGTGATCCATACCCAATTCATATAGATGCAACCTTCACACCAATAAAAGAAGGATTGATTATTAACAATCCTCAAAGAAGATTACCTAAAGAACAAAGAAAATTATTTGAAAATAATGGTTGGGAAATTATAGATGCTGCACAACCTGCTCACAACGAACCACCACCACTTTGTTACTCATCTGTTTGGCTTTCTATGAATGTTTTGGTAATAGATCCAAAGACAGTTTGTGTAGAAAAAAGTGAAAAATATCAAGCAGAGCAACTCGATAAACTTGGTATGGAAGTAATTCCAGTAGATTTAAGAGACGCCTATGCTTTTGGCGGCGGTCTTCATTGTTGTACTGCTGATGTTTATAGAGAAAGTGAATTTAAAGATTATTTTCCTAAACAATAAAAAAAATATAATTTAATTAGCTAGGATTTTTTTTTAAAAAATCAATATATTGTAAAACTTCATTGAATTTATCATCTGGAATATCTTTATAACTTGCATTGAATTTACTTTTTATACAAATTGCTACATGGGCATAAGGATTTCTTCCTTTAGGATGATTAGGATGATCAGGTAATTGACCTACCAAATAATCGCCAGCTTCCTGAATAATCTTCCAGAGTTTACTAGCGTTTTCTTTGTTCATACATCCCAAGATCTTGATTTATTTTAATCTAGCATAGTCTTTAGACTAAAATAAAAGGAAAGAATTTTTAGATCTAGTTTTCTTTTGATTTATCTATATTAAAATTCTCTAATCCACTTGATGAACTTTTGAGATTTTTATCAATTTCCTCAAATCTCGCTCTTTTTTCGATTTCTTTTTGAATAAGCCTTTGTTCTCGTCTAATTTCATCTTGTTCTTTTTGCTTTTGTTCTCTATCAAATTTTTCTTCCCACTCTCTTATTTTGATAAATTCAGCCTCTTTTTGTCTATCTTCCTCTTCTTTCAATATTTTTAGTTCTCTATTTTTACGTCTTTGCTCTTTTAATTCTTTATTTTTTTGTTCATCTTCTCTTACTTTTAAATCAATATCTCTTCTATTTTGCTCTTCTTCCCTAATCTTTAATTGTTTTTCTTTTTCTCTTAATTCTTTTGCAACAAGTACTAACTCCTCATCTTTTTTCGTCAGTCTTTCACTCTCAATTTTTTGTTGATCTTCTTTGGATCTAATTTCTTTTTCTCTAATTCTAAGCTCTTCTTCATTTGAACGGATTTTACTACTTTCTTTATTGAGCCTATCCTCCCAAAGTTTCAATTCTTTCTTTTCCTTTTGATAAGAATTTCTTTCCTCAAGTTTTTGTAATTTAATAGCTTTGATTTTTTCTTGTTCTTTTTTTTTCTTATAATTAGTTAACGCGCTGCTAAGCGAACTTGTTGTGAGCGATGCTATTTTAGCAAGCCCGTTAGTTTTTTTTTTTATTTTTGTTTTCTTTTTTTTTAACGGCATTTTTTAATTTTTAATTATTTCACTAGATAAATGAAAATTATTCAATAAGATTCTTAAAAAAATTTATGTAGCCTGACTAAAATGAGTTACAACCTGAAAGGGATATATTTAGTATGTCACTTCCTCTTTTTGATCTTCGTTCTCGTCTTTTTTATATTTTACACCTTTTCTTTCTAAAATTTCTATAACTTTTTCTGAATATGGTTCTTCTATGTGTTCAGTAGTAGGATTAAGTTCAATACCTGCTGGAGTAATGGTTTGTGGCATAGCAACGAACTGAGAGTCTGGATTTTCAACAGTTTTTCTTACTTTCATTCTATATATTCCAAAAAATCCAATAAAAGAATGAAAAATAAATAGAAACACAAAGAAACCATTTGGCCCAACTAGATCCATGAATATTGAACAAAGAAATGGCCCGCTCATTGCTCCTAATCCAAAAGCAAATTGAAGTCCCGCTCCTGCTGCAACAAATTTTTCTTTTGAAATATAATCGTTTGTATGTGCTAGGATTAAAGAAAACATTGGCAAACTACAAAATGAAAAAAGAATAAAGAAAAAATAAAACCATGTTTTACTAGTTGCAAGACCACCTGGTAAATACATTTGTCTTGAAACAAATATTGCAATTATTGCAAATATTGCTGCTCCAAATGTTGAAAAAACAATTACTCTTCTTCTATCATAAATATCAGAAATTTTACCAACTGGAAATTGGGCTACCGCTCCTGATATTGCTAATAGGAAAGTTACAATTGATATTTCTAAAATTGTGAAGTTCATGGAGGTAGCGTAAACTGCTAGTAACGTAAATAAAGCTGATTGTATTGTTCCATAGAAAAGAGAGCTTACCATACCAAAAGGTGAAGCTTCATATAACTCTCGCATATTCATTGCTTGTATTTTTTTAAAGTTTGGTGGTTTCTTTTTAGTTAATAAAATAGGTATTAAAGCAGCAGAAGTTATTACTGAAACTAAAATAAATGGTTGAAAGTTTTTAGGACTACTAAAATTAAGTAAAAACATACCGATGCCCATGGTTCCATAAAGTATGACCATATAAATAGAAAGTACGCTGCCTCGATTTTTATTACTTGATCTATCATTTAACCAACTTTCTGCGACTGTATAAATACAAACCATACTGACACCAGTAAGTATTCTTAATAAAAACCATATAAATGGATGAATTATAACTGAGTGAATTAAAACAACTAATGATGCCAAGGACGCAAAAGCGGCAAAAACTCTTATGTGACCAACTCTTGAAATTATATTTGGAATAGTTGCGGCACCAATAAAATATCCTACAAAATAACCAGACATCATGAATCCAGTTGAAGTAAGGCTAAATTCTTCCTGAACAGCCCTAACACCTAAGAGAGACCCTTGGAATCCATAAGCCATCATGATGAAGCCCATTCCTAAAAACAATGCCCAGGAGTTTTTTAAAACTTTATTCATAAAAATTGAGGTAATTATTCGCGATGTATTATTAAATCAAGTCTTAATTGTGACAAGCTTAAGAATTTTTGAGTTTTAAGTATGAGTGAATTGCGATAGTGGTTATTATAACTAGACCACCCTGGAGTGTTTCTAAACTAGGCTGTTCCTTTATGATCAACCAAACCCAAATTGGGCCGATTATAGTCTCAAGCAGAAAAAAAAGATTAACTTCAGCAGCAGGTATAAATCTTGGAGCAATGGTTACTAGTACAAAAGGTATAGCAACACATAAAATACACATTAATGGAACAATTATAAGATCATTACCAACTAATGCAAAACTTTCTATAAAAAGTAATGCAAAAGTTGCTACAAATAATTTACCAACTACTGCAGCAGGAACTAAATTTTTAGTTTTAGCAGATCTAATTATAACTGCTCCAACCGCTAAACCTATCGCAGTAACAAATCCTAAAACATCTCCATAAAAATTACCTAACTTCAAAGAGTCATAGAAAATATATATTATTGCTAAAAAAGTAATTATTATAGAAATCCAAGTTTTTTTATCAGGTGGTTCTTTTAGAAATATTGCTCCAAGAATAGCTGATAACATTGGGGCAGTCGCTATCATAACTAAGGTATTGGCAACATTTGTATTTTGAATAGAAACAACAAAAGTTATATTGGTTACACTAAATGTAATTACATAAAATATTCCATGATAACCACTAGTGAAAAGTATCTTAAAGAAATTTAACTTATAAATAATTAACATACCTAACAAAACCGTTATAAAAGGAATAATTCCCCTATAAAAAACTAAACCCCAAGTATCTACATTTGAAAGCCTTATAAATAGTGAGTCTGGTGTAATAAACATTACCGCAACAAAGGCCAATAACGATCCCTTTTGTTGGTCTGTAAGATTTTTCACGCTTTTAATTCTTTCCAGAAAGTTGAGGCTAAATTTATTTTTGAAAGATCGTAGAAAGTTTTTAATCCGGTAGGTGATGTAACATTTATGTCACCATTGAGTTGCTCATCTATAAAGTCAATCCCAGCAAAGAAAATTTTATCTTTTTTTAAATCTTTACTAATCAATTTTGATATTTTCATTTCTTTATTAGTTAATTTTACATTTATTGGTTTTGCACCTTTGCTTAAATTACTTAAAAATGAGCCTTTTTTTGGAATTCTTGATATTGCGCCACAAACTTTACCATTTATCAAAAAAACTCTCTTATCTCCCTCTTTGATCTTAGGTAAATATTTTTGACACATAATATGACTGTGTTTTTTAATAAATTTTTGAAAAAATTTTAGATTAAACTTGATCAATAAATATATATTGTTTCCACTATAGCTATTGATAGGTTTTACTATCACTTTTTTATGTTTTTTAAAAAACTTTCTAATTTCATCAATATTTTGTGAAAAAATAGTATCAGGCATAAATTTTTGATATTTTGTGGAAAAAAGTTTTTCAGATACATTTCTTATTGCTGTTGGATCATTAATAACTTTAACCCTTTTCTTTATTTTATCTAAAATAAGAGTTGAACAAATATATTCTAAATTGAATGGTGGATCTTGGCGAATAAGTAAATATTTACACTTAACTAACTCTAGTTTTTGTTTTTTTAAGATTTCAAAAAACTTTTTTTTTCTATAATCAAATTTGATAAAGAATCCTTTAGCAATTACTTTAAAATTAATGATAGATAAATCTTTTGGATCATAATAGAAAATTTTGTAATTTTTCTTTTGTATTTCATGAGCTAAAAAAATACTGGTATCGGTTAAAGGGTTAAGTTTAGAAGGATGATTTCCTTGGATAGCAATAATTTTATTTGTCATATAATTCAGTTAAATCTTCATCTTTAGAAAATTTAATAATCATATGATGTGCATTTGTAGTTTTATTATCAATCACTTTTTGTAAATGATTTAAAAATATGGTCTCGTTTTTTCCACTTTTATTGACCATATCTCTCTTTTCTAATCCTTTTTTAGATAAATCTAATAATTCTGAAGACCAATAAAGCAGGTCTTTACCCATAAGCTGGGTATTAAAACCTTTTTGTGGCGCTTCTAAATATGCATTTATAATTTTATCTTTATCCCAACTAGAAATTAATTCATAAACTTCATCTAAATTTCCATATAACATTCCAACGTTAAATGCTGGGCCTGCACATAGACAATCCCAACCACAAGTATCCATTGATCTTAACTCAATATATTTTTTAAGTCTATTCTCCGTAAAAATTGTACTTAAATGAATTGATAAATCATTTTCATCTGGCAGGCGATTATTTATTTCTTTGATATTTCCTGACATGAAATCACTAAAATTGTATTTTATACCTGAAAAATAATTTTCTTTTTGTTGTATAAATAGAATTGGAAAATTAATAACAAAATCTGCATATTTTTCAAAATCAAAGTCTTCAAGGAACAATTTAGGCAAACCACCTCGAGAAGTATTCTGCCATACTTTCGATCGGTACGATAAATAATTACTTTTTTTCTTCTCAACTATTGATGAATTAGCGAATAAAGCAATTGAAATAGGTACTAAAGAATTAACTATCTTAAATTTTTTTTTAAAATCTTCTTCTGAACAGTAATCTAAATTTAACTGCGTTCCACAGGTTCGGTACATCATATCAAGACTTAATTCTCCCCCTAAAGGCATATATCTTGTCATAAGTTTGTATCTTTTTTTAGGGTTATTGGGGATCTCATCTAATTTTGATATTGGATCGAAACCTGCACTTACAATTTTAATATTAAGTTTTTTTGTGACTTGTTTTAATTCAAATAAGTAATCATAAGACTCTGCACATGCTTCATGAATATTAGAAAGTTTATCACCAGATAATTCAATTTGATTACCTGGCTCAAGAGTAATATTTTTACCACCCTTGTTTAAACCAATAATATTGTCGTTTTCTAATACAGGATTCCATCCAAATTCAAGTAGAGCTGAGAACATCTCTTTTATTTTTTGATAATCAATTCTCTTATTATTTTGGCTATTAAATAGAAATTTCTCATGCTCGATACCAATTTTAAATCCTTTTTTGTTTTTAATTCCAGACTTGAAATATTCAATTATTTGCTCTTTTTTTGTAATCATAGATATAAATTTTATTTTTAATTATTCTTTAGAGAAGAGTATGGTTTTCTAGAAAATATTTTTTTTACAATTGGTTCGAAAAACTCTAATGGTAAAGACTCATATTTAGGATCAAAAGAATTTTGATCATATTTTTCGCAAAAATCTATTGTATCTTGATAATATTTATGATCTTTATATTTATCTCTTCTGTTCTTATCACCACCTAAATGATGTGCATAATAATACATTTGAAATTCTCCATGTTTTTCAACTATCCAATGAGTTTTTTCTGATACATAGGGTTTTAAAATTGAAGCGGCATACTCAGAATGATTCATTGGTGCCAATTCATCCCCGATGTCGTGCAACAGACAAGCTACAACCATTTCCTCACTTTCACCATTTTTATGAGCTCTTGTAGCGCTTTGAAGTGAGTGCTCAAGCCTTGATACCTGATAACCTTCTAAAGTTTCTGTTAGTCCAGACATAAATTTTAATATTCTATCAGCAGTTTTGCTGGCAAAATCTTTTTCATGTTTATCTAAAAAAAGATAATCCTCTTTAGTGCCATTTTTCATCTCAGTAAAACTTACTTTTTTCATTTAATTATTTGATGCAGTATTTAATAATGATAATTGAGTGATTTTACTATCACCAAGTTCATCGATAGGTTTAACAGGATAATCTCCAGTAAAATAATGATCAGTTAATTGAGGATAACTTTCGTTTCTTCCATCAAAACCTATTGCGCGATACATTCCATTTACTGATAAAAATTTTAAAGATTTTGCACCTATGTACTCACAAATTTCGGAGTTACTTTTATTCGCCGCAAGTAATTCTTTTTTAGTTGGTGTGTCAACTCCATAAAAATCAGGAAATTTTATTTCTGGACAGGCAATTCTAACATGAACCTCTTTTGCACCAGCGTCATATAGCATTTTAACTATTTTATGGGATGTGGTACCTCTTACTAGCGAGTCATCAACTAAAATTATTTTTTTACCTTGAATAGTCGATTGATTAGCATTTAATTTTAATTTAACACCTAAACTTCTAATTTTTTGACTTGGTTCAATGAAAGTTCTTCCGACATAATGATTTCTGACTAAACCAAGCTCAAATTTTACATTTAATGATTGTGCAAAACCTAAAGCAGCTGCATTCCCAGAATCTGGTACTGGTACAACAATATCAGCATCTATATCATTTTCTTTTGCAAGTTCTGAGCCAAGATTTTTTCTATGTTCATATGCAGTTTTTCCATCAAGCATGCTATCTGGTCTTGCAAAATAAATATATTCAAAAACACAAGGTCTAACTTTTCTTGGTGGAAATGGTTTAATACTTTTAAGTTCATTATTTTCTATTAAGACAATTTCACCATTTTCAACTTCTCGTATGAATTTTGCACCAATTATATCTAATGCACACGTTTCAGATGCTAGCACATAGCTATTTTTTAATTTTCCAATTACCAAAGGCCTGATACCATAAGGATCTCTAACACCTACCAATGAAGTTTGAGTCAACATTACTAAAGCGTATCCACCTTGTATTTGAAAAATTGCATCAACAATTTTATCTATTGTTTTTGCCCGCTTTGACTTAGCAATTAATTGAACTATTGTTTCTGTATCTGATGTTGTGTAGAAAATTGCACCTTCATCAACTAATTTTTTTCTTAAAGAAATAGAATTGGTTAAATTTCCATTATGAGCTACCCCGATCCCTCCAGCATTAGTATCAGCAAAGAAAGGCTGAATGTTTCTAAGAGTATTTTCACCTGTTGTACTATATCTATTATGTCCAATAGCATAATCACCTTGAAGCTTTTTTAGTATTTTCTCTTTATTAAAATTATCACCCACCAAACCAAATCTTTTTTCAGAAAAATATTGTTTACCATCAAACGTAACTATTCCACATCCCTCTTGGCCTCTGTGTTGAAGGGCATGAAGTCCTAAGGCTGTTAATGCAGAAGCATCTTTAGTATTACTAATTCCAAATATACCACACTCTTCTTTAAGCTTAGGATTAAATGTTTTCAATTTTCTCCTTAGATTTTTGATATGTTTTTTCATCAGGAAATTTTTCTAATAAATAATTACTACCTTTTTCTAAATATGGAAAGATTAATGATTTACTTAAATTTACTGGCCATTTATCGTAATTATATACAATGTGTACACCTGAGAAGATACATACTGAGATAATATAAGCTTTGATAAATCCAAAAAAGAATCCAAACATTGTATCTAAACTTCCAAGGCCAGTGAATCGGACGGCTTTTCTGATACCTCTGTTAATGATTAAAATTAAAAATATAACGATTACAAATATTGTAACGCCTAAAACTATATCTAGAATATACTCGTTATCAATTACGCCCTTCAAATAAGGTTTTGCTCTTGGGAATATTATCAATGTAATTATATAGGCTAGAAACCATTTAGCCATTGACAGAATACTTAAAACAAAACCTTTTCTGTAACCTCCAATTAAAGTGAAAATTGTAATTATTAAATATAAGATGTCTAAAACGTTTGTAGTTTTATAAAAATCTACAACAAAATCTTGCATCTAATTATTTACTAAACGGTTTAATCAATAAAATCAAAGAAGGAAGCAACGTTAAAACTGAGACCATAGCTAATAACATCGCTAATCCAGTAAAAATACCAAAATAGATTGTCGGTATAAATTTTGATAAGACTAATATCGAAAACCCAAAAACTATTGTTATAGAGGTATTTAAAATTGCTTTGCCAACTGTAGAATGGCACAAAATAAGAGTTTTATTATAATCCTTTGAGGTACTAAATTCTTCCTTAAACCTATAAATATAATGAATACTATTATCTACAGCTATTCCAATTGTAATTGCGGCTATTGTGATAGTCATCATATCCAATGGAATACCAAGTAATCCTATTATTCCTAATATAAAAAAAGCTGCTATAAAATTTGGTACTACACCAATTAGAGAAAGTTTAATATTTTTGAATAAGATTACAAACATTCCAAATATTCCAATCATCACTAAACCTAAAGTTAGTATTTGAGATTTAAAAAGACTTTGGAGCAAGTTATTAAATAAAATTAAAACACCCCCAAGTTTAAACTCATTTTCTTTTAATCCCAATTCGTTTTTTAAGTCATAATTAATTTTTTTTATGAGATCATTTCTTCTTAAATTTTCTTGAGAGTCTATGATCCTTAGATTAATTCTTGCTTCATTGTCTTTTATGGAGATATATGGATCAATTATTTCAGTCTTAATACTTTCAGGTATTTTTGAATAAAGGACACCCATTTCTAATGTTCCTAAAGGCTTATTATTATTTAGCATTGTTGCTACATCAATTATTGATGAAAAGGATAAAACTTTTCCAACTTGAGGCAAATCATCTAGATAGTTATGAACAGAGGAAATTCTATCTATTTTATCTTTGGTAAACCAGTATTTATCATCATTCTCATTTTCTTCATCTCCCCAATCTTCAAAATCATCTTCATCATCAGTTTTCTTATTTTCTTTCTTTGGAAACTTTAAAATTACTTCAAGCGGAGTTGTTCCACCTAATTTTTCGTCTATAAGTTTCATACCTTTATAGATTTCAGTTTTTTTACTGAAATAATTAATGAAACTATTTTCAACTTCTAGTCTGCTTATACCGATTAAACTAAGAATGATAACTACTATAGTTAGGGCAAAAATTGTTTTGTGATTATTTAGGGAAATTTGCGCAAAGAAAGAGGTAATTTTTGATCCTTCTTGTTTTTTTTGAAATATTTTTTCTTTTGGCATAAAGTTTATTAGCGATGGAAGTAATGTAAAGGTAATAACAAACGATGTAATTAAACCCAAGGTCATCATCCAACCAAAATCAATAATTGGTTTAATTTCACTGAAGATTAAAGATAAAAAGGCAATTATTGTTGTTAATGCAGTATATAAAATTGGCCAAAACATTTTATTAGTTGTTAAAGTAATCAGCTCTATAATTTTTTTATTTGGATGAATTTCATTAATTTGTAAAAATCTTGTGCTCATGTGAATATTCATTGCCATTGTTAAAATTAACATTAATGCAATGAAGTTTGATGAAATAACTGTAACTTTCCATCCCAATAACCCAAGCAAGCCTGTCATGATTGTTACTGAAAAAAAACAACTACTTATGGGAACAATAATCCAAATTAGTTTTCTAAATACAAACCATAATGTTGCGATAATAAATAATAAAACACCTAATCCAAAAACCACTATATCACTTTTAATAAATGTCATCATATCGTCGGCAATCATAGGAATCCCACCTAGATTTATTTTTCCAATATTATTATAACTTTTAATGACATCTCTAATTTCAAGAATATTCTGATGATTCTGTTTTTTTATTAAGTCTTTATAAGCTTCAATCTCTTCTTTTGTTTTATTTGAAATATTTTCTATTGGTTCTTTATTTTTTATATTAACTATAATTCCAGAGGTTTTCCCATCTTCGCTAATAACAAAATTTCTAAATACGGGGCTACTTAAAATCTCATCAAACCCTCTTTCTTTATCTATATCCTCATCTTTTAAAGTCTTAAAATTTTCTAATCTCTCTTGTAAGGGTGCATCTGAATTATTTAATAAAGGAATATCTAAAAGTGTAATAACACTATGAACCCACTTCAAACTTTGAATTTTATATTTTAAACTTAGAAGGTTGTTTATAGAAACATCAGAGATCATCTTTTCATTAGGTGTATAAGTTAATATTAAAAATTCCTTTGAACCGTACCTGTTTGTAATTTCTTTAAGATATTCAAGGTCTGGATCTCCCTCAATTAGCAGTGTCTCTGATGAGGCGTCTAATTTAAAATCTTTGGAATAATAGCCAAAAGTAAATAAGGCTATGACCAAGAATATCAATATCGCCTTTGGATTTTTAAGAATTATATTTTGATAAAATTGGGCAATCATCTTACCCTTTTATATTGGAATTTAGTTAGTTTGAGTATCTTTAAATTTAGTAAACATTGCCTCAAACTCTAAAAATACATTTCCTGTTGGACCATGTCTTTGTTTGCCAATAATTAATTCTGCCAGATTAGATACTTCATTCATCTTTGCTTGCCATTCAGCATGCTCTACAGTTGCTGGTTTTGGTTCTTTATTTTCTAAATAATAAGATTCTCTATATACAAACATTACTACATCTGCGTCTTGCTCTATCGAGCCGGATTCTCTTAAGTCAGACAGTTGGGGTTTTTTATTATCTCTCTGTTCTACTTGTCTTGATAATTGTGAAAGAGCAACTACAGGTATTGATAATTCTTTAGCAATCGCTTTTAAACCTTGAGTAATTTCTGATACTTCTTGAACACGCCCATCTTTATAATTTAAAGTTCCTCTCATTAACTGAATGTAATCGACAATAATCATATCAAGACCATGAGTCCTTTTTATTCTTCGTGCTCGATTACTCATTGCTGCAATTGTTATTGCTGGTGTTTCGTCAATATAAAGTGGAAGTTCAGATATATTTTTTGAAGTCTCTATAAATTTGTCAAATTGTTCATCAGAAATTTTACCTCTTCTTATATCATTTGATTTAATTCTAGATTGTTCTGCTAAAATTCTAGTAGACAATTGTTCAGATGACATTTCTAATGAAAAAAAAGCAATGGATGATTTCTTACCACTTTCTTGTAATTTTTGGGCTGCATTAAAAGCGATGTTAGTAGCTAGTGCTGTTTTTCCCATGCCAGGTCTTCCTGCAATTATGATCAAGTCAGATTTGTGTAGACCTCCTAATCTATCATCTAAATCTCTTAGTCCAGTAGGAACTCCAACTATACCTTCATCATTTTTATAAGCAGCTGAGGCCATATCAATTGTATCTTTTAATGCCTTGTCAAATTTTATAAAGGAAGAGCTAAAAGATCCTTTTTCAGCTAATTTAAATAATTCTTTTTCTGAATTTTCAATTATTTGTTGTCCAGTTGTATCAAGATTACCTAACTTAGCATCATCAATCGTTTGTTCAGAAATTTTTATCAGTTCTCTTCGTACAAACATATCATAGATAATTTTTGAATATTCGATTGCTTGTCTTACAGATGTTGAAAATTTTGTAATTTTAACCAAATATTCCGGGACATTAATTTCATCTTTTTCATCTTCAAAATAATTTTTTAAAGTTATGGGATTAGCTAACAACCCTTTGTAAATTAAACTTTCTATTGCTCCAAAAATTTTTTGATGCATTGGATCATAAAAGTTATTACTGGTAATAATTATATTTAATTCATCAAAAATTTCATTTGAAACAAGTATAGAACCAATTACTGCTTGTTCAGCCTCAATATTATTTGGTAATTCATTAAATTTATTTTTAACAATTGTAAGATTATTTTCCACGCATCATTCTACGTTAATTTTATACAAAATAAATTTCAAATATTAATTGGGGAAAAAATTGTATAATTATTGAATAGTCTCTGCTGACTCAACCACAATATGTATCTCTGCATCAATCTCAGAATGTAAAGATACTCTCACTTTAAATCTTCCAAGAGATTTGATTTCTTTAATAGGTTGAATCATTGATGGTGTTATCTCTAATTTTTCTTCTTCTTTAATAATTTTGGAAATCTCTGTAGGTTTGACCGAACCATATAATTCTTTATTTTCAGTCGCAAGTTTTTTAACAAAGAATTCTTTTTTATTAATTTTTTCTGATATTTTTTTTGCTTCTTGTTTTTTTTCGTTATCTTTTTTGGACAATTGTGTCTTTATTTTTTCAACTTGGTTTATATTTTCTTTTGAAGCATATAATGCTTTTTTATTTGCTATAAGAAAGTTTCTAGCAAAACCTCTCTTAACGTCTATAATTTCTCCTATAGATCCAATTCTTTTAATATTCTCTAGTAGTATTACTTTCATTTACAACAAAGCCAAGTTTCTTGCTCTTTTTATTGATAAAGATAATTCTCTTTGTTTTTTTTGACTAACGTTAGTTATTCTTGACGGAAGAATTTTACCATTTTCCGACACATATCTTTTTAATAATTTTATGTTTTTATAATCGATAATAGGGGCACCTTTTACTGACAATGGGCAATTTTTCTTAAATTTATATTTATTTGGTTGAAAAATACTTAATTTTGCGAAATTACTTTGTTTGTTTTTTCTATTTCCACTTTGTCTTTTAGGCATAATTAATTATTAGAATTCTCTTTTTTATCAATTCCATCCTTTTTTGAAAAAAAATTTGTTTCTAGATCAAATTTTTTGACTCTTACAGTTAAATATCTTAACAATTTCTTATCGATCGCTTCATTTTTTTCAAGTTCACTAATCACATTTCCTTTGCCTTTAAATTTAAAGTGAATGTAACTTCCTTTTTTATTTTTTTTTATTAAATATGATAAATTTAATAAACCCCAATTTTCAGTTTTTATTATTTCACCATCATTTTTTTCAATAATGCCTGAATATTTTTCAGTTAATTGTTTTATCTCACTTGGTGAAGTGTCTTGTCTTGCAATTATAGTGTGCTCGTATAAATTCATATAATTCTTTAATAAAAAATGAGGATATACTATTATAAATCTTTAATTACAATAGCAAAAACAATATAAAATATAGGTTTTTTTTTGATGTTTTCACTAGTATTCCCAGGACAAGGTTCACAAACAATTGGAATGGGAAAAGATTTTTTTGAAAATTATGATTTAGTAAAAAATCTATTTAATGAAGCTGATGATTCATTGGGTATTAATTTATCCAAAATAATTTTAGAGGGACCTAAGGATGAATTAGATCTTACTATAAATACTCAGCCAGCAATATTTCTCATAAGTTACTCAATTTTTCAGGTAATGAAAAAAGAATTTAATTTTGATCTTGAAAATGCAAAATATTTCGCAGGTCATTCATTAGGAGAATATTCGGCTTTATGTGCTGCTAAATATCTGAGTTTTTCAGATACTATTAAACTTTTAAAAATTAGAGGTGAAGCAATGCAAAATGCTGTTCCGAAGGGTGAGGGGGGTATGTTGGCTGTTTTAGGTTCAAAAGTCGAAATTATAGAGGATCTTTTGAATGAAAATATAAATGATTTTAAAGTTCAAATTGCAAATGATAATTCTGAAGGTCAAATTGTTTTAAGCGGAAGAAATAGCGATATAGAAAAATTGATTAAAGTTCTAAAATCAAAAAATGTAAAAAATATTAAATTACCAGTAAGCGCTCCTTTTCATTGTCAGCTTATGAATAAAGCTACTGAAATTATGAGAACTGAAATTCAAAAATTAAATTTTCTAGAGTCTAAAAATAAATTAATTTCGAATGTGACTGCAAAAGAAATTTTAAATAAGGAAGAACTTAAAATGCTCTTAATTGATCAAATAGAAAATAGAGTTAGATGGAGAGAAAGTGTTGTTCATATGATAAATACTGGCGTAAATCACTTTATAGAGATTGGACCTGGAAAAGTATTGTCAGGTTTAATAAAAAGGATCGATAAGAACGTAAAAATTAATACAATTAATAATGAGATTGATATAAAAGATCTTAAATTATGATAAATTTGAAAAATAAAAACATCATCATTACGGGCGCATCAGGAGGAATAGGTAATTCGATAGTAAAAAAGTTAAGTGAGTTTGAAGCAAATATATTAGCCACAGGCACAAAAACTGAAAAGTTGGAGGAATTAAAATCAAATGTAAAAAATGTGAAGATTTTAACTTTTGACATTTCTCTAAGTGAAAAAATTGAGGAATTTATTGAAAATGCTACAACCCAACTTGGAGGAAAACTAGATTGTATTGTTAATAATGCTGGATTGACCCAAGACAATTTAGCAATTCGTATGAGTTTGGATGAGTGGAAAAAAGTAATTGATGTAAATTTAACATCTACTTTCCTCTTAAGTAAGTTTGCAATTAAAAAAATGCTCAAAAGTAAATCAGGAAAAATTATTAATATTACTTCTGTTGTTGGTCATACTGGAAATCTAGGTCAAGCAAACTATACGGCATCAAAAGCAGGTATAGTTGCTATGTCAAAAAGTTTGGCAATTGAATATGCCAAAAAGAATATAAATATTAATTGTATTTCGCCAGGTTTTATAAAAACAGCTATGACAGATAAGTTGGATGAAAAATTTAAAGAATTAATTATATCTAAAATACCCTCTGCAAGATTAGGAGAGCCTGAAGATATTGCTAATACAGTTCTTTTTTTAGCCTCAGATCAATCAAATTATATTAATGGCGAAACAATTCATGTTAATGGGGGGATGTATATGGCTTGACAAAATAAGTTTTTAAACTAATAAGAATTTAAATAACAAAGGATCAATATGTCAGAAGATGTTTCTAGTAAAGTAAAAAAAATTGTTGCCGATCACCTAGGCATTGATGAGGCTAAAGTAACAGAGGAGTCAAGTTTTATAGACGACTTAGGAGCTGATAGTTTAGATACAGTTGAGTTAGTTATGGCCTTCGAGGAAGAGTTTGGCTCAGAGATCTCTGATAGCGAAGCTGAAAAAATTTTAACAGTCGGTGATGCTGTAAAATTTATTGAAGGAAAAGCAAATTAAAATTTAAATGCCCATAGATAATGATGGGGTGATGATAATCTTATCCTCTCCGTCTGGAGCAGGAAAGACCACTTTAGTAAGTCTACTATCTAAGTTAGATAATTTTGAAATTTCTATTTCACACACGACCAGAAAGCCAAGACCTAATGAAATTCCTAATAAGGATTATTTCTTTGTTAATGAGATTGAGTTTAAGAGATTGATTAAAAATCAAGAGTTTTTAGAATATGCGAAAGTTTTCAATAATTTTTATGGCTCAACCAGAACACCAGTCATAAATAATTTAAATAATGGAAAAAATGTACTTTTTGATATTGATTGGCAGGGTGCTGATCAAATTAAAAATAAAAAATTAGATTATAAGTTGATAACTTTTTTTATATTACCCCCAAGTAAAGAGGTATTGTTTGAGAGGTTATCCAATAGAGATATGAAAGATAAATTAATTGCTGATGAAAGAATGAAACAATTTGAACATGATGTATTACATTGGATCAATTATGATTATGTAGTGATTAATAATAATTTAGACGAATGTTATGAAAAGATTTTCAACTTAATACAGGCTGAAATGAAAGATGGTTCAAAAGATTATGACAAAGATTTTATTAGAAACCATATAGAAAAACTGACATCATAGTTTTTCGTACTCTTCAGTTAATTTATAATAAATATCTTGATCTAAATTGTGAGGTCTTAAATTAAGATCTAAATTTAGTTTATTTAGGATACTATCATTTCCTTTAAATAATATATTAAAGGGTGTTTTTATTTTTTTTCTTCTTTGATTAAAAAAAATTCTTGTTATTTTTTCCAAGTTTTTCGAGTTTTTTAACTGGTGAAAAATTTTTTTAGGTTTAAAAAATAGTAATGAACTATCAACTTTAGGTTTTGGAAAAAAACTACCAGGTTTGATATCGCAGATTTTATCAATTTCTAATTTCCAATTAGCTAAAATTGTTAATCTTCCATAGTTTGATGAATTAAATTTGGACAAAATTCTATCTGCTACTTCTTTTTGAAACATTAGTATTAGAGAGCTAAACCAAAAATTTTTATTATCAAGATTTATGATCCATTTAGCTAATATTTCAGTTGAAATATTATATGGTAAATTTCCAAAAACAATTAACTTCTCATCATATAATTTTTTTTCATTAATCTTAAGAATATCATCATTTATTATGATTATTTTACTCTCAAATTTTTTCTTTAAATGATTAACTAAAAATTTATCTTTTTCAACTACTAGAAGTTTTTTAGGATTATTTCTTAAAATATAAGAAGTAAGATTTCCCGTTCCTGGTCCAATTTCAAGTATGGATTTATCTTTTATTTTGATTAAGGAAACAATTTTTTTTAAAATATTTTGATCTATTAAAAAATTTTGACCTAAACTTTTTTTTGGCTTAATCACTTTCTAAAATCTAAAAATGTGAGCGCAGAGACTAAACTTAAAGAATTAGATTTATTCATTCCCATCATTTTTTCATTCGGACCATGATCTGGAGAAATTCTCAAGAACGGAAGGCCTAGAGTGATATTAATTGCATCATATTCAAATAAAGTTTTTATAGGTGTTAACACCTGATCATGATACATCCCAATAATTACATTATATTTTTTTCTGTTGTTTTTTAAAAAAATTGTATCTGCCGCAAATGGTCCAGATACTTCATAGTTTGATTTACTTAGAGTTTTTACTGTAGGTTTAATAATTTTTTCATCTTCATTAAAAACATCAATACTTTCACAATGAGGGTTCAAACCTGTAATTGCTATTTTAGCTTTTTTTTTTAAATATTTTTTAAAGAAAACATCTATCAATTTAATTTTTTCTTTTATTACATTTTTGCTAATTCTTTTAGAAACTTTTTTTAAAGGTAAATGAGTGGTTAAAGGACATACAGATAATTCTTTATTATAAATTAACATCGCAAAATTTTTAGTTTTTGTTTTAGATGCTAAATATTCTGTGATACCCAAATATTTTTTTTTTAAAAAAAATTTTTTAGAAATAGGACCATTTACCAATTTATTAGTAATTTTTTCATTTAAAATTTTAAGTGCAATATCGAATGATTTCTTTATGTAATCATTTGATTTATTTGAAATCTTGTCGAACGCTTTTTTTTGATTAAAAGCTACATCAATTAAATTTATTTTTTTATTATTTAAGCTTTTACCTTTTAAATCTAGAATTTTAATTAATCTTATCTTTTTATTTATATTTAATTTTTTCATTTGAAGTTTTATTAAATTATAAGACGCAATTAAAATTATTGGGCTTTTAAATTTTTTAATTTTTAATGATTTAAAATAGATTTCGGAAAAAACACTATTTGGTTCGCCTGCAACTACGATTATAGGTTTATAAACCATATACTATCAAGTCTTTCTTTAATTTATTAAAATACATACTAGAAAATTGATCAAGTTGTTCATTTGTTTTAAATTTAATAACTTCTTGCACTTTTTCATTTAAATCAAATTTTGACACATACTCTTTTTTATCCTCAATTTTTATTATAATAAATCCCGACGATGTACGAATTGGCTTTGAAAATTGACCTTGTCTCAATTTGGAAATAATTTCTTTAATATTTTGATTAAGATTATCTATTTTTACCCATCCAATTAAACCACCATTGGTAGCTGTATCAGAATTACTATGAATTATTGCTGTTTTTTTAAAACCTAAACTTTCAATGTCTAAAAGTATTTTTTCATATTTATTTTGAAAATCAATTTTACTATTTGCATCAAAAACTATCTC
>CACJQO010000005.1:0-58490 GCA_902595565.1 uncultured Pelagibacteraceae bacterium
GGGGCCAGAGGTCAAAGATCTTGTAGGAACTAATCCAAAAATTGGAAAAGCAATTGTAAGATTAGGAGATATTTTAAAAAAAAAAGATCATGAGTTAGTAAATAAGATTGAAAAAATTTCTGGAAAAATTGTTGATAATAGAAAAAACTCATTTCCAGGTGAAGTTATTTCTGACTTTCTTCAAGATAATAAAAACTATTTTCCAAAATTAGAGGATTTTGCCAATAAAGTTTTTGCAAAAGTTCAAAAAAATAATCGTACGAGATATGTTGCTCTTTGTGATCATTTAAAATCTGAGTATGACATTATTGTCAAAGATGTTATTCCAGAGGAAAATAAACCTTTTTCTAAAATTTATAACAAAAATAAAAAAGAACTTCTCTTGAGTGATTATAGTTCTCTGGAAACAAAAAAACTTCATGCAGCTGCACAAATTGCACAAGAGGGGGCAATTAAAGAAATTGAGGATTATTTAACTAAATTTACTTTTCCATCAGAAGAGTCTAAAAAATTAACCAAAATTGCTTTGCTTAATTATTGTGGTGCTGCAATATTAATGCCTTACAAACTTTTTCATTCAGAATGTAAAAAACTTAAATACGATCTTGAATTATTACAAAATACTTTTGCAACATCTTTTGAACAAGTAGCTCATAGAGTAACTTGTTTGCAAGATCCAAAACTACCTGGAATACCATTTCATTTTTTAAGGGTTGATATGGCTGGAAATATTTCAAAAAGATTTTCTTTGTCTGGAATAGAAATTCCAAGATATGGAGGTGCGTGTCCAAGATGGAATGTTTATTCTGCATTTACACGACCCGGGGTTATTCAAAGTGCTGTAAGTAAAATGACCAATGGAGAAAAATATGTTTGTATTGCACGAACTGTCGAAAAAGGGATTGGAAGATTTGGTAGAGCAAAAAGTATTCTATCTATTGGGTTAGGTTGTGAAGCTAAATATGCTAAAGATTTTGTATATACTGAAAATGTTAATTTAAGTGAAAAGTCATCAGAAATTCCAATAGGTGTGTCATGTAGAACCTGCGATAGATTAGATTGTTCTCAAAGAGCTTTTCCTCCTTTACACAAAAAATTTGATGTCGACATAAATCTGAGAGGCGTTTCAGTTTATGTAGGTGATAAAAATTAAAGATATGCTTAAATTTATAATTCCTGCAGTCATATTCTTTTTAATTGTTCTTTTTTGGGAAAAGATTAATGAGAAAATTTACCAAAAATTTAAGGTTAAAATTAATTTAGTTATTTTAACTGCAGCCTTATTATTTGTCTTAGCAGTATTGATTTTGTTATACTTTTAGTTCTGATGAAAAAAATTTTTATAATTTTTATAATTTTTTTTTCATATTTTAGTAATTCAATTGCAGATGAAAGAATTAAAAAACTTAATCAATTGTTTGATGATTTAAAAACTCAAAATTACTCAGCCGCATATAAAATTGAACAAGAAATTTGGCAAATATGGAGCACACATCCAAATGATGAAAATTTGACAATATTATTAAATAAAGGATCAAGTTTAGTAAATGAATTAAAGTATAATCAAGCAATAGATATATTTTCTAAAGCAATAAATTTGGATCCATTATGGGCTGAGGCATGGAATAAACGTGCAACTGTATTCTATTTATCTGGTAATTTTGAAAAGTCGCAAAAAGATATTGATAAAGTTTTAGAATTAGAAAAAAGGCATTTCGGCGCTCTTGCTGGACAAGGTCTTGTAAATATTCAATTAAAAAATTATAATAAGGCAATTGAGAGTTATGAAAAAGCTAAAGAGATATATCCCACAATGAAATCACCAGATATGATGATAAATCAAATTAAAGAACTAATTAAAAAACAATCCATCTAAGATGATAGATTATATATTACCATTTTTAATACTTATCATGATTGTGGTATTCATCCACGAATACGGCCATTATTATTTTGCAAAAAGATATGGTGTTGCAGTAACTGATTTTTCAATTGGATTTGGAAAAGAAATATTTGGTTGGAATGATAAATCTGGAACAAGATGGAAAATTTGCTGGATACCTCTTGGTGGATATGTAAAATTCTTTGGAGATCGAAATGTTTTTTCACAAGCTGATCAAGAAAAATTAATTGAAAAGTACAATGAAGAAGACAGGAAAAAATTATTCGTTTTAAAACCACTTTATCAAAGAGCTTTAATTGTTTTTGGTGGACCATTAGCAAACTTCTTACTCGCATTATTAATTTTCTTTTCTATTTATACTTTTGCAGGAAAAGATTTTACTCCTGCAATGATCAATGAGGTACAAAAAGATAGTCCTGCAATGATCGGTGGTTTGAAGCAAAATGATATTATTTTAGAGATAGATGGAAATGAAGTTAAAAGCATTATGGATGTTTCTAAATTTATAACGTTATCAACAGATGATTTTATAAATTTTAAGGTTAAACGTTCATACGACGAAATATTATTAAAAGTAAAACCTAAAATGGTTTTAAGTGAAGACAACCTTGGAAATAAGATTAACAAAAGGATTGTTGGAATTAAATTAAGTGCTTACAACAACGAGATAAATCATGTAAAATTAGGACCCGCACAAGCTATATACCACGCAGCAAATGAAGTATATTTCGTTAGTATATCCTCGCTTAAATATATAGGTGCGATGATTTTTGGAAAGGCTGATACCTCACAACTTGGTGGACCAATTAGAATTGCTAAAATTTCAGGTCAAGTAGCAGAGTTTGGTTTGTTAGCATTTATTAGCATGATGGCATATATTTCGATAAGTTTAGGATTAATTAATTTATTTCCAATACCAATGTTGGATGGAGGTCATTTAATGTTTTATGCTTTCGAAAAAGTGTTAGGACGTCCTTTATCACAAAAAACGCAAGAGGGTTTTTTTCGAATCGGGATGTTTTTGCTCTTAACTTTGATGATATTTACAACATTTAATGATCTCAAAGATCTTGGCTTATTTAGTTAAAAAAATTCATATCTTTAAATAACCCTTTAAAACTGAGGTTTTTTCACTATACCAGATATTGTGTATAACTTTGAGCCAGATACTAAAAAAAGGCTTGATTTATCAATACTTTTGATAAAGATAGTAAATAACCTAATAAAACCGGAGCTAAAATGAACAAAAAACAATTAGTTGTCAAATTATCAGGCGCTTTAAACCTAAGTAAAGCCGATGCTGAAAGAACTTTTGACACGATTACCAACACTATTTTAGATGCACTAAAAGCTGATGATTCAGTCAAAATTGCAGGATTTGGTACATATAAAGTGGCTAAGAGAAAAGCGAGAGTTGGAAGAAACCCTAGAACTGGTGAGCAAATTCAAATTGCTGCATCGCAAAAGGTTAAATTCTTACCAGCAAAAGCTTTAAAAGAAGTATTCAATAAATAGTAAATTTTACAGCCTTAACGTCAAAAAGCGTTAAGGCTGTTTCTATATGCAAAATCTGCATACCCAATTTTCATAATCAGCGTTAGTTTTTAGGAATTATTAAAATACAAGCACTCTCTATAACAGGGAGGTCTTATGACTAAATTAATAAAAAAAATAAGTGCGCCACTTATTAGTTTAATTTTTTTATTGAACATGAGTAGTGCAGGTATGGCAGATACAACAGTTTCTGCTGAAGTAGGTTTTATTTTTAATACCTTATTATTTTTGATTTGTGGATTTCTAGTAATGTTCATGGCATGTGGTTTTGCTATGCTAGAGTCTGGAATGGTTACATCAAAAAGTGTATCCGTTATTTGTGCAAAAAATATAGGGTTATTCTCAATTGCAGGTATAATGTTCTGGCTTGTAGGTTATAACTTAGCCTATGGTATCAGTCCAGGTGGATATATTGGAAAATTTATTCCATGGGCAGATGGCAGTAAAATAGACACAGGTTATTCCGATGGTTCAGATTGGTATTTCCAAATGGTATTCTGTGCAACTACTGTTTCAATCGTATCAGGTACAATGGCTGAAAGAATTAAATTATGGCCATTCTTTACATTTGCTGCAGTTCTATCAGGAATTATTTATCCAATCGTAATGGGTTGGCAGTGGGGTGGAGGCTGGTTAGCAGAGTTAGGATTCTCTGATTTTGCTGGTTCAACTTTAGTACACTCAACCGGTGGTGCAGCTGCTCTAGCTGGTGCAATGATAATTGGTCCAAGATTAGGAAGATTTACTAAATCTGGGGCTCCAGCGCCACTTAAACCGTTTGCAGCATCATCAATACCATTAGTTACAATTGGAGTATTTATTTTATGGCTAGGTTGGTTTGGATTTAATGGTGGTTCACAATTAGCATTGGGAACAGCTACTGATGCAATCGCTGTATCTAAAATATTTATTAACACATTCCTTGCTGGTGCAGGTGGTGTTATGGGTGCAGCAGTTATAACAAGATTGCATTTTGGTAAAACTGACGTAGTTCAAATGTTAAATGGATGTATCGGTGGTTTGGTTGCTGTAACTGCAGAACCATTATTACCATCACCATTTGCTGCAATTTTAATTGGTGCTGTGGGTGGATTAATCGTAGTGTATGGTACTAAACTATTATTCTCTCTAAAAATTGATGATGTAGTTGGTGCTATTCCTGCTCACTTATTTGCTGGAATTTGGGGAACGTTAATTGTACCTGCAACAAATTCTGGTGCAAATTTTAGTACTCAGTTGATTGGTGTATTATCAGTAAACATATTTGTGTTTATTGTAGCTTACATAGTGTTTAGCGCTATCAAAGCAACAATTGGCCTTAGGTTAAGTAAAGAAGGTGAAACCAAAGGTACTGATGTCACTGAAACTGGCGTAATTGCATATGCAATACGTGACTAATTGTTAACAATAAGGGACTCTTCGCTCTCTGTGTATCTCCGCGATTACTCATCGAAGGGTCCCTAAAATTCTCTCTTAAAGTTAGTTAAACGAAAAAAAAGCCCCTCCCTCAAGGGGCTTTTTTTATTTTCATAAAACTTAAATGATTACAAATTTTCAATCACCTGATTAAACACTTCATCGGGCTTAAGATTCTTCATTCCATTTCTATCCCTATGCCAAACATTATCCACATAATCCTTTGGAACTATTGGAATAATTTTACTATATTTTAGCTCACTCACTGGGTCATTGGCTATTAATCCAAATGATTTAATTCCAAGAGCTGCTGCAAGATTTAATGGACCTGAATTATTTCCAAGAAAAAAATCTGAATTTTTAATTGCTAATATTACTCCTTGTAGATCTTTATTAGAACAATCAATAAAATAATCTTTATTAGACTCAGCAATTATTTTTTTTGCAATATGAGATTTTTCAGGGCTACAAATAAGATATACGTAATCAAATAATTTTTTTTCGAACAAAAGATCCGCAAGTTTGATAAAATCTTCCTCATACCACATTTTGTAATCTTCAAAAGAATCGATCCCAAAAGCAATTTTCTTTCCATTAACAAGAAGGTTCGAATTGTTTTTTTTGAGACTCTCAACATCAATTTCCAAATTTGGATATTTATTCTCTATTGTTATCGAATTAATCTTAAGTAGTTTTTGAGATCTTTCAGAATAATTTAATTTTAAATCCTCCTCATTAAGAAAATTTTTAACAGTAAGCCATTTCTTTTGGTTTTTAAATCCCGGTCCAATAATATTCTTAATTTTTGCTATTTTAGCTGCGATGGCAGGTTTATTGACTTTATCTAATATATAAACAAAATCATATTTCTCAGATTTAAATACTTTAATTAATTTGAATACATCAACCCAATAAAGTAAACCCTTTCTGAAATCATTATAAAAAATTTGATTTATATGTTTTAGGTCTTTAAGAATATTTTGGGCTTGAGTTTTTTCTCTGACAACTAAATCTATATTTGTTTGATGATGTTGACTGATAGCTTTTATGTAGGGTAATTGCCAGATTAAATCACCTAATTTATGATGAGTATAAACGATACAAATTTTATTCATTTTTATTTATGTGATTTCAAAAAAAACTATATAATAAATTTAGTTCTATGAATATAAAATCGTCAAAAACATTAGTCACAGAAGCTTTAAGCGAAATTAAAACAATTTCACCAGACGAAGCATTATCAATGATGAATGAAGATAAATGTAATCTAATTGATATTAGAGATATAAGAGAACTTGAAAGAGATGGGCGAGTTGAAAATTCAAATCATATTCCGAGAGGAATGTTAGAATTTTGGTTAGATCCTGATAGTCCATATTTTAAAGATGGTAAATTAGATATGAATAAAGAAATGGTTCTTTTCTGTGCTGGCGGTATGAGATCAGCATTGGCTGCAAAAACTCTCAAAGATATGGGTTTTGAAAAAGTTTCACACATTGATGGCGGGTTTGGAGCTATTAGAAATAGTAAATTTAAGATTGTTTAAGAAACACACTCTTCTAAAGCGTATTCAAGTCTATCTTGTCCCCAAAAAAGTTTATTGTTGACTATGAAAGTTGGAGCACCGAATACATCATTTTGAAAAGCTTTGTCAGTTAAACTTTTTAATTCATCTTTTACTTTTTGATTACTTATATCTTCAAAAAATTTTTTTTTATCAATTTTACAATTATCTAAAATTTCGTTTAAGTTAGCTTCAATTGATATATCTATATTATTTTTCCAATAGGCATCAAAACAAATATCAAAGTATTCACTTTTTTTATTTGTATCGATTGAAATAAATCCTCTCATTAAATAAAGGGTATTAATTGGAAATTTTTCGTTCCATTTAAAAGATATATCATTTTTGTTAGCTATAATTTCGCAATCATTCTTCATATTTTTCATTTTTCGTTCATTAAAAGCAGGAGCAGTTATGTTACCTAACTTATGTAAACCACCTAGCAAAATAGGTTTGTAATTAAAATCGACCCCATTTTTATTCTGCATTGATTTAATTTTTTTATAGGCAATGTAAGAATATGGACTAATAAAATCAAAGTAAAAATCGATGATTTTACTCATATAGGTTAATACTTTTTGCGTAAAATATTCTAATCAGCCAATAAATAAAGATGCCTAAAGGACCAATTAAATAAGTGATTATTAATGGGATGCCAACAAGAACCTTATTTATAAAAAACTTTTGTGAGTCTCTTACAATCCAGCCACCGACGAATAAATTAATTGATACAAAGTGGATCCAAAATAACATTAAAAAAATATTACTTGAAAACAAACCTGATAAATTACTAATACTCAAATATAATTCAAAATTACTATCGAAATCATAAGCACTTAAATAAGCTTTATAAAGCACAAATATGTAAGCACCTCCTAATAATGTGATTGGAAAAATAGAAGTAACAAAATATTTTGTAAAGTTTGATTGTGGAAAAAATATTAATACTAACCAAAAAGGCAAAACTCCTAAATTCACCCAGAAGTAGAGAATTTCAATTGTAAAGTAAGCATAAATTTGTTCGATCATTTTAAATTATATTATATTAGATCTTACAATGATTCCTATAAGAAATAAGAGAAAAACATTACAGGTGACTGTAGATGAAATGAGAAATTTTGCTTTAGCATATGTCGAAAAATATGCCCCATCTAAACAACAATTAAGAACATATTTACTAAAAAAATATCTCAAATTATCTGTTCCAAATGTAAAAAAACAGGATGTGACAAATTTAATTGATATTGTTTTATCTGATTTAGAAAAAAATAAATTCATCAATGATAAATTTTATTCTGAGAGTAAAGCCAAAAGTATGATCCGAAGAGGAAGTTCGATTAATAAAATCAGAAATTACTTAATTGGCAAAGGTGTTAATGATGAATTTATAAAAGACACAGTTAATAAAATTAATAAAGATAATTCAGATCAAGATTTTTTTTCGGCAATTAAAATTTGTAAAAAGAAAAGAATTGGACCAGCTAGGATAGATGATAATAGACCACTTTTTTATAAAAAGGATATCTCTTTATTGGCAAGAAATGGCTTTGATTTTGAAACGTCAAAAAAAGTTATGGAATTAAAAAAAGATGATTATTTAAAAATAATAAAACTACTTTGATTTTTTTTTCTTTTCTTCTTCAACTAAATGATCAATTTTATTTCTGATATAATTTTTGACATATACAAATACTAATAAGCCAAAAATAGATACTGATACAATAATTATAAGTATTATTCTTAATTGCTCATCCATATCAAATACTTTTATTTTTTAAGATTAAACCTGGATTCTTAAAATTTTTCTTTCCATATTTAATTTCTTTGCCTTCAAAATCTGTAATTATTCCTCCGGCATGTTGTAAAATTGCATGACCAGCCGCTATATCCCACTCACAAGCTCTAGGCTCAGCCACATATCCATCATATTCACCAGCAGCAATGACACAAAATTTAAGAGAACTTTTCATTCTTACATATTTTTTTACATTAAATTTTTTATGTAATTTTTCTATTTCAGGTTTAATATTGTTTGAATAGGATACAAATTTTACGTCATTTTTATCAAAATTTTCGGAACAATTTAAATTCTTAGTTTCACCATTTGTAAACTCATAGGCATTATTTGGACCATAGGAATAAAACATTCTTTTTTTTGAGGGGGCATAAATTAATCCAGCTACTGGATGTTTGTTAATTATTAGTCCAGCATTAATTGTAAATTCCTCTAGATTATTTATGTAGTCGTAGGTGCCATCTATAGGGTCAATAAGCCAAAAGTTTTCAAGATTGTTTATTGATTTATTATCAGAGGTCTCTTCTGAAATGATGGGAAGTTCAGGTGTTAATTCTTTAATTTTTTGAGTAACAATTTTATTAACTTCTAAATCTCCATTACTAACAGGAGTATTATCGGCTTTAATTTTTTTTATAAGTCCTTGTTTTCTTAAATCTAAAGAAATTTTTCCTGCATGAATAAATGTATCAATCAGATTTTCGACAATCTCTTTTAAATTCAAATTATTCATTGATCTTTATTAATTCTATATTTTTAGTATTTATTACTTTTTTTCCAACATTTTCAAAATTAACTGTCACTTTTTCTTTTATAATTGATTGAACTTGACCTATACCCCAGTTTTTATTAGAGGGATTGATAACTTTGTCTCCTGGTTCAAAATCTAATATCATTTAATTTAACTTATATTAGAAATAAGTATAAATACCATCAAATGAATAAAGAATTAAATTCAATAGGATTAAATAAGAAACCATCAGACACAAAAGTAGTTGTTGCAATGTCTGGAGGTGTAGATTCATCAACTGTAGCAGGCATGATGAAAAAAGAAGGATATGACGTAATTGGTATTACTTTAAAACTTTACGACGATGCAAAGCAGGTCGCGGAGTCAAAGCAATGTTGTTCTGGTCAAGATATCATGGATGCAAAAAGAGTTGCTCAAAAATTAGATATAGAACATAAAATTTTATATTATCAAAATAAGTTCAAGCAAGGAGTTATAGATAATTTTGTTGATAGTTACTTAAAAGGTGAAACTCCAATACCTTGTGTTCAATGTAATCAAACAGTTAAATTTAAGGATTTGTTTGAAGTTTCTAAAGATTTAAATGCTGATGCTTTAATCACTGGGCATTATGTGAAAAGTGTTACTTCAAATAATAATACAAATATGTACAGAGCTATCGACGAAAATAGAGATCAAAGTTATTTTCTTTTTAATACTACTAGAGAACAACTTGATTATTTAAGATTTCCATTAGGTGGTCTTCATAAAAATGAAACACGTGAAATTGCCAAAAAACTAGACCTTAATGTTGCTGATAAACCAGACAGCCAGGATATATGTTTTGTACCTGGAGGAGATTATGCATCAGTAATTCAAAAATTTAGACCAGACTCATTTAAAAAAGGAAACATAAAAGATCTTAAAGGTAATGTCATTGGTGTTCACGACGGAATTATAAATTTTACTATTGGTCAAAGAAAAGGAATAAAAGTTTCTGACAAAGAAGCTTTATACGTTATTAAAATTAATTCTGAAAAAAATGAAATAATTGTTGGACCAAAAGAATATTTAGGAAAGAAAGATATTCTATTAAAAAATGTTAATTTATTAGCAAATGAACAAGAATTTAAATCCAGCATTTTTGTAAAAGTTAGATCTACTGGTAAATTGCTTGAAGCAAACGTTAATCTAAGTGATCAAAATGGTGCAAATGTAAATCTGAAAAATCCTGAAGATGGAATATCACCAGGTCAGGCATGTGTTTTTTATAATAAAGATGCTTTAGGTTATAAAGTATTAGGAGGCGGCTGGATAAAGGAATAAGCTATTTTTTCTTATTTTTTTTTCTAGCTCTTCTTTTTTTCGACCCCATTTTTCTTCGGCCTCTATGTTTCTTTGGGTAACTCATTAAATCCTTTTCATTAATTTATTGAATTTTTGATATGGATATAGCATTGTCCTTTAATCATATCAATTTTTTTATGGGCAAATCTTTTAAGACATTTTTAAAACACACTGCAAAAGATTTTCATAACCAATCAGTAAATCCACCAGTAGTCAGAGCATCGACAATTATTTTTAAGTCTATGCAACATATAAGAAAAACTCAAAAAAAAGCTCTACGAAATCCAACGGGCGGTCATTTTGATTACGGCAGACAAGGGACCTCTACTACTTATATATTACAAAAAATTTTAACAAAACTTGAAGAAAGTTATCATGTTTTTACGACACCAACAGGTTTTGGCTCCGTTTTTTTAGCAATATTCAGCGTTGTCAGACCTGGAGATGAAATGTTAGTTGCAGATCCAGTTTACAGCCCTACACGAATTTTAACTGAAGATTATCTAAAAGATTTTAATATAAGGACAGTTTTTTATAATCCACATGACCTCAATACATTAAAAAACAATATTACAAAGAAAACAAAATTGATTTTTGTAGAAAATCCTGGAAGTAATACTTTTGATTTTCAAGACTTGGGTAAAATTATTTCGATTGCAAGAAAGCATAAGCTATACACTGCAATTGATAATACTTGGGGTACTCCTTATTACTTAAAACCAATTAAACTTGGTTTTGATATGTCAATTGTCTCTGCAACTAAATATTATTCTGGACATTCAGATGTTATGGGTGGAAGTTTGGCAGTAAATAAAAGAGTCTTTTCTAAAGTTAAAGCAGCAGAAAAAATTACAGGTCTTAGATTAGGACCTGATGATGCTTATTTAATAACTAGAGGGTTAAGAACTTTAGATGTGAGATTAGACAGACATAGAGAAAATGCTAAAAAAGTTGCAGCATTTTTATCAAAAAATAAAAGAATTAAATTGTTATATCCTTTCAAAAAAAATTCACAAAATTTTAGAATGTGGAAAAAATATTATTCTGGAGCGTCAGGTTTAATGGGATTAAAGATAAAAGCTAAGAATATTAATTCTGTTCGAAAGTTTGTTAATTCACTGAAATTATTTGGCTATGGCTATAGTTGGGGTGGATTTGAGAGTTTAGCGCTTCATCAAGAATTTAGAGAAACTGGTAAAAGAAAATATATGAACTTACCAAAAGATGAACATTTAGTAAGATTACATATAGGTCTTGAAGATCCTAATGATTTGATTGCTGATATCAAACAAGCTTTAAGACATTTAAGATGAGTTCTGAAAAATTTTTTCGTTCAAAAACAGCGATAGTAACTTTATTTGCTGCATGCTTTGTTGTTTTAATTTCTTTGGGTGTCAGACAAACATTTGGTTTGTTCTTTATGGACTTCAACGAGAGTTTAAAGATAAGCAACACCGCATTTGGTTTTGCAATTGGGATGCAGATGTTGATGTGGGGTATAACAGGTCCTATCTTCGGAGCTATAGCAGATAAATACGGAGGACATATAGCTATAATCGGAGCATTTATTTTTTATACTTTAGGTGTTTATTTTTTATACACGGGTCCAAATACTGGAATATTTTTTCAAATCCATATGGGTTTATTAATAGGAATAGGTCTTGGTGGAACGGCAATAAGTATTCCTATGTCAGTTGTGGGTAAACATTTTCCATTATCTACAAGAACGATTGCAATGAGTTTTGTTACTGCTGTTGGATCATTTGGTTACTTTCTTTCACCAATTTTTACTAATTTTTCTCTCACAGAGTTTGGTTGGAACTATACATTATTTGTTTTTTGCTTATTTTTGTTATCTGGTTTAGTTGTAGCATATTTTGTTAGATCTCCATCTAAAACGGAAAGTGTCGAAAAAACTTCAGATCAATCTTTTAAGGAAGCTCTCTCAGAAGCTTTTAAAACAAAAAGTTATATTTTACTTGTATCAGGGTTTTTTGTATGTGGTTTTCATATAACTTTGGTTGGAACACATGTACCTAAATATGTAATAGATAGAGGTCTTGAGGATTGGACTGCAGCAGCAATTTTATCTTTGATCGGTTTATTTAATATTTTTGGTTCACTATTAAGTGGCTACCTCTCTGCAAAAATGAGTAAGAAAATTATCCTTAGTGCAATTTACTTTTTAAGAGGTGTTTCTATAATTTTTTTTATATTTATGCCCGCAAGTAATATTAATGCATTTTTATTTGGTGCAAGTTTTGGTTTTTTATGGCTATCGACAGTGCCTGCAACAAGTGGAATTGTAGCTCACCTGTTTGGGACAAAGTATTTAGGTCTTCTGTATGGAATTGTTTTTTTAAGTCACCAAGTTGGATCTTTTTTTGGCGCTTATCTAGGGGGTTTATTTTATGATCTATATGGGTCATATGATTATGCGTGGTATTTAGCAATTGCATTATCAGTTTTTGCAGCAATAATTCATCTACCAATTAGAGAAGAACCAGTTTTAAGACTAAAAACAGAATAATTTGAACAGATTAAATCAATTAACAGAGATACATCAGTCAGGAAAACCCTATATTATTTATAAATCTAAAAAAGGATTTAATCTTTATACTAATTTTTCAAAAAAAATTATTTTAAATAATCAAAATATTAAAAGTTTTTTAACTAAAAAAAATAAAAAGAAATCAAAAGATACTGACCTTTTTATTGGTTTTTTTGGATATGAGTTATTGAATAATCTAATTGATGTTAAAATCCCAAAACAGAAGAATTTAAATTTTCCCAAAGGTATTTTCTATAAACCAGAAAAAAAGATCAAGCTAAGTAACAAGTTAAATTATGATTTCGAAAATTTTAAATCGGGTAATTTTAAAATAAATATTAATAGAAAAAATTATACAAAAATATTCAATAAATTTAAGAAAAAAATAAAAAGTGGTGAAACATATCAAATTAAAATTTGCACCAAATATAAAACAAAGTCAAAAATTAACCCGTTAGATTTTTTTTCGAGGTTATCTAATACTAACCTAGCTCCCGAGGCTTTTATGATTAAAGATCATAATTATTCAATAATAAGCTGTTCCCCAGAAACTTTAATTACAAAAAAGGGGAGTGATATATCTACAAAACCAATAGCTGGAACTGTAAAAAAAACCAAGCATTTGAATAAA
This sequence comes from uncultured Pelagibacteraceae bacterium, assembly GCA_902595565.1. GTDB lineage: Bacteria > Pseudomonadota > Alphaproteobacteria > Pelagibacterales > Pelagibacteraceae > Pelagibacter. The sequence continues at coordinate 13,492 of CACJQO010000005.1, forward strand.
ATAAAAGCATTAAATTATTTTAGAAAAAATTTAAAAGAAACCAAAGAGCACAATATGATTGTTGATATGGAAAGGAATGATTTATCAAGAATTTGTAAAGTAGGCACTGTAAAACTATCTAAACAAAAAATCGTAGAGGAATATAAAGACCTTTTTCATTATGTCAGCCTCATCAAGGGTAAATTAAAAAAGAATATAAATAATTTTGAAATAATAAAAGCAATGATGCCCGGGGGTTCAGTTATTGGGTGTCCAAAGATAAATACGCTTAATCTTTTAAATAATCAGGAAAAAGAAAACAGGAATATCTATACAGGTAGTTTTGGCTATATAAAGTTCAATGGTGATATGAGATTTAACATAATTATACGTTCAATTTTAAATTTTAAAAATATATCTGAAATTTCAGTTGCCTCAGGTGTTGTCGTCGATAGTAATGCCAATCATGAATTTAATGAGAACTTTCTTAAAGCTAAAGCGTTAATAGATTTATTTAAATGATTTATGTAATTGATCATAATGACTCCTTTACTCATAATGTTGTTCATCAATTTGCGTTGTTTGATAAAGTTGAATGCGATAACTATGATAAAATTAGTGAAAATAAAATTAAGCAAGCATCTACAATAATTTTTTCACCTGGTCCAGGTAATCCAAAAAATTATCCAATCACCTCAAAAATTTATAAAAAATATAAAGGTAAAAAGAAAATCATAGGAATTTGTTTAGGATTTCAACACATCTTATTTTGTGAAGGTGCAAAAATTGTTGAACAAAGAAAAATTTATCATGGTTTTCAATCAAATATAAAAGTAATCACTAATAAATCTTTATTTAAAAAAGGAAAAATATTTAAAGTTGGCAGGTATCATTCTTTAAAATTAAAAGAACCTTTCAAATCTAATAATTTTGAGATAACTATGAGATGTTTAAATTCAAAAGTTGCAATGGCATTTGAAAATCAAAAGGAAAAAATTTATGGATTTCAATTTCACCCAGAATCTTTTTTAACTATCAATGGTAACCTACTTATTAAAAAAATCTTATCGGCTTAAAGACTTAAAACAGATAGAATTCCAAGATCTTTGGGGGGATCATGGAATTTTTACAACGATGTGGATTTTTGGCAAACCAGCAAAAATTTTATTTTTTGATAATCATTTAAAAAACTTAATTTCATCTTTAAAAAAATATCAAATTAAAAAGAGATCATTAAGGTCGGATATTTTAGAAATAATAAATAAAAATTTATCCAAAAAGAGGAAATATAATCACCTATTGAGAATTGCTATAAATAAAAAAGTTATTTCAATATCTTTAAGGAAAAGAGTTAAACCAAAATTAAATTTTAATTTGAAGTTAGTAAAATTAAAAAGAGAAAAACCAGAGTTTAAAAATCTTAAATACAAAAAGATCTTATCTTATTTATCTAAAATGGATAACTCCCAATCAGATATTGCATTGGTATCTAATAAGAAATTATTAGAAACTGGAACCTCAAATTTATTATTTGTTAAAGATCAAAAATTTTTTACTCCCAAAAAGGATTATTATGAGGGAAATACTTATAAATTTTTCAAAACAAAAATAACAAAGATTTTTAAGAAAGATATTTTGCTTAAAGAGATAAAAAATTATGATGAAATTTTATTGATAGGATCTGGGAAAGGGGTTGCTTCAGTTAGAACTATAAATGAGCTTAAATGGAAAAGAAAAAACCTAAAAAAATTTAAGTTTTTATCAAAACAATATGATGCAGTTATAAATAAATGCAATTCTTATAGATTTTAATAGATGAAAGATCCAAACAATCCTTGTTTATTTTGTGACGTTAAAAAAAGTGGATGCGCTCATGAAAATGATTTGGCATATGCAAGTTATGACTCTTATCCAGTTTCAGAACATCATTGTTTGATTATACCCAAAAGACACATAAAGGATTATTTTGACCTATCCAATGATGAATTGGTTGCATGTAATGATCTTATAAAAATTGTTAAAAAAGAAATAACTAATAAAGATCCGTTAGTTAAAGGATTTAATCTAGGTACAAATATAGGAATTGTATCTGGTCAATCTATTTTACATTGTCATTTTCATCTGATTCCCCGAAGGGAAGGAGATGTTGACAATCCCCAGGGTGGAGTACGATCAGTCATTCCAAACAAACAACATTATAAAAGAAATAATTAGCCTGTTATTAAAGACAAATTGACCCCAGTTTGAGGTTGAACTATAAATTCAACTAGATATAAAACTTTTAAATTAATTCAAAATTTAACAAAAGGCGGAAATGTTAAGTAGCAATCCATTTTCAATTTTATCAGAAACCATCTCACCCTTAGCAATGCAATCTTTCATTATTGCTATGGTTTTGTTGATTGCAGTAGGAACTATTATTCAGATGATACATCACAAAAATTTGACTTATTTTTTTAACAACGCGAAAAAAGCAAAGCTTTCAGCAACAAAAAAATTAGGAGTTGGAGAAAAAGTTTCTGTCATTGCTAAAACAACAGTCGTTGATATTGGTACAACTTCTGAATTAGGGTTTGGTAAAAGAAGACTGGCCCATGTTCTAGGAATGTATGGCACAATTTTATTTTGGGTGTCTTCAGCTATTTTAGTTTTTTGTTATACAGGTGCTGATAAACCAAGTTCTCAAACTTGGTCAATGATTTGGCATGCAGGAGCAATATTAACATGTTTAGGAGGATATTGGTTTTGGTTTTTTTTAAGAGTTGATGTTTCAGCAGAAGCCCATCCTTGGTATAGGATTATAAAAGCAGATTTATTTGTTTTAGCATTACTCGCGTGTTCAACTTTTGGGTTAGCTTGGTCATTCACACAATTTAATGGGCAAATAGGTTTGTCTTATTTATTTTTAATTTTATTTGTTGCATCTAACTTAATTTTATTCGGTGGTGTTTATTGGTCTAAATTCGCTCACATGTTTTATAAACCTGGAGCAGCTATTCAAAAAAATTTAGCAGAGGCAGATGGATCTAGGGATAATTTACCTCCACCAGCTGATGCCCCAGAACAATTTGGCCTGGGTATAAAAAGAGAAGAGCCAAAACATTATTAATATGTTAATAGAAAAAGGAGAAAAATAAAAATTATGTCAACTTTTGTATACATGACAAGATGCGATGGCTGTGGTCATTGCGTAGATATATGTCCTTCAGATATCATGCACATTGATGAAAATATCAGAAGAGCAAAAAATATTGAACCAAACTTTTGTTGGGAATGTTATTCTTGTGTTAAAGCATGTCCTAATCATGCAATTGATGTGAGAGGGTATGCTGATTTTGCTCCGATGGGTCACAGCGTTAGAGTTAGACGAGAAGAAGAAAAAGGAACTATCTCTTGGAAAATTAAATTTAGAAACGGAACAGAGAAAAACTTCGTTTCACCTATAACAACAAAACCTTGGGGAAAATTTATTCCTAAACTTGCTGAAGGTGATACTCCCAATCAAGGAGAAATTAATTCACAAAGATTATATAGTGAGCCAGAAGGATTAAATACCAATAAAGAATTACCATCTGTTCCAAAAGAGTCTTTTAAAAAAGGTGTTTATTATTAATGGCTAAGCACAAAACACATTATGAGGAGTGTGATGTATTAGTTGTTGGTGGTGGAATGGCCGGCACAGGTGCAACATTTGAAGCCAGACATTGGGGAAGAGATTTAAAGATTGTTTGTGTTGAAAAAGCAAACATTGATCGAAGTGGTGCAGTCGCACAAGGTTTATATGCAATCAATTGTTATATGGGTATGCAATGGGATGAAAATCAACCTGAAGACCATGTAAGGTATGCCCGAAATGATTTAATGGGAATGGTTAGAGAAGATTTGGGTTATGACATGGCTCGTCATGTAGACTCAACTGTTCATATGTTTGATGAGTGGGGTCTTCCAATGATGAAAAATGAAAAAACTGGAAGATATTTAAGAGAAGGTAAATGGCAAATAATGATTCATGGTGAAAGTTATAAGCCAATTGTTGCTGAGGCAGCTAAAAAATCTGCAGATAAAATTTACAACAGAATAATGATTACTCATTTGTTAATGGATGAGTCTCAAGAAAATAGAATTGGTGGCGCAGTTGGTTTTAATATGAGAACAGGTGATTTTCATGTGTTCAGAGCTAAGGCAGTTATAGTTTCAGCTGGTGGAGCATCACATATTTTTAAACCAAGAGCGGTTGGAGAAGGTATGGGTAGAACTTGGTATGCACCATGGAGTAATGGATCTGCTTATGCTTTACCTATTGCGGCAGGTGCAAAGATGACTCAAATGGAAAACAGAATTGTATTGTGCAGATTTAAAGATGGTTATGGACCAGTCGGAGCATATTTTTTACATTTAAAAACATACACACAAAATGCTAATGGCGAAAATTATGAGAAAAAATGGTATGAACAAACTAAAGAATTAGTTGGAGAATATATTGATCATCATCCAACTCCCACTTGTTTGAGAAACCATGCCTTTATTCAAGAGGTTGCTGCAGGTGGTGGACCGATACATATGGTAACTAAAGAAGCTTTCCAAGATCCTCATTTAGAAACAGTAGGTTGGGAAAACTTTTTAGGAATGACTGTTGGTCAAGCTGTGGTTTGGGCATCACAAAACATTGACCCCAAATATACAAATCCTGAACTAACAACTTCTGAGCCTTACGTGATGGGATCACATGCAACATGTTCTGGAGCTTGGGTAAGTGGACCAGAAGATCTATCTCCACCAGAATATTTTTGGGGTTATAACAGAATGCTAACAATCGATGGACTTTTTGGTGCTGGAGATACAGTAGGTGGTAGTGCTCATAAATTTTCATCAGGTTCTTTTACTGAAGGAAGATTAGCCGCAAAAGCAGCAGTTAAATATATAGAAGACAAAAAAGCAGAAGGAATAAATGTTAGCGATAAACAATGTGATGATTTTAAAAAGGCAGTTTATAAGCCTTTAGAGACTTATACAGTTGCTCAAAATGAGATCACCGGTGGGACTGTTTCACCAAGTTATATTTCTCCAATACAAGGATTACAAAGACTTCAAAAAATTATGGATGAGTATGTCGGGGGAATTACCTCAAATTATATGACGAACGGCAATATGCTTAAGAGGGCTCTTGAACTTCTAGAGTGGTTGCAAGAAGATTTGGAAAACGTGGGAGCTGAAGATTATCATCAATTAATGAGAGCTTGGGAGCTTAAACACAGAGCTCTAACCTCACAATGTGTAACAGAGCATACATTATTTAGAGAGGAAACTCGTTGGCCAGGTTATTATTACAGAGGTGATCATATGAAACTTGATGATGAAAATTGGCATTGTTTAACTGTTTCTAGAAGAGACCCTAAAACTGGAAAATTCACTCTGGAGAAAGTGCCAGTTTATCACATCGTTGACGAAAAAGAGAAGAAGAAGGCTTCGTAGCACCATATTTCAAATTTCTTTATGGACCTTTTGAAAAAATCTGACGAGGAGATATTCGCGATAGCTAAGCCTTTTTGGGAAAATCTCGTAAGAGCCTCAAATATGAAAGATTATGGTGGCTTTACGAGAGATTTCTCTACCCAAATGCTGTTTGGGGCTAACGAAGTAGAGCTTGGAAAGCAATGGGCTAACAACAAGATTATCACCAATTTAAATGAGACCTACGAACCGTTCGGAACATTAAGAAGAGGCGATCACATTACTGTATTAATTAAGCAGACTAACAAGGAGGTTCCTGGAGAATTTTTAGGAAGGCTAGTGCTTGGTGTTGAGGATGGCGAAGTAAAAATTTTTGGAGCCACAATTTATTAATTTAAGTTTGACAATTTTCCTGCTGGTGCTATTGAGGATATAGATGCACCTTTCAAATATAAAAATTCTACAAAAAATCTTAAATTATAAAACAGCATTAATTAAAACAGGAATTTTTTCAGCAATATTAGCTTGCTGGGGTGTAATATTATTTGGAACTTTTTTAACTTTTAAATAAATTTTTTTAAAAAAGTTAATTATTTTAAATGGAAGTATTTTTACCAATAGCACAAGTACATGTTACTGCTATTGAGATCATTTTATTAAGTGCTTTAGTTGGAGTTTTATCAGGACTCTTTGGAGTAGGAGGTGGTTTTTTAATGACACCTTTCTTAATTTTTTTAGGAGTCCCTCCGGCGTATGCCGTTGCCAATGAGGCAAATAATATTTTAGCTACCTCTGTTTCTGGATCTACTACTCATTATCTTAAAAATACGTTGGATTATAAAATGGGTTTCATGATTGTTATTGGTGGTGCAATAGGAACTATAATTGGCATTTATACATTTACTTACTTTAAAGACATTGGCAAAATAGATACTGTTATCTCACTTGCTTACATGTATATTTTGGCAATCATTGGAACTTTAATGCTTGTTGAAAGTCTTGGCGAGATCGATAAAGCAAGAAAAAATACTATTGTAAAACGAAAATTACACGTTCATTATTGGATACATGGTCTTCCATTTAGGATGAGATTTCCTAAATCAAAATTATATGAAAGTGCATTCACGCCAATTATCATTGGTTTATTTGTAGGTTTTATTGCAGCAATTATGGGTATTGGTGGGGCTTTCATACTAGTACCTGCCATGATTTATATAATAGGGATGCCAACAAAATTAGTTCCAGGAACTTCTTTGTTTGTAACTATTTTTGTAAGTGTCATTGTAACGTTTTTACATGCATTTAATTATGGATCTATAGATTTAATTTTAGTTTTAATGTTGGTTATTGGTTCGATAATTGGAGTACAAACAGGTCAAAAAATTGGACAATCAATTGAAAGCTCTGGACTAAAAGCCTTATTAGCAGTTTTATTATTAATTGTTGGAATTGCAATTGCGTATGATACTTTTTTTGTTGATCATTCTATGAATGGCATCACTAAGGTTGCGGAAAAGGATTTAACACCATTATCAGTTTTAGTTCAAAAATTTTCAAAAGATATGCCAATTGTATATAGTTTATTTTCTATATTTTTTGCTATAGCGTTAGGTGTTGCTGCAGCATTTATTCGAAGATTTTTATCTGATTTAAAAAAAAAGCACTTTAGCAAACCAGCTAAGTAAAAATTTTAAGCACTCCGGTATAATTTGGTCATAACAAATTCTCTATGACCTAAAGCCTCAGCACAAGTGAGTCTACCATTTGCAACTTTTAAAGTAGTTTTAATTAATTCATCTCCAGCTTCAGACAAATTCATTTCTCTTGAGAGAATTTTTGAAACATCACAATCAATATGCTCTCCCATAGATTTAACTGTTAACGGATTTGCAGTTAATTTTATAACTGGTTCAATTGGGTTACCAACAATATTACCCTGACCAGTAGGGAATAAATGAATATTAAATCCTGCAGCTGCTTGCAGTGTTACACACTCTGCTGCAGCAGATGACGTATCCATAAAGTATAAACCTTTTCCTTTTTTTGGTTCTTCAGCCGGTTCTAAAACATCAACAAATTTACAATTTCCTATTTTTTGAAAATTTCCAAAAGCTTTTTCCTCAATAGTTGTTAAACCACCTGCTATATTACCAGCAGTTGGTTGACTTTCAGAAAGGTCATCAGTTGCTTCTTTTAAAATAAAATCATTATAGGCACTCCAAGTTTTCATAAATTTATCTGATGCTTCTTTTGTAGCACCTCTTGTAGCACAAACTTTTTCTGCTCCTGTAAGTTCTGATGTTTCTCCAAAACATAAATGAACTCCAAGTGGTTCAAGTTTATCCATTAAATTTCCGACAGTTGGATTGGAAGCTAATCCAGAAGTAGTATCAGACTCGCCACATTTTACTGAAATCCATAAATCACTTATTGGGCATTCCTCTCTTTGTTTTTCAGAGGCCCACATAACAAATTCTTGAGCTTTTTTTGAGGCTTTCATTACAGTTCCAATATCCCCAGTACGTTCAATATGGAAACCTTCAACTGGTTTTCCAGTTTTTGCAATTCCATCGACAATTCTCTTAGTCCATTTAGGCTCAATACCAATCACAATTACCGCTGCAACATTTGGGTTGCTACCAGTTCCAATCATTGTTCTAAAATGCAATTCTAAATCTGCTCCAAATTGTAATCTTCCATAAGAATGGGGAAGTGCTATTGTTCCTTTAATGTTATTTGCAACTGCTTCAGCACATGCGTTCGAAATATCATCAACAGGTAAAATGATTACATGATTTCTTGTTCCTGCTCTGCCATTTTCTCTTTTATAACCTAAAAAACTTTTTGGAATTTCCATCTAATTACCACTTTTTTGTTTTGACGTTATGAACGTGCACATGTTGACCTTTTTTAATTGCTTTGACTACTTTACCTATATCGTGACCATATTTTAAAATTGTATCTCCCTCTTTTAAATCAATCATTGCAATTTTATGGCCTAGAGGGATTTCATCTGCAGATTGAATGTTAACTGAGCTGTCGTTCTCCATTATCCAGCATTTACAATCTTGTTTTGGAGTTATTTTTTCTATTACAACTACACCAACATTGTCTTTTTTGTCGTGAATTATAATATCTGTTGACATTAATATAGTGTCGATTTGTTTGTTTGAATTTTCTAAAATCTTATATATTAATCGCAAAAATTAACAATTAATTTTTAAAAAAATTGTTCTAAAGTAATTTAGAAAGGTTCTACAAATGACTAAAATGACAACGGAAGAAGCTTTTGTAAAAGTTTTACAAATGCATGGTATTGAACACTCTTTTGGAATTATTGGTTCAGCGTTCATGCCTATATCTGATATTTTTCCAGATGCAGGAATTACCTTTTGGGATGTGGCACACGAAACAAATGGTGGTTTGATTGCAGATGGTTACACAAGAGCTACAGGAAAAATGTCAATGGTCATTGCACAAAATGGTCCAGGTATTACAGGATTAGTAACACCAATTAAAACTGCTTATTGGAACCACACACCTTTATTATTAGTAACACCACAAGCTGCAAATAAAACTATGGGGCAAGGTGGTTTTCAAGAAGTAGAGCAAATGAACTTATTTAAAGACATGGTTTGTTATCAAGAAGAGGTTAGAGATCCTTCAAGAATGGCTGAAGTTTTAAATAGAGTAATAGAAAAAGCAATAAGAGGTTCAGCACCAGCACAAATAAACGTTCCAAGAGATTATTGGTGTCAAGTGATTGACATAGACCTTCCCCCAATCGTCAGATTAGAAAGACAAGGTGGAGGTGCTGATGCAATTGCTAAGGCAGCAGATTTATTATCTAAAGCGAAATTTCCAGTTATTTTATCTGGAGCAGGTGTTGTTATTGGCGGAGCAATTGAAGAAACTAAAAAACTTGCTGAAAAACTTGATGCACCTGTTTGCTCAGGATATCAACACAATGATAGTTTTCCAGGAAGTCATCCTTTAGCAGTTGGACCATTAGGATACAATGGATCAAAAGCTGCGATGGAATTAATTTCTAAAGCTGATGTCGTTTTAGCTTTAGGAACAAGATTGAATCCTTTTTCAACTCTACCAGGTTATGGAATTGATTATTGGCCAAAAAAAGCAAGTATAATTCAAGTTGATATGAATCCAGATAGAATTGGATTAACTAAAAAAGTTACAGTTGGAATTAGTGGTGATGCAAAATTAGTTGCAATGCAGATTTTAGAAAAGCTGTCTTCAAATGCGGGCGATACTGATAGACAAAAAAGAAAAGATTTAATTCATCAGACAAAATCAGCATGGTTACAAAAATTGTCTAGTTTAGATCATGAAGATGATGATGAAGGAACAGTTTGGAACAAAGAAGCTAGAGAAAGAGACTCAGATAGAATGTCACCAAGACAAGCTTGGAGAGCTATTCAAGCTGGTATGCCTGAGGATGTAATTATATCAAGTGATATTGGAAATAACTGTGCAATTGGAAATGCCTATCCAACATTCGAAAAGCCAAGAAAATATTTAGCGCCAGGTTTATTTGGTCCTTGTGGTTATGGTTTTCCATCAATACTAGGTGCTAAAATCGGTTGTCCAGACACACCAGTAATTGGTTTTGCAGGAGATGGAGCATTTGGAATAAGTATGAACGAAATGAGTTCTTGTGCACGAGAGGAGTGGCCTGCAATTACAATGGTAATTTTTAGAAACTACCAGTGGGGTGCTGAAAAAAGAAATACGACTCTTTGGTTTGATAATAATTTTGTTGGAACAGAACTCGATCCAGAATTAAGTTTTGCAAAAGTAGCAGAGGCCTGTGGTTTAAAAGGAGTTACTGTCAAGACTATGGAAGAGACTACAGCTGCCATTAAACAATCTTGTGCTGATCAAAAGAAAGGTATTACAACATTTATTGAAGTGATATTAAATCAAGAATTAGGTGAACCTTTTAGAAGAGATGCTATGAAAAAACCAGTAAGAGTAGCTGGTATTAAAAAAGAAGATATGAAGAAGCAGCCTTCTTTAAATTCTTAATGTAAATCCATATCTGGCCAGTCTTTATCATTAAATCTATCCAGTTCTTTTTTCGTGATAGGTCTAAATAATATCCACCCGATCACAATAACTAAAGCTAATAGAATTAATGTTTGCATGATTTAATTTATTACAGACATAGGATCTAGTCTAGTCTGAAACCAATTCACTCTAAAATCTAGATGTGGACCAGTTGATCTTCCTGTTGAACCTACAGTTCCAATGATATCTCCTTGATTTATTTTATCTCCAACAGACACCATTACATTTTCAAGATGTGAATAAATAGTTGAGATGCCATGACCATGATCCATAATTATTGTTCCCCCAGTATAATAAAGATCATCTTCTGCCATGGTGACAATTCCTGATCCAGATGATTTGATCATAGTTCCTTGTTTGGCAGCAATATCAATTCCATAGTGAGGCCATTTCGGTTTACCATTTAAGATTCTTTGGCTTCCATAAACACCACTAATGATACCTTCAACAGGCATAATAAATTGATTTTTGAAAAAGGGTAAATCCGAATTAATTGCCCTGGCTTCACCAATTTTATTATTTTCTTCTTTTATTCTTTTGTAAACAGACTCTGGAGGAGTGACTTTACTTTCTTCTAAACCATCTATTCTTTGAATATTATATTTTCTTTTAAGAACTTTCTTTATTATTTTATCTTTTTTTCCATTAATAATTTTTGTAATTGTTAAATCAAATTTTCTGTCTCTATCTAGACCAAAAACAAAAAAACCATCTTCTGATACTTTAACTTGTTTTTTGTCTATTATAATTTTTGCTGTTGGATCAGTCTGTCCAATTATGAAGTGTCCTTGTAAAAATTTTCCGGTAAATTCTATTGCTACTAAATGTGTAGGTATAAAACAAAAAATTAAAAAAAATAATCTAGTTATTATCTTGCAGTCCATCCACCATCAACCAATAATGAAGTTCCTGTAATCATTGCTGCAGCATCAGAGGCAAGAAAAACAGCTGCACTTGAAACATCAGAAAGTTCAGCAAATTTTCCTAATGGAATATTTCCTAATACTTCTTTTTTAAATTTTTTACTTTTTAGAAATTTTTTTGTCATTGGAGTAACTACAAATGTAGGACAAACTGTATTTACTCGTATGTTGTATTTTGCAAGATCAATAGACATACCTTTTGTTAATCCCTCTAAACCAAATTTTGTCATGTTGTATACGCTTCGAATAGGACCCCCAACATGACCCATTTGTGATGACATATTGACAATCGAACCACCAATTTTTTTTCTATTTTTTGACTTTATCATCTTAAGAGCACACAGCTGAGCAAGGTTAAAAGTTGCCATCGTATTAATCTTTACAAGATATTCCATGTTTTTAGTCTTCACTTTTGTAAAATGTTCAGGAATATTATTGCCTGCATTATTAATCAAAATATCTATTTTTGGTTGTTTGTTAATAATTCCTTTAATTTCATTATAATTTGTGATGTCACATACATAAGATTTACATTTTGACTTTAATTTTTTAATCTTTTTTGAAACTTCATCTAAATCTTTTTTAGTTCTACTAATTATAATCAAATTTGCTCCAGCTTCCGCAAGTGCTATTGCACAAGCTCTGCCAAGCCCTTTGCCAGCACCAGTGACAACTGCAGTTTTATTTTTTAAGTTATAATTTTTTAAATACATTATAAAAACAATATTTTAATATCTGTGTAAATCAACTCAATAGCAACAATTAATATTGCAATCAAACCTGCCCAAGCAATCCATTTATACTTCTTAATCCAATTTGATATTAAAGTTGCTGCGAATGCCATTAAGGCTATTGATAGAACTAAACCAAATACTAATAATCCATAATGATCTCCCGCTGCCCCTGCAACTCCTAAAACATTATCTAAGCTCATTGTAAAATCTGCTAAGAGGATTGTCCAAATCGCTTTGAAAAAACTGGAATTATCAACTTTTATATCATCATGATTTTCAGAACCTTTAATGACATCCACATACAATTTGTAGACGATATAAAGAAGAAGCAAACCTCCAAAAAGCCTTAGTCCCGTTATTTGAAGTAAATATGCAGTTAGTAAAGTTAAAATAATTCTTAAAATTACCGCACCACCAATTCCAAAAATGATAATTTTTCTTCTTTGCTCTAAAGGAAATTTTGATGCAACCATACCAATTATTATTGCATTGTCTCCTGCAAGGACTAAATCGATTAAAATAATTTGAGTTAATATAGTTAATTGTTCTGGAGTAAATAATTCAGCAAACATCAATGGGTAAGTATCATATCTGCACCTTTTTCTGCAATCATTATTGTAGGTGCATTAGTATTACCTGATGTAATGTTTGGCATTATAGAAGCATCAATTACTCTTAAATTTTCAATTCCTTTTACTTTTAATTTTTCATCAACTACAGCCATATCATCTTGACCCATTTTACATGTGCCAACTGGATGAAAAATTGTTTGCGCAAAATCTGAACCTGCTTTTACAAGTTCCTCATCATCGTTAATGTCAATACCTGGTCTATATTCCTCAGGTTTATATTTTTTAAATGTTTCAGATTCCATGACAATTTTTCTTGTAAGTTTTAATCCTCTAGCTGCAATCATTCGGTCATGATCAGTTGAAAGATAATTCATTTTTATTTTTGCATATGTTCTAGAGTCTTTATCTACAATACTCACATGGCCTCTACTTGTAGGTCTAATATTTGAAACAGTAGGTGTGAAAGCATGAAAATCATGATTTTTAGTTGCTCCTAGGGTGTCCATACTCATTGGTTGTACGTGCCATTGTAGATCTGGTAATTCTAATGAGGGATCACTTTTAGCAAACATACACATTTGGCTAGCTCCCATGGTCATTGGTCCACTTCGATTAAAAACATATTCCAGACCAATCATCAATTTTCCAAATAAACTATTAACTTTTTTATTTAGCGATTTAAGTCCTTGAATTTTATATATAGGTCTAAACATCAAGTGGTCTTGTAAATTTTCACCTACACCTTTTAATTCTTGCACTACATCTATACCTAAGTCATTTAATTTTTGAGAATTTCCTATTCCAGAAGTTTGCAATATCTGGGGTGAACCTATCGAACCAGATGATAAAATTATTTCTTTATTACAATTTAGTTTTTTAAGCTCATCACCTTGCCAGTATTCAATTCCTTTTGCAGTTTTGCCTTCAAAATTAATCTTTTTAACATGAGCATTAGTTATGGTTTTTAAATTTTGTCTGTTTTTTATTGGGTTTAGATATCCAACTGAAGTACTACATCTAAAGCCATCTTTTTCAGTAACTTGAAAATAACCACATCCATGATTATCACCTGTATTAAAATCTTTCGTTTTGGGGATGCCAAACTCCTCGGCGGCATTTTGAAATTCATTCAATAATGGTAACTGAATTCTTTGATCAGAAACTGAGAGAGGCCCACCAATACCATGAAATTCATTTTTTCCTCTTTCTTGGTTTTCTGCTTTTATAAAATATGGCAGAACATCATCCCAACCCCAACCAGTATTTCCTAATTGTCGCCAAATATCATAATCTCTACTTTGTCCTCTTATATAAAGTAGCCCGTTGATCGAAGAGCTACCACCTAATGTTTTACCTCTTGGATAACGAATTGACCTATTGTTCATTGAAGCATCAGGCTCGGTTTTATAACACCAATCAACAGAGGGATTGTGCATGGTTTTAAAATATCCGACAGGAATATGTATCCATGGATAATTATCTTTTCCACCAGCTTCAATTAATACGACTTTGTTATTTGGATTTTCAGAAAGTCTGTTTGCTAGAACACATCCTGCAGATCCTGCTCCAATAATTACGTAATCAAAATTTTCCATCAATAGTTGAATCGTTTTTTAGTTTAAGCTTTTTAATGCTTTTACACTTATATTTATCAATTGTCACTTGTGCCGGGTTTGTTTTTCTGATTGTATAATCTACTTATAATTAACTACAGAGAGGAATAATAATGAAAAAAATCATTTCAATGTTATTTGCAACAATTCTAGTGCTTGGTTTTACATCAAGTGCCAATGCTGCAAAAACATTAAAGTGTCAAACTGTTCTTAACACTAAGGCTGATGAAGTTAAAATGTTAAAGGACTTTACTGACACAGTAACTGAATTAACAAGTGGATCATTAAAATTTGAAATATTACCAGCTGGTGCAGTTGTAGGAGTTAAAGAAACTCTAGATGCTGTTGATAAAGGTTTGATTGATTGTGGTTTCGCATGGACTCACTATTGGTCAGGTGATCACCCTGCGGCTATGTTATTTGGTTCGCCAGTAGCTGGTGGTGGAGTAGGTATCGACAATATCGCATTCCTATCATGGTTCCAATATGGTGGTGGTAAAGAGTTATACGACCAACTTTGGAAAGAAATGGGAAGAGATATTAAAGGATTTATGATTCAACCAGTTGGCCCAGAAGCTTTAGGTTGGTTTCCTAAACCAATTAAAGATATGGCTGACTTTAGAAAATATAAGTTTAGAACACCTCCAGGAATTCCAGGACAAACTTATAAAGACATTGGTATAGCGTCTGTTGCAATGGGTGGTGGAGATATTCTTCCAGCTCTTGAAGCAGGAACTATCGATGCTGCTGAGTGGTGCTGTCCAAAACCAGACTTAACATTTGGTTTTCAAAAAGTGTTAAAGCACTATTACTTACAAGGTTTACACCAAGTAGTCGTAAATGCTGACTTTTATATTACTGGAAAAACATACAATGCTATGAGTGCTCATGAGAAAAAGTCACTTGAAGTAGCTGCTAATGCTTCATTAGCAAAATCTTTAAGTTACAGAATCTATGAGAATGGTAAAGCTTTAAGAGAGCTAACTACTAAACATGGAGTAATTCTAGAAGATACACCTTCAGATTATTTCACAGAATATATGGCTGCAGCAAAAGCATCTTTAAATAAGAATGCTAAAGATAATAAATTTTTTAACGAAGTTTACACTTCAATGAAAAATTTTGCTGATGTTGCTGTTCCTTTCTGGAGTGGTGCTCAAATGTCTAATGCGAAGCTAGGAATGGCTCACGCAGCAACATTAAAGTAATCAGTAATCAATCTTGATTTTTTAGAGCGGACTTTTAAAGTCCGCTCTAATTTTTTTAACTAAAATTTTATGGCAGACGAACCTGGTAAACTAGATATCTCTGATGAAATGATTGCCGAAAGGCGAGGTGGATCAGGTAAAATGCCAACCGATATGCCATCATGGATGGCCAAATCTATTGTTAATATTGATAAATTCAGTAAGTGGATTGGTAGTATTGTTTGTTGGATACTGATGCCACTCATTTTTGCAATGACCTATGAAGTTCTTGCAAGAAAATTATTTTTAGCACCTACAATTTGGGCTTATGACATAAGCCGTTTTCTTTATGGCGCATTATTTATGCTTGGTGCAGGATACGCTCTTTCTAGAGGAGTACATATAAGAGCAGATTTTTTATATAGAAATTTTAAAACTAAAACACAAGGTCTTATTGATTTCTGGTTATATCTTTTATTTTATTTTCCAGGACTAATTGTTTTTCTTTATATGACCATAGGTTTTGTTGAAGAGTCAATTAGAAGAGGTGAACGAGGGATGGATACTACTTGGATGCCCTATATGTGGCCTATCAAAACGTGTTTGTTACTTGGAATTATTTTTTTATTAATTCAGGGTTTTTCAGAATTACTAAAAAGTTATTGGGCAGCTAAAAAAGGTGAGTGGCCAGGAGAGAAAAAATGATAGCAGAAATGATTGATCCGGCTATTTTAGGTTTTATTTTAGTTGGCGTGATGCTATTTGCAATATTTATCGGGTTTCCCATTTCGTTCACTTTAATATTTCTAGGATTTGTATTTGGCTATCTTGGGTTTGGAAAATTAGTTTTTTATTTAATGACCCTTCAATTTTCAATGGTCATGACCGAACAAACGCTCGCCGCCGTCCCACTCTTTGTTTTTATGGGTATTATGATGGAACAAGCTGGATTAATGGAGAGATTATTTTCAGCATTTCAAATGATGCTAGCAAAAGTTAAGGGTTCTTTATATTACGCGGTTTTATTCGTTTCAGTTATATTCGCGGCAGCAACAGGAATTGTTGGTGCATCGGTTACAATTCTTGGAATTATGGCTGCCAAATCCATGAATAGATCAGGTTATGATGTAAAACTTGCTGCTGGTACTATTACTGCTGGGGGTACTTTAGGAATTTTAATTCCACCAAGCATTATGCTTGTTGTAATGGGACCTATTATGGAAATTCCAGTTATAGATTTATTTGCAGCTGCAATTTTACCAGGAATTCTTCTTGCAAGTTTGTATGCAGCTTACACAACAATCAGATGCATGATTAATCCAAAACTTGGACCTGTATTACCTGATGACATGAGAGCTGCAAGCATGAAAGAAGTTTGGATAGAATTTTTCTTAGGTTTAGTTCCTCCAGCAGCTTTAGTATTTGCTGCATTAGGTAGTATTTTATTTGGGTTTGCAACTCCAACAGAAGCAGCAGGCTGTGGAGCTATGGGTGCTTTATTGCTTTCGTTGGCATATAAAAAATTAACTCTTTCAAAACTTCAAGAAGCATTAGTGAAAACATTAGAGATTACTGCTTTAATAATGGTTTTAGTTGCAGCATCAAATTTTTTTGGTGCGGTTTTTGCAAGATTAGGAACTCCAACTCTTTTAACTGAGTTTTTATTAGGTTTAGAAATGAACAAGTATTTAATTCTAGCGATGATCATGGTGATGATTTTTTTATTGGGTTGGCCATTAGAATGGGTACCGATTGTGATGATTATTATTCCAATAATTTTACCATTAGTAGAAGCGTTAGGATTTAATTTAACTTGGTTTGCAATTTTAGTTGCGGTTAATTTACAAACCGCCTGGCTCTCACCTCCAGTAGCACTCTCAGCTTATTTTTTAAAAGGAGTTGTTCCTGAATGGGATTTAAAAGATATTTACTATGGAATGATGCAGTTTATGGTTCTTCAAGTGATAGGATTAGTTTTGATCATTATATTTCCTAAAATTGCACTTTGGTTACCAACTCTCTTATATGGACAGTAGAATATTAAAGTTTTATATTGTCTAAGTGAGTCAACAAAAAACAAAAAAAACTCTTATTAACTGGGATTTAGTAACTGTAAACCCCAACAATAAAACTTGGGACTGGAAAGACTTATTTTGTTTTTGGGGAGTTAATATACAAAGTGTTATTGGATTTTCACTAATTGCATCCTTGTACTTAATTTATAATTTAAATACTGCTGTAGTCTTTTTTGGGACAATTTTGGGAACTTTTTTTGTTTTCATATTTTCTAATTTAATTGGAAAACCATCCCAGAAATTTGGATTACCATTTGTTGTTTTGTTAAGATCATCATTAGGATTTAGAGGTGCTCAATTTTTTGGATTATTAAGGAGTATCGTTGGAATATTTATGTTTGGTATCCAAACATATTTTCTATCAAAAGCAATTGGTTTTCTTATTAGAGTTTTAATGTATTCAGTCGATAATTCAATTTTACAAAAAGAAATTTTATTAGTTTTTTTTATTGGATTAAATATTATTGATTGGGCTGCCATCATCATATCTATTACTTTACAAACATACTTATTTAGTGTGGGCATGAACTTTAATAAAAGATTAATTAAGTTTTCAGCATTGTTAATTTATGCAGCAATGGTAATGTTTTTCTTCATTGTTTTTTTATCTGATGTAAAATTAACCGCCAAATCATTTATCAATGTACTTGATTTTCAAAATATATTTAATGCTAATAATTTAGGCCCCATAATAACAGTTGCCGGCACAACGTTTACCTTTTTTTCTATTGTAATCTTGTCGTTTGGTGATTTTTCTAGATACGTTAAAAATGAACAAGAACTAAGAAAAGGTAATTTAAGCTTAATTTTAAATCTAATAATTTTTTCATTTTTTTCATTATTTATTGTTACAGGTGCTGATGCATTTCAAAATTTAAATCAACAAAATGCAGAGATGATTTTAACTAACCCGACAGATATAATTGGAAAATTAGATAATATTCTTTTGGTTTCTTTAGCTTTAATTTTTATAATTATTGCCTCCGCATCAACAAATTTAATAGCAAACTTTATTCCATCTCAATATACTTTAATTAATTTTGATCCCTCATCTTTTTCTTTCAAAAGTGCCAGTTATGTAATTGCTATTTTTGGGTTTATTATAGGAGTTTTCTGGTTAACTTTTTTAAGTCAGGTTGGGATCTTATCTTACATAGACACGATTGGCGCTTTTTTTGGTCCTCTGTTCGGATTAATGATTGCTGATTTTTATATGATTAAAAAAAGAAAATTAGAAAACAAAGATATATACTCACTTGAAACTAATGGTACTTATTATTATTCAGGAGGATGGCATCTTAAAGGAGTTTATTCTTTAATATTAGGATTTATTTTTTCTGCCTCAACAATATGGAACACAAATCTAATGTTTTTACAATCTTACTCTTGGATTATTGGTGCTTTTGTTGCAGCTTTCGTTTATTACCTCTTAGCTAGAGAGTAGTTTTATGGATAAAATTTCTTTTGATTTTAAAGGTAGAACTGCAGTTGTTACTGGCGGTGCACAAGGCTTTGGTTTAGACATCACAAAAAGATTAATAAGGTCAGGTGCGAGTGTAATTATTTGGGACAATGATCAGAAAATGGTCGAAAAAGCAATTGAAGATATTAAAAGTCCCAAACTAAGTTTTAATATTGTTGATATTTCAAATTACTCAAAAGTTGAAGAATGTGTCCAAGAAATCACTAAGCAAAAAAATATTGATATATTGATTAATAATGCTGGTATTACTGGTCCTACAGCAACTTTATGGGAATATGATATTGAGATGTGGAAAAAAGTTGTTGATATAAATTTAATGGGTACTTTTAATTGTTGTCGAACAATTGTGCCGAATATGATCAAAAATAACTATGGCAGAATAGTCAATGTAGCTTCAGTAGCAGGTAAAGATGGCAATGCTAACGCAAGTGCTTATAGCGTTGGAAAAGCTGGAGCAATTGGACTAACAAAATCATTAGGTAAAGAACTTGCGGATAAGAATATAGCAGTAAATGCTGTTACTCCTGCAGGTGCTAAAACCAGAATTTTGGACCAAATGACCAAAGAACACGTCCAAAGAATGTTATCAAAAGTGCCAAGAGGACGATTTCTTGAGGTCGAAGAGTTTACCTCTTTAGTCTGCTGGTTAGCTTCAGAAGAAAATACATTCTCAACTGCTGCAGTTTTTGATATCAGTGGGGGTCGTTCGACCTATTAACTTCTTGGTTTTATCTCAACTATCTTTGTTTGATTTAGTTTGGCCCTGCCAAATTTTACATCTTTTGACATCACTGGAGCAAAAATCATTATTGACCAGTAAATTAATAAAATAAAAATGGAAATTGTCTTCATAATTAATATATACGAATAGAAATTGATTTTTGATTGTTTAAATTTTGTCAAAATAATGTATTAACAATTTTTTTTAAAAATTTATGAAAATAATTTTAAAACTTTTAATCAGTCTCTTTTTATTTACTGAGATAGGTGTAGCTAGTGAAATAAAAGTATTTGAATTTACCGAAGCTGAACTTTCAAAGCTTGAGGTCAGAAAGGTGAGAGGTGCGGACAATAAAACAAATTATTCGGTTGGATCCAATGAAAATGGCAATTTTTTAAAATCAGTTGCAGACAATGCTGCCTCTGGTTTAGGAAAAGAAGTGAAAATTGACCTTAACAAGACACCTTTTATTAATATTACTTGGAAAGTTGAAAAAGATTTATCTGGGATAAAAGAGAATACAAAAAAAGGACATGATTTTGCAGCCAGAGTATTCGCAGTAAAAAAGACTGGTGCAACACCACTTTCAAATAGAGCAATAAATTATGTTTTCTCAAGTAATAACGAAATTGGATTTAGTTCACCAAGCCCTTATACCAAAAAGTCTATAGATAATGTTTTATCTACTACTAAAAATAATCTCAATCAGTGGGTTACTGTTAAAGCAAACGTCAAAGAAGACTTTAAAAAATTCCACGATTTAGATGTTAATGAATTAGATGGGTTAGCTATAATGTCTGATACTGATAATTCAAAAATGAAAGCTATAGCTTATTTTCAAAATATCTATTTTTCGGCAAATTAGATAATTATTTGATATAATTTTTTTATGCATGAAAATTTTTTTCACAAATTAAAAGTTTATTATGAAGATACAGACTCTGGTGGTGTGGTTTATTATGCTAATTATTTAAAGTACCTGGAAAGGGCAAGAACAGAGGCTCTATTTTCAATAGGTTTTAGTAATAAGAAGCTTCAAGAACAATTTGGTTCATTAATAATCGTCAAGTCATGTAACATTGAATATAAGAAGTCAGCCTTTTTAGAGGATGAATTAACAATTAGATCTTTTGTTAAATCTATAACCAAAACTTCTTTCTTTATGAACCAAATTATAACAAAAGATGAAGAAATTATAGTTGATGCACAAGTTCATTTAGTTTTTGTAAATAAAGATGGTAAACCAGTTAAAATTCCTGAGGATATATATGCAAAATTTGAACCTTACTTTTGTGACACAATTAAAGCATAGAAAATTTTTTTGCTTTTTTAAACAAATTATTAATCATTAAAGGTGTTATAACTTTTGTATTAACATTTCTAGGACTTGGATGATAACAAGCAATTAATATTCTATTATCAGGTAGACAATATTTTTTTCCGTGCTTAAATTCAAACTTTTTATTTAAATTAAATTTCTTTTTGTAAATTTTAAGACAATTATCAAAAGCAACCTTACCTAGCGCAACAATTACTTTGAGTTTTTTTAATTGTTCTAATTCACTAATAAAATAATTTGAGCATTTGATTAATTCATTATTTTTAGGTTTATCTCCAGGAGGTACGCATTTCAGTATATTTGTTATGTAGGTAGATTTTAATTTTAATCCATCGTTTTTCTTTTCCGAGAAATTTTGATTTGATATATTTACCTTATGAAGACTTTTGAATAAGAAATCACCCGATTTATCTCCAGTAAAAGCTCTTCCTGTTCTAGTTCCTCCATGAGCCGCAGGTGCTAAACCTATAATCATTAATTTTGCATTGACATCTCCAAAACCAGTTACAGGTTTTCCCCAATACTTTTCATTTATGTTTTGTTTTCGTTTTTCCAATGAAATTTTTTTTATGAAATTTGATAAACGTGGACATTTTTTACATTTAATTATTGTGTTATTTAATTTTTTAAATTTAATATTCATAAATGAAATTAATAAAAATTTTATTTATCATTTTTATATCTTTAACTACAACGATTAAAGCTGAATCAAATAAGAATTTAATCAACGAACTTAAAAATGGAGGTAAAATAATATTTATTAGACATGCACTTGCACCGGGGGGTGGGGATCCAGAAAATTTTGATATTTTAAATTGTAATACGCAAAGAAATTTAAATGAAGTCGGAAGAGAACAAGCAAAACGAATTGGCAAATTTTTCAATAAAGAGAAAATTCCAATTAAAGAGGTGATTTCCAGTGAATGGTGTCGTTGTAAAGAAACTGCTTCAATTGCTTTTTCTGAATATAAAACAGAAAAATTTCTCAATTCTTTTTTTAGTGAAAAATTTAAAAAAAATAAGAATTTACAAATTAAAAATCTAAGATCTTACATAGATAGATGGGATAAAAAGAAAAATTTGATTTTAGTTACACATTATGTTGTCATTCTTGAAATTTTAGACTATGCACCATCGTCTGGTGAAATTGTAATCTCAGATATGAATTTTGAATTGATTGGGAGTATATCTAATATAAAATAGCCTTTTATGATCAAATTTTTAATGAAAACATTTCAGACTTTTCCATCGGAGAAAAATTTTGAAAATTGGGAAGTTTTTAATCACGATGTTTATTTAAAAAATACCGAAGCCAAAAAAAAAGAAATTAGACAAGCCACGTGTATAGCAAGATATAATATTGAAAAAAATAAAAAATTTTCTTGGATGGAAAATTATTTTCTTAGAGACTTAAAACCTGAAATGTTAAAAGGTAAAACTTTACTAGATTTAGGATGTTTTACTGGTGGAAGATTATCCGCCTGGTATGAGAATTATGAATTAGAAAAAGCTTATGGTATAGATATTAATCCAATCTTTAAAGTAGCAGCTGATGAATTTGCATCAGAAAAGAAAATTAATGCTGATTTTAAAATTGGTATTGGAGAAAAATTACCTTATAAAGACAACTCTTTTGATTTTGTTGTAAGCACAGATACTTTTGAACATGTTCAAAATTTAAAAATCACAATGGATGAATGCTACAGAGTTTTGAAACCTGGTGGAAGTTTATTAGCTGTCTTTCCTCAATTTCTTCAACCATTTGAGTCTCATTTAAATTTTGTCACAAACCTTCCGTGTATTCATTGGTTTTTTAATTCTGATAAAGTTTCAAAAAATTACTATGAAATTTTAAAAGAACGAGGAGAGTCTGCAAAGTGGTACAGTGGAGAAAAATTTAGCTTAGAAGAATGGGAAAAGCTTCCAACTTTAAATGGAACTTCTATAAGAAAATTTGAAAAAATATTGGATAAAAATAATTGGTCAAATGTGAAATGGATAAAAAGACCAATACTAACAGATGGCAGAAGATCAAAAAAAATATTTTTTAAATTATTAAGTTTTTTATTTTATCCACTTGTTTTTATAAAATACTTGGATGAATTATTTATGGGTAGAATTTGTGTTATCTGTAAAAAATAAAATTAATTAATTTTATGTCATCAAAAAGAGCAATGAAACAAGCACAAAAGCAAGCTTATGCTAGACACAGAAGTAACATTACTCAAAGTCGATTTGGTCAGAAAAAAAGAAACTTTACAAAAAAAGGTAAAAAAAATTAGCTTTCACTATCAAATTTTTCAATTTTTTTACATGTAGAAATTTTGGAAATTCCTTCTTCATCATTTAAAACAGTTTTCATATAAACTTCTTGTTTGCCTTTTTCAAAAAGTATTTGAGTATAAAATTGTGGATATCCATGTTTGTGAGTTAAAATTTTTCCATTTTCCTCATAAATATTTCTTACATATGAGTTAGATTTCTTTACACTAAGGTCTGTTAATCTGTATTTTTGATAAGTTTTTTCTTTGTACACATAGTTTCTGACCATGATTAATTCATTTAAATTAAGTATGTATTCATTTTTTAAAAACTCATCTTGTTTGTCGTCACAAGAACTCATTACTATGATCTCAGATTTTAAACTTTGTAGGGGTGAAATGAGTAATAAAAAAACGATAAAATATTTAACTTTTTTCATGTTTGTCAGCTAAAAATAAACTTATTAAAAATATAGCTGTCCAGCCTAATCCTAAAAGGCCTTTGTATACATTGGTGTCGGCACTCCATATTTTAAGAAATATAGCTCCAAAGATAAGGCCTATTATGTAAATAATTGATACTATTGTAGTTCTACTCATTTTTTAAACTTTTTTTAAAAAGAGAAATACCATTTTCAATTTTATATGTATAGGATTCTTCAAAACTTTCTAATTGCCATCCAGATAATCTAGCTTTAATTGTTTTAAGATTTTCTATTTTCCATTGATCTGAAGTATCCTCTTGTTTCCAAATTTTTTTTTCATCATTATTCCTGCCACAGCCATAACAATATCCGGTTTTAGGATCAGTTTTACAAATACTTATACATGGCGAAACAATCATAATAATCATTATAGAGGAAAAATTATAAATTTTACAACAAATGTCGTTGGACAAATAGTTTCAATAATATATAAAACTTCAAGAATTGTGGGGCGATGGCGGAATTGGTAGACGCGTCGGTCTTAGGAACCGATAGAGCAATCTGTGAAGGTTCGAGTCCTTTTCGCCCTACCATCAGTAGATTATGAAAGTAACAATAGAAAATAAAAAAGGTTTAAATAAAGATTTAAAAGTATTCATAGATAAAAAAACTATGAGTACTCACATGGATCAGAGGTATGAAGAAATTAAAGGAACTGTAAATCTTAAAGGTTTTAGACCCGGAAAAGTACCAAAGGAAATTTTAAAAAGACAATTTGGAAAAGCAGTTTTTGGCGAAGTTTTAGATAAAGTTATTAAAGACACTTCAACCAAAGCTTTAAAAGAAAATAATATTAAACCTGCTGGTCAACCTAAGTTGGATCTTAAAACTTACGGAGAAGATAAAGATCTTGAATATATTATTTCAGTAACAGAACTTCCAAAGGTTGAGGTAAAACCAATTGAAAATATTAAGTTTGATGAGTATTCAGTAAAAATAGACGATACTGAAGCAGATAAAAGAATTAAAGAAATAGCAAAAAATCAACCAAACTTTAAAGAAGCATCAAAAGATACAATTGCAAAAGAAGGTGATTTAGTAGCCTTTGATTATAATGCCACTATTGATGACAAGCCATTTAAAGGTGGTGAAGGTAAAAATACACAATTAACTTTGGGTAAAGATTTATTTTTAAAGGGTTTTGATAAACAACTAATGGGTGTCAAAGTAGGTGATGAAAAGATTGTTGAAGCTACTTTACCTGAAAATTTTCCTGAGAAAGAATTAGTAAATAAAAAAGCTAAATTTAAATGCAAAATAACAGTATTAAAAAATCCTGAACCTGTAAAAATTGATGATGAGTTTGCAAAAAATTTTGGTGCGAAAGATTTAAAAGATCTTAAATCTTTAATTTCAAAGCAAATAAATGATGAATATAAAAATTCGCTTGAGCGTTTCTCCAAAAATCAAATCTTAAAAGAGATAGAAAAATTTAAGATCACAGAAATTCCTGAGAATCTGATTGATGAAGAAGTAAAGATTCTTTCTCAAGGAATGTCCGAAGAAGATGCAAAAAAAAGTAGGAAAAATTTTGAAGAAATTGCAAAAAAAAGAATTAAAGTTGGATTAGTTTTAAATGAATTCGGTGAAAAAAATCAAATTAAAGTGACAGAACAAGAATTACAAGCTGAAGTTCAAAAACAAATTAGAATGATGCCAGGTCAAGAGAAAATGGTCATGGATTTTTATCAAAAAAATCCTTCAGCATTATCTAGCTTGAGAGGTACTGTGTACGAAGAAAAAATCTTAAAATTAATTAAAGAAAAAGCAAAACCAAACAAGAAAGAAGTGTCAAAAGAAGAGGCAGAAAAAATTTTGAAACAATCTCAAATGCAAGAATATAGTCATTCCAATGAAGGCAAAGAAAAAACAGAAAAGAAGGTTGAGGCTAAAAAAACTTCAACGAACAAAACTAAAACAAAAACCTCAAAAGCAAAATCGCCTGTCAAAAAAACAAAAAAAGTTAGCAAAAAGTAATCTCAAGTTGTATAAGTAAAACGAATCAACTTATGACAAATAAAATATCAGAACATATGAGCACTTTAGTACCTATGGTTGTTGAACAATCAAGTAAGGGAGAAAGAGCATATGATATTTATTCTAGACTATTAAAAGAGAGAATAATTTTTCTAACAGGTCAAATTAACGATAATGTTGCTTCTCTAGTTACTGCTCAACTTTTATTTTTGGAGGCAGAAGATCCTAAAAAAGAAATTTATTTATATATAAATAGTCCTGGGGGGTTAGTAACTGCGGGTCTTGGTATCTACGATACAATGCAATATGTAAAGCCTGATATTTCCACATTATGTATTGGTCAAGCAGCATCAATGGGTTCATTTTTACTTTCAGCTGGAAAAAAAGGTAAAAGATTTTCATTACCAAATTCTAGAATAATGGTTCATCAACCGTCTGCTGGTTTTCAAGGACAAGCTACAGATATTGAGATTCATGCTAATGAAGTTTTGTCTTTAAAAAAAAGATTGAATGAAATTTATTCAAAACATACAGGTAAATCAGTAGACGAAATCAAATCTGCTTTAGAAAGAGATAATTTTATGACAGCTGATGCAGCAAAATCATTTGGTTTGATAGATGAAGTGGTAGAAAAAAGATCTTAATACACAAGATATTGACATCAAATTATTAGAAACTTGATTAACATAAGTCTCTTATAATAGAGTAATTGAATTGATTCGTTATAAAAACTATGAATACAAATAACAAAAATATTTTATATTGTTCTTTCTGTGGAAAGAGTCAACACGAAGTTAGAAAACTTATTGCAGGTCCAACTGTTTTTATATGTGATGAGTGTGTTGAACTTTGTATGGACATCATCAAGGAAGAGAGTAAAGACACCTTTGTAAAACATCAAGACGGTTTACCTTCGCCGAAAGAGATTTGTTCTGTATTAGATGATTATGTAATTGGTCAATCTCATGCAAAAAAAGTTTTATCTGTAGCAGTTCACAATCATTACAAAAGACTTAATTATGAAAATAAAACAAGTAAAAATGTAGAACTTGCTAAATCAAATATTCTATTAGTTGGACCAACTGGATGTGGAAAAACTTTATTGGCACAAACACTCGCTAGAATTTTGGATGTTCCATTTACAATGGCTGATGCGACCACACTAACTGAGGCGGGTTATGTTGGTGAAGATGTTGAAAATATTATTCTAAAGTTATTACAAGCCGCAGACTACAATGTTGAAAAAGCACAACGTGGAATTGTTTATATAGATGAGGTTGATAAAATTAGTAGAAAATCTGAGAACCCATCTATAACTAGAGATGTTTCAGGTGAAGGTGTACAACAAGCGCTTTTAAAAATTATGGAGGGAACTATTGCTAGTGTCCCACCACAAGGCGGAAGAAAACATCCTCAGCAAGAATTTTTACAAGTTGATACAACAAATATCTTATTTATTTGTGGTGGTGCGTTTGCAGGATTAGATAAAATTATATCACAAAGAGATAAGGGTACTTCAATTGGTTTTGGTGCTGACGTAAAAAATACTCAAGACAAAAAGACTGGTGAATGGATGAAAGGCTTAGAACCCGAAGATTTATTAAGATATGGTCTTATCCCAGAATTTATTGGACGGTTGCCGATGATTGCTACTTTAGACGATTTAGACGAAAAATCTTTAATTAAAATATTGCAAGAGCCAAAAAATTCTTTAACAAAACAATATCAAGAATTATTTAAATTAGATGGTGCAAAACTAAGTTTTAAAGAAAGTGCATTAAAAGAAATTGCCCTTAAAGCAATTAGGAAAAAAACAGGAGCAAGGGGTTTAAGATCAATTTTGGAAAATATTTTACTTAAGACGATGTATGATTTACCGAGTCAAGAAAATATTAAAGAAGTCATAGTTGATGCTGCATCTGTAAAAGGGCAATCACAACCAATAATAGTTCATTCAGAATCGGACGATAAATCAAAGCCTAGCAAGACCTCAGCGGCGTAATATCCTTAATAAATAAGAAAAAGGTATTGCAATATAATTTATAATATCCATATTCTTATTCATGGACGTTAAAATTTCATTACCTTTATTACCGCTTAGAGACATAGTGGTGTTTCCAAGTATGGTGATTCCTCTCTTCGTAGGAAGAGATAAATCTATCTCTGCTCTTAATGAAGTAATGAAAAAAGATAAAAAAATTATCTTAGTAACTCAAAAGAACTCAGAAATAGATGACCCTAAAAAGACAGACATTTTTATGTATGGATGTGAGGGGAGTATTCTTCAACTCTTAAAATTACCTGATGGAACTGTCAAAGTTTTAGTGGAAGGAATAAAAAGAGTTAAAATTTTAGATTTCAAAGACAATGAAAAATTCATTACTTGTGAATTTAATCACTATAACGATGTCTTAAATAAAGATGAGGATTTATATCCATTAGCAGCAACAGCTTTAAGAAGATTAGAAAAATTAACATCAATTAACAAAAAGATTTCAAATGAAACTATTAATTCTATTAAACAATTAAAAGACCCTTCTCAGATTGCTGATAACATTGCCTCTCATATAACTGCAACTATTTCAGAAAAACAACAAATTTTCGAAACTATAGATGTAAAGAAAAGATTAAATTCAATAATCAAGATAATGGAGAATGAGACTAGTATAATTGGTGTTGAAAAAAGAATTCGTGGAAGAGTTAAAACGCAAATGGAAAAAACTCAAAGAGAATATTATTTAAATGAACAACTAAAAGCTATTCAAAAAGAGTTAGGTGAAATTGAAGATGGAAAAGATGAAAATACTAGCCTTAATAAAGCAATAATAAAAGCGAGAATGCCTAAAGAGGTTGAAAAGAAATGTTTGCAGGAATTAAAAAAATTAAAAAATATGAGCCCAATGTCAGCTGAGGCAACAGTTGTAAGAAATTATTTAGATTGGATGACAGAACTTCCGTGGCATAAAAAAAGTGCTGTAGATATTGATCTAAAAAAAGCTTTAGAAGTTTTAGATAAAGATCATTTTGGTTTAGAAAAAGTAAAAGAGAGAATAATTGAATTTTTAGCTGTTCAAAAAAGAATGGAAAAAATAAAAGGACCTATTTTATGTTTGGTTGGTCCTCCTGGTGTTGGTAAAACATCTTTAGGAAAATCAATAGCAAAAGCTACTAATAGAGAATTTGTAAGAATGTCAGTTGGTGGTATGAGAGATGAAGCTGAAATAAGGGGACATAGAAGAACATACATAGGCTCTTTACCTGGTAAAATAATCCAAATGATGAAAAAAGCTGGTACAAAAAATCCATTAATTCTCTTAGATGAGATTGATAAAATTGGTAATGATTATCGAGGTGACCCATCTTCAGCTTTACTGGAGGCATTAGATCCTGAGCAAAATACAACTTTTAACGATCATTACCTTGAAGTTGATTATGATTTATCTGATGTTATGTTTGTTACAACAGCTAACACTTTAAATATTCTTCCACCTCTACTAGATAGAATGGAGGTTATAAGACTCGCGGGTTATACAGAAGATGAAAAAATAAATATTGCAAACAAATATTTATTGCCAAAACAAATTAAAGATAACGGCGTTAAAGAAAAAGAGATGAGTTTACAAAATGACATTATTCAAGAAATTATCAGAAGTTACACCAAAGAGTCTGGTGTTAGAAATTTAGAAAGAGAAATTTCTAAAGTCGCCAGAAAAGTAGTTAAGAAAGTTGTTTCCGGAGAAGAAAAAGAAGTTAAGATTAATAAAGAAAATTTGTCAGATTTTTTAGGTGTTCCTAAGTTTAAATCAGGTGAGTTGGAAACTGAAAATAGAGTAGGAATAGTTACTGGATTGGCATGGACTGAGTATGGTGGAGAAATTTTGAAAATTGAAACTGCTACAATGCCAGGTAAAGGAAGAATGCAAATAACAGGTAAGCTTGGAGATGTAATGCAAGAGTCAGTAAAAGCTGCAAAATCTTTTGTTAGATCTAAATGTTTAGAATATGGAATAATACCTCCATTGTTTGAGAAAAAAGATTTTCATATTCACGTTCCAGAGGGTGCTACACCAAAAGATGGTCCATCTGCAGGAATTGGGATGGTTACTTCAATAGTATCTTCTATAACAAACATTCCAGTTAAAAGAGATGTTGCGATGACAGGTGAGGTAACTTTAACAGGTCAAGTATTGCCAATTGGTGGCTTAAAAGAAAAACTTATTGCAGCGCATAGAGCGGGAATCAAAGAGGTCTTAATTCCGAAAGAAAATGAGAAAGATTTAGTTGATATGCCAAAAAAAATCATTGATGAAATTAAAATAACTCCTGTTGAGTATGCTGATGAAGTTTTAAAGATTGCTTTAACTAAGGAGCTCAAAAAAACAGAGTGGGTAGAAGTTGATATTTCTAAAAAAGACGATAAGTCTCAAGCAAGTATTCAATAAAAAATTTATTTATGGAATTATATATAATTTTATTAATTGTAGTTTTTGTAACTTATTATTTAACAAGACCAACATCGAAAACAGAGAAAGATAATTTTAACTCCAAAAATAATTGGAGAGGTGGATTTTAAAAAATTATCTTTTATTTATAACAACTAATTAATCTTGACCTTATTTTACTAAAAGATATAACCAACATTTTGGCTTTGGGCGGTTAGCTCAGTTGGTAGAGCATCTCGTTTACACCGAGGGGGTCAAAGGTTCGAGTCCTTTACTGCCCACCAAAAGAATCAAAAGTGGGGGTGTAGCTCAGTTGGTTAGAGCGATCGCCTGTCACGCGATAGGTCGAGGGTTCGAGTCCCTTCACTCCCGCCACTTATTTAATTTAAAGCTGATAATCGTTATCAATTAAGCTGTATATTTTGAATAATGTGACCTAACACCACTTCATCTAGCTTTAAAAAATGATATATATTCCACCATGACAGCGGAATTTTTAAAAGATTATTTGCCCATTATACTATTTCTAATTATAGCATTAGGACTTAGTTGTGCGTTTATAGTAATTAATTTTATCCTATCTCCAAAAAATCCAGACCCAGAGAAGTTATCAGCTTATGAATGTGGATTTGAACCATTCCAAGACTCAAGAATGGAATTTGACGTTAGGTTTTATTTAGTCGCAATTTTATTTATTATTTTTGATCTTGAAATTGCTTTTTTATTTCCGTGGGCAATTTCTTTAGGAAATATTGGTATCTTAGGTTTTACGTCAATGATGATTTTTTTATTCATACTTACAATTGGATTCATTTATGAATGGAAAAAAGGTGCATTAGACTGGGAATAAAATTTTTTTAAATGAACAATAAATTAGATCAAGTACCTGATGAATTTAAACAACTTGCGGAAGATTTTGGCAAGAATGGGTTTATAACCACTTCATTAGAAAATTTAGTAAACTGGTCAAGATCAGGGTCTTTGCATTGGATGACTTTTGGTCTTGCTTGCTGTGCTGTTGAAATGATGCAAACAGCTATGCCAAGATATGATCTGGAGAGGTTTGGTGCTGCTCCAAGAGGATCACCTAGACAATCTGACGTCATGATTGTTGCAGGCACTTTAACAAATAAGATGGCACCAGCCTTAAGAAAAGTTTATGATCAAATGCCAGAGCCAAGATATGTTATATCAATGGGAAGTTGTGCCAATGGAGGTGGTTATTATCATTATTCATATTCTGTCGTAAGAGGTTGTGATCGTATCGTGCCTGTTGATGTTTATGTACCCGGCTGTCCACCTTCTGCTGAAGCATTGTTATATGGAATAATGCAATTACAAAAAAAAATTAGAAATAAGGGATCTTTTAACAGGTAAAATGAATAATTTAATTGATTTAGAGAAAAAAATAAATTCAGAACTTACGACAAAAATTAACAAGTCTTCAATTAAACATGATCAAATTTATGTTGAAATTGATAAAGAAGATTTACTTGATGTTGTTTTATTCTTAAAAACAAACAAAGATATTAAGTTTAGACAGCTTATTGATATTACAGTTGTAGATTATCCAGAGGAAACTCAAAGATTTAAGATTGTATATTTATTCTTAAGCCATGAGTTTAACCACAGAATGATCTTAAGTTATTTCATCAATGAAAATGAGCTGATCTCATCTTTAACATCTGTATTTCCATCAGCTAATTGGATGGAAAGAGAAGTTTTCGATATGTACGGCGTAAATTTTAAAAATCATCCTGATTTAAGAAGAATTTTGACTGACTATGGTTTTGAAGGTCACCCATTAAGAAAAGATTTCCCTTTGACTGGCCATTCAGAAGTTAGATATAGCGAAGAGAAAAAAAAAGTTATCAATGAACCTGTAAAACTAGAACAAAATTATAGAAATTTTGATTATGAAAGTCCTTGGGAAGGAACAAAATATATAAAAGAAATATCAGAAACTAATGACAAAAAAAATTAAAAATCTTAATTTGAATTTCGGTCCACAACATCCTGCTGCACATGGTGTGTTAAGACTAATTCTTGAACTGGATGGTGAGGTTGTAGAAAAAGCAGATCCACATATTGGTTTGTTACATCGAGGAACAGAAAAATTAATTGAAAATAAAACCTATATGCAAGCTGTCCCATATTTTGATCGACTAGATTATGTTGCTCCTATGAATCAAGAGCATGCTTTTGCTTTAGCTATTGAAAAAATTTTAAATATCGATGTTCCAATAAGAGCGCAATATATAAGAGTAATGTTTTGTGAAATTGGAAGAATATTAAGTCATATATTAAACGTTACTACTCAAGCTTTAGATGTGGGTGCCTTAACACCATCATTATGGGGATTTGAGGAAAGAGAGACATTAATGACTTTTTACGAACGAGCATCTGGATCTAGATTACATGCAAATTATTTCAGAGCAGGTGGAGTTCATCAAGATTTACCAGCTGGTTTAGAAAAAGATATAGCGAAATTTTGTGAAACTTTTCCAAAAATAATAAATGATCTCGAGAACCTTTTAACTGATAATAGAATATTTAAGCAAAGAAACGTGGATATTGGAGTGGTGACCAAAGATGATGCACTAGACTACTCTTTTAGTGGTGTAATGATTAGAGGTTCAGGAATCCCGTGGGATTTAAGAAAATCTCAACCCTACGATTGCTATGATCAGTTAGAGTTTAAAATTCCAGTAGGTAAAAATGGTGATTGTTATGATCGATATTTATGTAGAATTGAGGAAATGAAGGAAAGTGTATCAATTATAAAACAATGTTTAGCAAGGATGGAGAAAGGTCCAATTAAAACTTTTGATGGTAAAATATCCCCTCCATCTAAAGCAGAGATAAAACAATCTATGGAAGCATTGATACATCACTTTAAATTATTTACTGAGGGATATCGTGTACCAAAAGACGAAATTTATACTGCTGTAGAAGCACCCAAAGGTGAATTTGGTGTTTATTTAATCTCAGATGGATCTAGTAAACCTTATAAGTGCAAGATTAGAGCGCCAGGATTTTCACATTTACAATCAATGGATTATTTGATTAAGGGTCACATGTTAGCGGATGTACCTGCTGTTCTTGGTTCACTTGATATAGTTTTTGGGGAGGTTGATAGATGAGTTTAAGAAGACCTGCAAAAAACCAACCTGAAAATTTTGAATTTAACCCTTCTTCATTAGAGGCAGCAAAAAATATTGTTGCCAAATATCCAGAAGGTAAACAACAAAGTGCTGTGATGGCGTTATTATATATTGCTCAAAAACAAAATGACAACTGGATACCTTTAGCTGCAATGAAATACATCGCAAAATTTTTAAATATGCCATACATAAAAGTATATGAAGTTGCTACTTTCTATAGCATGTATAATCTATCCCCAGTGGGTAAATATTTTGTTCAAGTGTGTACCACAACCCCATGCATGATAAGAGGTGCAAACAAATTAGTCGAGGCATGTAAAGAAAAAATTTCAGAGGATGAATCAGTCCTTTCAAATGATAAAAGTTGTTCATGGATGGAAGTTGAGTGTCTTGGTGCATGTGTCAATGCACCGATGATGCAAATTAATGACGACTATTATGAAGATCTTGATAAAGAAAAAACTTTAAAAATTTTAGATAAAATTTTAAAGGGAGAAAAACCAACACCTGGCTCCTATAGAGGAAGAATAAATAATGAACCAGAAAATAATAGAAAAACATTAATGGATTTAAAAAATGCTTAAGGATCAAGACAGAATTTTTCAAAACTTATACAATGATTTGGGACCCGACCTAACTTCATCTCAAAAAAGAGGGGATTGGGTTAATACTAAAGAAATAACAGATAAGGGCAGAGACTGGATTATAAATGAAATCAAAGACTCTCAACTTAGAGGAAGAGGTGGTGCAGGTTTTCCAACGGGTTTAAAATGGTCTTTTGCGCCTAAAGAGGTCGGCTCTAGACCTCATTATTTAGTCATCAATGGAGATGAGTCTGAGCCAGGCACTTGTAAAGATAGAGATATTTTAAGATTTGAACCTCATAAATTAATCGAAGGTTGTTTGATTGCATCTTATGCAATTCAAGCACATGTTTGTTACATTTATATTAGAGGTGAATATTTTGTAGACGGACAAAAGCTACAAGCGGCAATTGACGAGGCTTATGAAAAAAAACTATTAGGTAAAAACGCTGCAGGTACTGGTTGGGATCTAGATATTTATATTCACTATGGAGCTGGAGCATATATTTGTGGAGAAGAAACTGCATTACTCGAAAGTATTGAGGGAAAAAAAGGTCAACCAAGATTAAAACCTCCTTTTCCAGCACTAATTGGACTTTATGGTTGCCCAACAATAATTAATAATGTGGAAACTATAGCTGTTGTACCAACTATATTAAGAAGAGGTGGGAAATGGTTTGCATCTTTAGGAAGAGAAAAAAATACGGGTACCAAAATTTTTTGTATATCTGGAAATGTAAATAATCCTTGTAATGTTGAGGAAGAAATGAACATTCCACTAAAAGAACTAATTGAAGTACATGCTGGTGGTGTCATAGGTGGCTGGGATAATTTACAAGCTGTCATACCTGGTGGATCATCAATGCCATTAATACCAAAAGATAAATGTGAGACTTTGACTATGGACTTCGACTCATTAATGGCTGAAAAAAGTGGATTAGGTACAGCTGGTGTAGTTGTGATTAATAAAGATCAAGACATTATAAAATGTATGGCTCGAATAGCGAGATTTTACAAACATGAAAGTTGTGGCCAATGCACACCTTGTAGAGAAGGTTCGGGCTGGATGTGGAGAATGCTCGAAAGAATGGCAAAAGGAGAAGCGTCCAAAGATGAAATAGATATGTTGGGTGATGTTACAAAACAAATAGAAGGTCATACGATTTGTGCATTTGGCGAGGGTTCTTCTTGGCCAGTTCAAGGTTTATTAAGACATTTCAAAGATGAAATTAAAAAAAGAAATAAATTTGATCCAATTGTAAAAGAAAATAAAAATATTCCTTATTTAGTAGATCAACACTTATTGGATAAAAATGCTTAAATTAAAAGTTAATGATATTGAAGTAGAGGTTGAGGAAGGGTTTACTGTTCTTCAAGCTTGTGAAAAAGCAGGCGCAGAAATACCAAGATTTTGTTATCATGAAAAATTATCAATAGCTGGTAACTGCAGAATGTGTTTAGTTGAAATGGAAAAATCTCCAAAACCAATAGCCTCATGTGCAATGCCCGCTGCAGATGGAATGGTTATAAAAACTAATACTCCAAAAATAGAGAAATCAAGGAAAGGTGTGATGGAGTTTTTATTAGCAAATCATCCGTTGGATTGTCCAGTATGTGATCAGGGTGGGGAATGTGATCTTCAAGATCAATCGATGTTTTATGGAATAGATAAGTCAAGATTTAAAGAAAACAAAAGAGCAGTGCCTGAGAAAAATATGGGTCCACTGATCAAAACTCAAATGACAAGATGTATTCATTGTACAAGGTGTGTGAGATTTGCAACCGAGATAGCTGGAGTTCCTGAATTAGGTGCTATTGGAAGGGGTGAGGATATGCAAATTACTACATATTTAGAGCAATCAGTTCAATCAGAACTATCAGGAAACGTAATTGATCTTTGTCCAGTAGGAGCTCTAACATCTAAGCCTTATGTTTTTGAAGCAAGACCATGGGAATTAAAAAAAACGCAGACAATTGATGTAATGGATGCAGTTGGTTCAAATATTCGAGTTGATACTTATGACTGGGAAGTGAAAAGAGTTTTGCCTGTTATAAATGAGGACATAAATGAAGAGTGGATTTCAGATAAAACAAGATATGCTTGTGATGGATTATTAAATCAAAGATTAGACACTCCGTATATAAAGTACAATAATAAATTTGAAAAAGCCTCTTGGGATGAGGTTTACAAAATCATCAAATCAAAAATAGAAAATGCAAACAAAGATAAAATTTGTGGATTTGTTGGTGATCTTACAAATATGGAGACAAGTTTTATTTTCAAAGAATTTTTAGAAAGAACAATTGGCACGAAAAAATATGATTTTAGATCTTCAAAAAGATTTATCATCAATTCCAAAAGAGAAAATTATTTATTCAATTCATCGATAAATGGAATTGAAGAAGCAGATTTAATTTTGTTGATAGGCACAAATCCTAGATTTGAAGCAACAATGATTAATGCGAGAATTCGAAAAGCATATTTAAGTAATAATACCAGAGTTATTTCCTTAAATGATCTTGGAGACCTAACTTACAACTATGAAATTTTAAATGGGAGGGTAAAAACCATCAAAGATATATTTGAAAATAATAATGAATTGTCAAAAGAAATTATTGAGTCAAAAAAACCAATGATTGTATTTGGCGAGTCTTTTTTTAAAGTAAAATCAGCAAGTTATTTATTTAATTTATCCAAAAAATTTTTATCCAAGAATAATAAATTGAATAATGATTGGAATCCAATAAACATATTATCAGTGGATGCATCTACGGTTGGAAATCTAGATTTAGATATCATTGATAAAAGTAATAAAATTCTAGATGAACTTCATGAAAATAAATTTGAAATCATTTTTTTACTTGGCCAAGATAATTTAAATTTTAAAAAGAAAGATGAATTTATTATTTATCAAGGAAGTCATGGAGATAGAGGTGCAGAAATTGCAGATATAATTTTACCAGGTGCTGCTTATACTGAACAATCTGGACATTACACTAACTTGGAAGGTAAATTACAAAAAGCTTATAAAGCATCTTACCCACCAGGTGATGCAAAAGAGGACTGGCAAATTACAAATGATCTCGCCGAGGTTATGAATAATAGAAAACTTTTTAATGATAAAGATGAACTCGAAAGTAGTATGTTTAACTATTTAAAAATGAATAAAGATCAGCAAACTTCAGAATTAGATCATGAATCAAATGAAAGCGATTTTTCTGATGAATTTTTAAAAGTTGATTATAAAGATTACTATTTTTCTAATGTGATTGCACGTTCATCAAAAACTATGCTTGAATGTAATAACGCAAAAATTGATTTAAAAAAAACAGGGACAGAAGGTTAATTCATGGAATACTTAAATATTATTTTTCAAGAAAGTTACAAAATTTTATTTTTATTAGTGCCTGTTTTAGTTTCCGTTGCTATGATCGTGTGGTTAGACCGAAGAGTTTGGGCTTTTGTCCAAAAAAGACAAGGTCCAAATGTTGTTGGTCCATTTGGCTTATTACAATCCCTAGCAGATGCCCTAAAATATATTTTCAAGGAAATTATAATACCTGCTAGTTCAAACAAAGTAATTTTTATTCTTGCTCCAATAATAACTATGACTCTAGCTCTAATAGCATGGGCTGTAATTCCTTTTGGAGTTGAACAAGTATTAGCAGATATAAATGTTGGAATTTTATATATTTTTGCTGTCTCATCATTGGGTGTGTATGGGATAATAATGGGTGGATGGGCATCGAATTCAAAATATCCTTTTTTAGGAGCAATTAGATCTGCTGCACAAATGGTATCTTATGAAGTATCGATTGGTATCATTATTATTAATGTCTTATTGTGCGTTGGATCTCTAAACTTGAATGATATTGTAGTTGCTCAAAAAGAAATGTGGTTTGTAATACCATTATTTCCAATGTTTGTAATTTTTTTTATATCAGCTTTAGCTGAAACGAATAGACCACCCTTTGATTTACCAGAGGCAGAGGCTGAATTAGTTGCGGGTTACCAAACAGAATATTCTGGGATGATGTATGCAATGTTTTGGTTGGGAGAATATGCAAATATTTTGTTAATGTGTGCACTAGGGTCAATTTTATTTTTAGGAGGCTGGTTATCTCCAATCGATCTTTATCCTTTTAATTTAATACCTGGCGCTCTTTGGTTAATTTTCAAAATTTTATTTTTATTTATTCTTTTTGCGTTGGTCAAAGCGATTGTTCCAAGATATAGATATGATCAACTTATGAGACTAGGTTGGAAAATATTTTTACCATTATCTTTAACTTATGTTGTTTTGACAGCAAGTTATCTTTTTTACTTTAATCTTTTACCTACGATATAAATGAAAATATCAAGATTTTTTAAAACAATATTAATGACCGATTTTATCAGTGGGCTTTTTATTGCTGTTAAGGAACTTTTCAAATCAAAAAAAACGATAAATTATCCATTTGAAAAAGGCAAAATTAGTCCAAGATATAGAGGTGAACACGCATTGAGAAGATATCCTAATGGAGAAGAAAGATGTATAGCTTGTAAATTGTGTGAAGCTGTCTGCCCTGCTCAAGCAATTACAATTGAATCTGCTGAAAGAGCTGATGGGAGCAGAAAAACAACTCGCTATGATATTGATATGATGAAATGTATTTATTGTGGGTTATGTGAAGAGTCTTGTCCTGTAGATGCAATTGTCCAGGGACCAAATTTTGAATTTTCAACTGAAACTCGTGAAGAACTCTATTATACAAAAGAAAAGCTCCTAGATAACGGAGATAGATGGGAAAATGTTTTAGCGGCAAATATTAAATCAGACAATCCATACAGATAATTTATGATTGCACATGCAATATTTTTTTATGTCTTTTCTGTAATTGCAGTTGTTTCCGCCATAATGGTAACTGTTTCTAAAAACACAGTTCATTCAGTTTTTTTTTTAATTCTTGATTTTATAAGTATATCTTGCCTCTTCATAATGATTGGTGCCGAATTTTTGGGGATGATTATGTTGATAGTTTATGTTGGGGCAGTTGCAGTGCTATTTTTGTTTGTCGTAATGATGCTTAATGTTGCTCAACAAAAAAATCAGTGGTTTGTTTCAAAAGATAGCTCAAGACATATTCCTATAGGATTATTAATAAGTGTAATAATTTTTTTTGAATTAATTATTGTAATAGGTGGATGGAAATATAAGCCTGATTTATTTAATTCTGCAAAATCATCACTAGAGAACGGGGTTAGTAACACTCATTCATTAGGTCAGGTTTTATACACTGATTATATACATGTGTTTCAAATTAGTGGGATGATACTTTTGATTGCCATGATAGGTGCAATAGTCCTTACTTTTAGACAAAGAGAGGGTGTTAAAAAACAAAGTTATTTAAAACAAATATCTAGAGAAAGGACTGAAGGTGTGGAAGTACTTGAAGTTGCGTCTAACAAAGGAGTAAAAATAGATGATTGATATAGGTTTAGGTCATTATTTAACTTTAGGTGCTGTTATTTTTAGTATTGGAATAATTGGTATATTTCTTAATAGAAAAAATATTATTGTAATCTTGATGAGTATTGAACTTATCTTATTAGCTGTAAATATTAATTTAGTATCTTTTTCAATTTATTTAGGAGATCTTTCTGGTCAAGTGTTTACCCTCTTTATACTAACTGTAGCTGCAGCTGAGGCTGCAATTGGTCTTGCGATTATAGTTGTTTATTTTAGAAACTCTGGAACTATTAGAGTAGAGGAGATAGATAAACTAAAAGGTTAAAATGGAAATTTCAATTATAGCATTACCATTAATAGCTTCAATTATCTCAGGATTTTTTGGAAAATTAATAGGAGATAGAAGTTCAGAAATTATTACTAGCCTGTTGGTATCTATTTCAGCAATTTTTTCTGTCCTCGTTTTGTATGAGGTTGTTGTTAATCAATATCAAGAGAACATCATCATAGCGACATGGATTAGCTCTGGATCGCTTGAAGTAAATTGGTCAATGAAAATTGATTCATTATCTGCTGTGATGTTAGTTGTTGTTACATCAGTTTCTGCCTTAGTTCATATTTATTCAATCGGTTATATGTCTCATGACCCGCACAAACCAAGATTTATGGCTTACTTATCTTTATTTACATTTGCAATGCTGATGTTAGTTACTGCAGATAATTTCATTCAATTATTTTTTGGTTGGGAAGGTGTAGGTTTATGTTCGTATTTTTTAATAGGATTTTGGTTTAAAAAAGAGTCAGCAAACAAAGCTGCAATTAAAGCATTTGTAGTGAATAGAGTAGGTGATTTTGGATTTGCCTTAGGAATATTTTTAATTTTTTATTTATTTGGAACTGTAAATTATACTGAGGTTTTTGATGAAATTCCAAACATTACAGATAAAAATTTGGTATTTTTAGGTATCACATTTAATGCTGTAGATTTGATTTGCTTACTTTTATTCATTGGTGCAATGGGTAAATCAGCACAAATTTTACTTCATACCTGGTTGCCAGACGCTATGGAAGGACCAACACCTGTTTCCGCCTTAATTCATGCCGCCACTATGGTAACAGCAGGAGTTTTTCTAGTTGTAAGGTGTTCACCTATTTATGAATACTCTGATCTAGCTTTAAATATCATTACAATTGTTGGTATGAGTACTGCATTCTTTGCTGCAACAGTAGCTCTGGTACAAAATGATATAAAAAAAATAATTGCGTATTCTACTTGTAGCCAATTAGGTTACATGTTTTTTGCCACTGGCGTGGGAGCATATAATGTTGCAATGTTTCATTTATTCACTCACGCGTTTTTTAAAGCACTATTATTTTTAGGATCTGGTTCAGTTATTCATGCTTTTAAAGACGAACAAAATATAAATAATATGGGTGGAGTGTGGAAAAAACTTCCATACACGTATTCACTAATGATTATAGGAACGCTAGCTTTAACAGGGTTTCCATTTTTGTCAGGTTTTTATTCTAAAGATGCAATAATTGAATTTGCATATTTAAGAGGAAATACAACAGGTTATTATGCTGCTGGTATAGGTATTTTTACAGCATTTCTTACATCAATTTATTCTTGGAGATTAATTTTTAAAACTTTTCATGGTGAGTATAATAATAAAGAGATTAAGATAGATGAGACACACGAGTCTCCTATCGTGATGTTGATACCTCTAGTTTTATTATCAATTGGTGCAATATTTGCAGGATTTTTATTTAAAGAATTATTTATCGGTTATGAAGGTTTAAATAATTTTTGGCGTGACTCAATATTTTTTCTAAAACCATTAAGCACTGATCACCCACCACTATGGTTTTTATTACTTACTCCAACTTTGGTAACATTATCTATCCCACTAGCATATTATTTATTCCTTAAAAATAAAAATTTACCTGAACGATTAGCTAGTATAAATAAACCGCTTTATCAGTTTTTGTTAAATAAATGGTATTTTGACGAACTTTATGATGTTTTATTTGTTAGACCATCAAAAAAATTAGGTTTATTTTTATGGAAGTTCTTTGATTTGAAAATTATCGATGGGTTTGGTCCAGACGGTATTTCGTCGATGATCAAAAAATTTTCAGTAAAAGCTAATAAATTTCAAAGTGGATACATATATCAATATGCTTTTGTGATGTTACTTGGTTTTTCTGCTTTATTAACATTCTTAATTGTAAAATAATGAACTTTCCAATTCTTTCCTCTTTGATTTTATTACCATCAATTGGAGCTTTATTCTTATTTTTTACCAAAAGTGATAAAAAAAATAATTTTACTGGAAAATATGTTGCTTTATTTACTTCAGCAGTAAATTTTTTTTTATCAATTTATCTATGGATATTATTTGATCCAACAACTTCTGAGTTTCAATTTGTTGAGGAAAGAGTTTGGATTAAAGATTTAATAAATTACAAGGTAGGTGTGGATGGTATTTCAATTTTGTTTATTTTACTCACAACATTTATTACACCCCTTTGTATTGTATCGGTAAATAATTCAATCAAAGAGAGACTAAGTGAATTTTTGATAGCTGTACTTATCATGGAGTCTTTTATGATCGGTGTATTCTGCTCTTTAGACCTTGTTATTTTTTATTTATTTTTTGAGGCAGGTTTAATTCCTATGTTTTTAATTATTGGTATCTGGGGTGGTGCCAGAAGAGTTTATTCAGCATTTAAATTTTTTTTGTATACCTTGCTTGGTTCAGTTTTAATGTTAGTAGCTATAATTACAATTTATTGGCTGAATGGAACTACAGATGTAGTTGAACTTTATAATTCTGGAATTGATATAAAGTATCAAAATCTTTTATGGTTAGCTTTTTTTAGCTCTTTTGCAGTTAAAACTCCTATGTGGCCAGTTCATACATGGTTACCAGATGCTCATGTTGAAGCACCAACAGCAGGATCTGTTTTATTAGCAGCTATATTATTAAAAATGGCAGGTTATGGTTTTATAAGATTTTCTCTTGGATTATTTCCGGCAGCATCAGAAATTTTCACCCCATTGATTTACACACTCAGTGTAATTGCGATTATTTTTACTTCTTTCATAGCTTTAATGCAGGAAGATATGAAAAAGCTAATTGCTTATTCATCAGTTGCCCATATGGGTTATGTTACTTTAGGAATTTTTACTATTCAGCAACAAGGTATTGAGGGAAGTATTATTCAGATGATCAGTCATGGACTAGTTTCTGCAGCACTTTTTTTATGTGTAGGTGTTGTTTATGACAGAATGCATTCAAGACTTATAAATACTTATGGTGGAATCGTGAGTATTATTCCAAAATATTCTATTTTGTTTATGTTGTTTACTTTAGCAGCTCTAGGCCTACCTGGAACAAGTGGTTTTGTTGGGGAGTTTTTAATTTTGATGGGTGCATTTAAGGATAATTTTTTAGTAGC
This sequence comes from uncultured Pelagibacteraceae bacterium, assembly GCA_902595565.1. Lineage (GTDB taxonomy): Bacteria > Pseudomonadota > Alphaproteobacteria > Pelagibacterales > Pelagibacteraceae > Pelagibacter. The sequence continues at coordinate 56,485 of CACJQO010000005.1, forward strand.
TGTGATTGCTAGCTTAGGGGTAATTATTGGTGCTGCATATATGCTTTGGTTATATAAAAGAGTAGTTTTTGGGAAATTAATAAATACAGATTTGAAACAGATGTTTGATTTAAATAGATCTGAGTTATTTATTTTATCTTGTTTAGCTGTACCAACTCTATTTTTTGGATTTTATCCAGATCCTCTAATTAACACAATTGAGGTTTCCATCTCAGATTTAATTGATCAATATAATTTTAAATTAGCAAGTAAAACATAATGGAAAATTTACAATTAGTATTACCCGAAATATTTCTATCTTTGTCGATAATGTTTTTATTAATATTAGGTGTTTTTAAAAAAAATAGCTCAAGACTTGTTCAGAGTCTTTCTTTAGCTGTTTTGATTGTAACCGCTGTTATCACTTTTAACGAAACAATTGGTATTAACGAAACAAAATTATTTAATAATAGTATTATTATTGATTATTTATCTTCTTTAATGAAGATAATCACTTTATTAGCTGCTTTCTTAGTCCTAATCATTTCTTCGAACTATCTTAAAACTTTTCAAATCTTTAAGATTGAGTATCCAATATTAATTTTAAGTTCTGTATTAGGAATGATGGTTATGATTAATTCTAATGACTTAATTGTATTTTACATGGGCCTTGAGCTTCAGTCGTTGGCCTTATATGTTTTAGCTACATTCAATAGAGATGAAATCAAATCTTCTGAAGCGGGACTTAAATATTTTGTTTTAAGTGCTCTATCCTCCGGTTTATTGCTCTATGGTTGCTCTTTAATATATGGATTTACTGGATCTACCAATTTTGATGTAATAGCTGATCAATTAAATTCAAATGAGTATGCTTTGACATTTGGTATCGTATTTATTTTAGTAGGACTAGCCTTTAAGATTTCTGCTGTTCCTTTTCATATGTGGGCTCCAGATGTATATGAAGGTTCACCTACTTCGGTGACATTATTTTTTACAATGGTTCCAAAAATAGCAGCACTGACAGTATTTATAAGATTTTTATATGTACCATTTTTAAATCTGATTGATCAGTGGCAAATGATTTTAATTTTTTTATCAATCGCATCAATGCTATTTGGTGCTATCGCAGCCATAGGACAAACAAATTTGAAAAGGCTTGTTGCTTATAGCTCCATAGGTCATGTTGGTTACACTCTAGCTGGTGTAGCGGCAGGTACTAATGATGGCATTCAAAGTTCAGTAATTTATATAACTATATATATACTCATGAACTTAGGATTATTTTCATGCTTGTTAATGTTGAAACGAGACAATAACTATTACGAAAAAATAGATGATTTGTCAGGTTTGTCTAAAAATCATCCAATGCTAGCGTTATCATTACTAATAATTTTATTTTCACTAGCTGGGATTCCTCCTTTGGCTGGTTTTTTTGCTAAGTTTTATGTTTTTAAAGCAGTCATTGAACAATCAATGTATTTTTTAGCAATCGTTGGTTTATTATCAACAGTCGTTGCAGCTTTTTATTATTTAAGGTTAATTAAAATTATGTATTTTGATGAGCAAAAAGAAAAATATGATACTGATCATGGTTTTTGGTTAAAATTTTCTTTAACAGCATCTACATTGTTAATTCTGATATACTTCATATTTCCGAGCCAATTAATAGAGGTAGTTTCCAGAATTAACATAATTTAATGAAATTCAGAATTTTAAGATTTAAAAAATTAAGAAGTACGAATGATACAGCCATAAGAATGGTTAAAAGTTCCAATTTAAATTATGGAATGATAATTGCTGATAGCCAAAGTAATGGGCGTGGGCAGTACGGAAGAAAATGGATTTCATTTAAAGGAAATTTGTTTGTAAGTTTTTTCTATAATTTAGAAAATATGGATTTAAATTTAACTAAAATTACAAAATTAAATTGTATATTAGTAAAAAAACTAATTTCAAAATATTACAAAAAAAGAATTGTATATAAAAAACCAAATGACTTGTTAATTAAAGGAAAAAAAATTTGTGGA
>CACJQO010000006.1:0-34982 GCA_902595565.1 uncultured Pelagibacteraceae bacterium
GGAAATTTTAACAAAAGATGGAAAAATTTCTGGAGTTAAAGTCAAAGGTCAAAAAATTGAGTGTGAATATATTGTTTTAGCCTCAGGTATGTGGTCGAGGCAAATAGGAGAAAAAGCTGGTGTCAGTATTCCATTATACCCCGCAGAACATTTTTATATTATTACTGAACCTATTGAAAATTTATCTAAAACCTTACCGGTAGTAAGAGATTTTGATAATCGAACATATATAAAAGAAGATGCAGGAAAAATACTCGTTGGAATTTTTGAAGGAAATTCAATTCCTGCTTGGAATAAGACCAATAAAGTTCCAGAAGATTTTTCATTTGGTGAGTTTCAAGAAAATTTTGAACATTTTGAACCTTATTTAGCTTCAGCAATCAAAAGATTTCCAATTTTAGAAACTGCTGGAATAAGAAAATTTTTTTCAGGCCCGGAGTCTTTTACTCCTGATACCAACACTTTATTAGGAGAAGTACCTGAGGTTAAGAATTTTTTTGTATGTTGTGGGTTAAATAGTATTGGAATTGGCAGTGGCGGTGGTGTTGGTAAAGTTACAGCAGAGTGGTTGATGACTGGTCATATTAATGAAGATATTTTTAGTTATGATATAAAAAGATTTCAAAAGTTTCATTCAGAGTTAGGTTTTATCAAAAAAAGAATTACAGAGTCATTAGGAGATTTGTATGGAATGCACTGGCCTTTTAAACAGCATAAAACTTCTCGAGATGTAAAAAAACTTCCGCATCACGATAATTTGAAAAGTTTTGGAGCATGCTTTGGTGTGTCGGGTGGATATGAAAGACCAATGTGGTTTGCACTAGATGGAGAAAAGGCAGAGTATGAATATAGTTATAACTATCAAAGTTGGTATCCCTCAGCTGAGTATGAAACAAGTAATACAATAAAAAATGTTGGTTTATTTGATCTAACTCCTTTTTCAAAGTTTGAAATTAAATCTGATAAAGCCCATCAAGAATTGCAAAGAATTTGTACTGCGAATATTAAGAAAGATGTTGGTAAATGTACCTATACTCATATGTTAAATTCAGATGGCGGTATTGAGACTGATTTAACTATAGTGGCGATAGATGAAAACCATTTTAGAATAATTAGTTCTGCCGCAACAAGAGAAAGAGACAAGCACCACATCAAAAAACATTTAAATAAAGATATTGAATTGAAAGATGTAACTGATGATTATTGTGTTTTTGGTTTATTTGGACCCAAAAGCAGAAATCTTTTAAGTTCATTAAGTAAAGATAATTTTGATAATGAAAATTTCAAATTTGGAACAGCAAAATTTATTTCAATCGGGGATATTAAAATTTGGACACAGAGATTATCTTATGTTGGGGAGTTAGGATATGAACTTTACGTTGAAACTAATGATGCGAAAAAAATTTATGAATTAATTATAGAAAAAGGAAAAGATTATAATCTTTCAAATTGCGGCATGCATGCAATGGATATTATGCGAATGGAAAGCGGCTTTCTTCATTGGGGTCACGACATTTCCCCTGAGGAAAATCAATATCAGGCGGGTTTATCGTTTACAATCAGTAATAAAAAAAATGTAGACTTTATCGGTAAGTCAGCTCTTGAAAAAATTAATAATGAGAAGATCAAAACAAGATTTGCTATGTTTACATTAAAAGATAGTAAACCTGGAGAACCACTATTACTTCATGATGAGCCTATTTATTTAGAAGATAAGATAATAGGTAGATCAACTTCAGGGAATTACTCTTTTAACTTTAAGAAAAATCTGACTTTTGGTTACATCAAAAATGATTTTTCCAATGAAAAATTAAGAGATAGCAAATTATTTATCGAGATTGAGAAAAGGAAATACGAAATTGAATTGATTAATAAACCAATAAAACAGACCAATTTTAAGACAAATTAAACTTTATTTTTTAAAAGAAAAACAAATATAAAACCAGTGATGTACATAATCAAAGCATATGCAGCTGTTGGAGTTATGTAGACTATATCTGTACCGAATATTTGTGTCGAAACAAATATTGCTAAAGTACCATTTTGTAATCCACATTCTAAAGCAATACATTTTTGTTGTTTTATTCCTGAGCCAAAAGTTTTACCAAGGTAATAAGCCACAATCATCATTGTTATATTTAGAATAAAAGTAATGAAACCTGCTTGCATTAGAAAATCTATGAAACTTTCTCTTTCTTCATAAAATGCAGCTATAAAAAAAATAACAAATAATATTATGTTGAGTTTTTCAAATATTTGAATTTTCGAATTTACAAAATTTTCAGCAAATTTTCTTATAATCATTCCTAAGATCACCGGAACAGTTACAACCAAAAACATTTTTAGCGCTATACCAGTCATTGAAATATTTTGAGAAATATCAGTAATTCCAAATAAATCAGCAGATGTAAAAATTATAAGAGGAACAGTAATAATAGAAATTAAACTGATTACAGCTGTTAAAGAAATAGATAAAGCAACATCTCCATTAGCAAATTTTGTTAATATATTAGATGTAACTCCACCTGGTGCAGCAGCGATAATCATAACTCCAATTGCTATTTCAGGTGGTACTTTTAAAATAATAATTAATAAGTAAGCAACTAATGGAAGAATAATTAATTGAGAAAAAAAACCTACAAAAAAATCCTTTGGAGTTTTTAATATTCTCGTAAAATCATCAATCTTTAATCCCAAACCTAAACCCAACATTATTAATGCGAGTATGATAGGTGCTATTTTTGTTACTATCTCCATGACCCCTCTGTATAATAGTATAACGTTTATAATTTATTTAAGATTTATGAAATTACAAGAAGATTTAGAACTTTACGTATAAATTTAGCTTTAAACTTAAAAGCTTCAGTTTGGTAAGGTAAAATTTTCTTAAAATTGAATGAAGATAAAGTATATTGTTTTTTCTCATTAAGTTTTATCAAATCATTTTTTATTAAGTATTTGCATTTTCTTATTACTGTTGCTCTTGGTATTAATGTCATGTCTGAAATAGACATTGCGCTTATACCTGAAGTTGAACCAACATTATCAATCAGTATTTTACTCGCAGCACCATGATCTAAAGGCAATTTTTTTGTCTCTGAATTTTTCAAATTTTTTGTTACATTCAATGATTGGTTCATACAAATAGTTCCCCAAACATGAAAGGTACTCAGATCTTGCATGAATTTATGATACCCAATTATTAATGGTATTTGCATTCGATAAAACCATCGCCAACATAATGTAAATTTTTTCTTAATTAAATTTTCTATTGTCTTCAAATCAATTCTTTTTGAAAAAAGCTTATCTTTATATAAAGCTTCAGCTACTAATAAAATATATTTTGATGAAAGTTTAATTTGATTTTGAGGTTTAACAAAATCAAAAGCTTTACGATCAATTATAATATTTTTTTTATTTCTTTTGATAATACCTTCTTTTTCAAGCTCTAAAACTTTTCTTCTTATAGTTTCTTTTGGTAGATCTAATTTTTCACATAATTCAGTAATACTAAACTTATCTATTTGTACATATGATTTAGAATAATATTCATCATAAGTTTGTTGAATATTCATTTGATCATAAAATTGAAGTGTTTTTTCTATTAATGAAATTACAATCATGTATTTGTAATGATCATTAAAAGACCAGTACACATTGTTCATCCAATTCCACTGATGTGATATCCATTCATTAGCTAATTCAGAGTAGTTATTCATTATACTTTCATAAACCTGATCGTCGGTTAAGGTTTTACTGAAATCGATTTGTTCTAAACTCATAAATTTGAATTTGAGAATATTGACCCAAATTGAACACATGTCAATCTAATAGTGACCCAAATTGGACTTCAGGAAAATTGTTCGACAGATATTTTGATGTACTAATCCTGCTATGAATAATAAAGGCTTTGCAGAGACACGTACTAACATCGAGACCCCAAATGATGTTGATGTTGCTGAAAAGCCTTTAAAAACATCAAAGAAGAGAGTTGATATAAATATCCTAAAGTCAAAGCTAGAGGAAATAGAAGCGAAGGAACTCAAAAAAAATATTTTCATTTTATCTTTGCTGATAATTGGTGTGGGAGCCTTTGGAATTTATCTTTCTTTCTAACAAATTTGCAAAAATCAATTATACGTGATTAAATAAAACTATGAAAAATTCAGGTATCAACGTCAAAGAAAAGCTTATAGCTAGATACCTTGAAAAAGATCCACCATCAACTCAATCAAAAAGCAGTAACATTAACGTTCTTCTAAATAGAATTGCAGTTAATAAAAAAAATGAAAATAGAAAAAAATTGTATTTTTCAGCAGCTGCTTCAACAGGGTTGATTTTGTTTGGTCTAATCATTTTCTAAGAAAATATTAGTTAATTTTCTCTAAATTTATAACTTTTACTTAATTAATAAATATTGAATCAAATTATTAAACTATTATAAATCTCATCAAAAGGCGGGGTAGCTCAGTTGGTTAGAGCGCGGGACTCATAAGCCCGAGGTCAGTGGTTCGATCCCACTTCCCGCTACCATATTAATTTTATATGAAAACTTTCGATTTAACTGTCATAATCACTTCATTTCATAGCAGGGATAAAATTTTCAGTTGTATAGAGTCAATTGAAAAAAGTATTAAAATCATCGTTATTGAAAATTCAAATGATGAAAAATTAAAGGAGGAAATTCACTCTAAATATCAAAATGTGGAATGTATTTTGTCAAAAGAAAATTTAGGGTACGGAGCAGGAAATAATCTAGGTCTATCAAAGGTTGAAACTAGTTATGCTCTAATAGTAAATCCTGATGTGACTTTAAATAATGACACAGTAAACAAATTTTTTTTAAGCATCAGTAATTTAGAGGATTTTGGAATTATCGCTCCTATATCTCTAAATGAAAAATACAATAATTTTAATATTAATGAGGATAAAGAAATTAAAGAGGTAGATAATGTCAAAGGTTTTGCAATGTTTTTGAATATGAAAAATCTTAAGCAAATTAATTTTTTTGATGATAATTTTTTCCTTTATTTTGAGGAAATAGACTTATGTAGAAGATTAAAAAAAAATAATTCAAAAATATTTATAGATCCCACAATCAAAGTAAGCCATTTAGGTGGCACATCACATAATTCAGAAATTGAAAAACCCATGGAGCTTTCTAGAAATTGGCACTGGATGTGGTCAACATTTTATTTTCATAAAAAACATTACGGATACTTAACTGCAATTATTAAAATTTTACCAAAATTATCTTCATCTTTGATAAAATTCATAATTTTTTTAATAACATTTCAAAAGTATAAAAGTGAAATTTATAAACACAGATTATCAGGTATTATTAATTCTGTTTTATTAAAAAAATCATGGTATAGACCTAAGCTTTAAATGTATAATAATTTAAATTTTTAATGACTACTAAATACAACATTCTAATCACTGGTGTAGCAGGTTTCCTAGGTTCACATTTGTCAGAAAAATTATTAGATCTCGGACATAAAGTTATTGGTGTAGATAATATGATTGGTGGTTATGAGGATAATATACATAAAGATATAGAGTTTCATAATTTGGATTGCAGCGATTTTTCGAAAATAAAAAAAATAATGAAAAATATTGATATTGTTTATCATTGTGCAGCAACAGCTCATGAGGGTTTGTCAGTATTTTCACCTTATGAAATCACAAAAAATAATTACCTTGCTTCAGTTTCAATTTTTTCTGCAGCAGTCAATGAAAAAGTAAAAAGAATAATTTTTTGTTCATCAATGGCAAGATATGGAGATCAACAAACACCCTTTACAGAAGATATGAGTCCTAAACCTGTTGACCCCTATGGCATTTCTAAAGTGGCAGCAGAAGATGTATTAAAGAATCTTTGTGATTTAAATAATATAGAGTGGGTAATTGCTGTTCCTCATAACATCATAGGTCCTAGACAAATTTACACTGATCCCTATAGAAATGTGGTTTCTATTTTTATAAATAGAATGTTACAGGGAAAACCTCCAATAGTTTATGGTGATGGTGAGCAAAAACGATGCTTTTCATATATTGATGATTGTTTGAGCTGCTTAATTCCAATGTTAGATCAAAAAAATTTAAACAAACAAGTAATCAACATAGGGCCTGATGAAGAATTCGTGACTGTTAATAAAGTGGTTGAAATTTGTTCTAATATAACTGGTTCAAACCTTGAGGCGGTTTACAAAGAAGACAGGCCAAGAGAGGTTAAGCATGCTACCTGTTCCGCTGATAAAGCAAGAAAATTACTAAATTACGAGACAAGAGTAAGTTTGAGCGATGGTGTTAAAAAAACTTACGATTATATAAAAAAAAGAGGAACCAAAGATTTCAATTACCGTTTATCTATTGAGATTGATAATGATTTAACCCCAGATACTTGGAAAAACAAAGAAATTTAATATTTATCTTTTAATTCTTCTACACTTATTACTCTAAGAAAATTTTTGTAATTAGCATAGTAATCTTTAAACTTTAGATTTCTCGCTGGTTTTTTTATTTCCAAGATTGAGGTATTTTTCTCTTTTCTTATTACTCCTATACCCTGATCCATTTCACATGTAAAAATTTCTAAATCTTCTCTTTGTCTCAAGTCAACTATTGCTTTCCAGACATCCCCATTCCATATCATCCTGTATCTCGGAACAGCTTGTTTACTTAAACTATCGGGCATACAATCATGAACCAAGATAATACCATTGTCTTTTAGACAATTTATTGAATTTAGAATATCTTTTTTAACTTGATCATAAACATGAAGGCCATCGATAAAAACGATGTCAAATTTATTTTTATTTTCCCTAAAAAATTCATCACTTGTTTTTCTTACATTTCCACCACTACTTGGATCTACACCAACTTTATTTTGTATCTTAATTTTTGAAAACAACTGATCTTGATCACAGCCTATTTCCAAGTAATCAGAATATCCATATTTATTAATCAAATATTCAATAAGATCCCAACGAAAATAATTTTGAGGAAAATTGTAATGGAGTTTACCTTTAAAATTTTCGACGAAAAGGTTGTAATAGATTTTGTTAAATATTTTAGAAATTTTATTTAATCTTTCCATTTTTAATGACCCGGAAAATCAATTAAGTTTTCAACTATATAACCTTTTTTTAATAATTTGTCCGTACCATTGAGATCAAATAAATTGATAACAAAAATAAAAGCAGCAACTTTTCCTTTTGAAACTTCAACTAACTTAGCTGCTGCATCAGCAGTACCACCAGTTGCAATTAAATCATCAATAATTAAAACCTCATCATTTTCATCAATAGAATCTTTGTGCACCTCTATTGTTGCAGTACCATATTCGAGTTCAAAATCTATTGAGTGAACATCAGCTGGTAATTTATTTTTCTTTCTAAGCATCACAAATGGTTTTTTTAATATGTATGAAACAGCAGAAGCAAAGACAAAGCCTCTTGATTCAATAGCTGCAATTTTATCAAATTTTACTTTTTTACTTCTCTCAACTATCTGATTAATTGTTTCAGAAAATGCTTTTTCATTTTTAATTAATGTTGTTATATCTCGAAATAATATCCCTTTTTTTGGATAATCTGGAATTGATCTAATAAAATCTTTTAAATTCATATGGTTAAATTATATATTAATAATTAATTAAAAAATTTTTATATGACAATAAATAAATTAGCAATCATTGGTGGAAGCGGTTTATATGATGTTGAGGAATTTGAAAATCGAGAGTTAGTTGATTTACAAACTCCCTGGGGAAAACCCTCAGATCAAGTTTTAAAGACAAAATATAAAAATAAAGAGGTTTATTTTTTACCAAGACATGGAAGGGGGCATTTTATTTCACCTTCAAAAATAAATTTTAGAGCTAATATTGATGCGTTAAAACAATTAGGTGTTTCTGACATTGTTTCTGTATCAGCTGTCGGATCTTTAAAAGAAGATTTACCGCCAGGTAAATTTGTAATTGTTGATCAATTTATAGATAGAACTTTCGCAAGAAACAAAACTTTTTTTGATGACGAAATCGTTGCTCATGTTTCAATGGCTCATCCAACATCAAATGGTCTGATGAATGCGTGTGAAGAAGCTATTAAGAAAGAAAAAATAGAATATCAAAGAGGCGGAACTTATGTAGTAATGGAAGGGCCGCAATTTTCAACTTTAGCTGAGTCCAATCTTTATAGATCGTGGAAAGCTGATGTAATTGGTATGACTAATATGCCAGAAGCCAAATTAGCTAGAGAAGCAGAAATTAGGTATGCGTCGGTTTCAATGGTAACCGATTATGATTGTTGGCATCCGGATCATGAAAATGTAGATGTGCAACAAGTAATAAAAGTTCTTTTAGGAAATGTGGCAAAAGCAAAAAATATGATTAAAAATTTGATAGAAAATTTTGAAAATCATATTGATCCTGAAGATCCAGCTAATAATTGTTTAGATGTTGCAATTATTACTGCTCCAGAAAAAAGAACACAAAAAACAATTGATAAATTAAAAACAGTGGCTGGAAGGGTGCTTAAATAATGAAACTATTATTTCTTTTCGTTCTATTTTTTTTTTCATTAATAAATATTTCAAAAGCAGAATCTCGTTTTGGAGATTTAACTGAGATGAGAGATGATAGAATGAGAGGTAAAGACAATCAATGGGTAAGACCTCACCCAGGTCCATTTGTTTGGAACAGTATTGAAAGAGAAAAGGGAATTTTTTCTTGGGATAAAGTTGACAAATATGTAACCTACGCACAAAGTCATAATCAAATTACTATTGCAACAATATGGCCTTATTCAAATTGGGAACAAAAATCATGTAAAAGAAAAAAAGCAAGAAGTCCTTTTGGTAAAAAATTTGTAAAATATTTAAGCAAACCCTGTTCAATGGAAAACTATAAAATATTTTTAACTGCTTTGGTAGATAGATATGATGGTGATGGATCAAATGATATGCCAGGTTTGACTAAGCCAATCATTTATTGGGAAATAATGAATGAACCAGAATTTAAAATGTTCTTTAGAGGAACAGAAGATGATTTTGTGGAAATTTTTAATTTTTCCTCAAAATTAATCAAATCAAAACAAAAAGGTGCAATAATTCTTATGGCAGGTGCTGCAGGAATGTTTCCAGAAAGTAAAAAATTTTGGAAATCAGCTCTTCCTAAAATCAAAGATAATTTTGATATAGCTAATATACACCATATCACACCGCCTGATGGAAAATGTGATAAAGATTTCTGGGTTAGTGAATTTTCTGAATTATTAAAATCTTTAAATATTGATAAACCAATTTGGGTAACAGAAGCAATGACAGGTGTTTGTAAAGTGATACCGACTTACATCAATGCATTTGCTAGCGGTGCAGAAGTGATTATTGATGTTGGTGTTAATGCCCCTGGTATGAAAATGAGTAAAAACAGTAGAGAAAAACTAAAAAACTTTATTGATGATGTGGATGGTTTTAAATCAATAAAATTGATTTCAAATAAAAAAGCAGAATTTATCTTAGAAGATGGTTCTAAAAAGGTAATTGATTTTTAATAATAGATGAAAATAGAAGGAAAAGATTACCGAACGATTTGGTTTGAAAATAATGTTGTTAAAATTATTGATCAAACAAAACTGCCACATCAATTTATCATAAAGGATTTAAAGTCAGTTAAAGATACAATTAATGCAATAAAAATAATGGAAGTAAGAGGTGCACCTTTGATAGGTGCTACCGCAGCTTATGGATTAGTTTTAGCAATTATTGAAAATAATGATCAATCATTTTTAAAAAAATCCGCGGATGATTTGGTAAGTTCAAGACCGACAGCAATAAATTTAAAATGGGCTGTTGATAGAATGATGAATAAATTATCAGGTTTAAATAGTGATAAAATTTTAGAAATAGCTATTAATGAAGCAAATGATATATGTGAAGAAGATATAAAATTTTGTGAAAATATAGGATTAAATGGTCTTAAAATAATAGAGGAAATTTATAATAAAAAAAAAGATACAGTTAATATACTAACTCATTGTAATGCAGGTTGGCTTGCAACAATAAATTGGGGTACTGCAACATCTCCAATATATCATGCGCATAAAAAAGGAATTCCTGTTCATGTGTGGGCAGATGAAACTAGACCAAGAAATCAAGGAGCAAATCTTACTTCTTATGAATTAAATGAAGAAGGAATTAAGAACACAATCATTGCAGATAACACAGGTGGAATTTTAATGCAAAGAGGAGAGGTTGATATGTGTATTGTTGGAACAGACAGAACTCTAGCCAATGGAGATGTTTGTAATAAAGTTGGAACTTATCTAAAAGCATTAGCAGCTCACGATAACAAAATTCCTTTTTATGTTGCATTACCAAGTTCAACAATAGATTGGAATATAAAAGATCATAAAGATATTCCAATTGAGGAGAGAAATTCAGAGGAATTATCTCATGTGGAAGGTTTAGATGAAAAAGGAAATATAAAGAAAATACAAATTTATCCAAAAAATAGTAAAGCTATGAATTTAGCTTTTGATGTGACCCCAGCAAAATATGTTACAGGATTAATTACAGAAAAAGGCATATGTGAAGCATCAGAAAGAGGACTAAAAGAATTATTTAAATGAAGAATTTAGACCAAAGAAATCAAATTATTGAGCATTCTCTAAAATTGAACTCTACAAATCTTTCACCGCTACGATCAGGAAATATATCTTTGAGAGCAGAACAAGATGATATTCAAGGTTATTTAATTACTCCATCAGGAAAAAAATATGAAACATTAAAGCCAGAAGATATTGTTTTTATGGGTTTAAATGAAGAGGCAGAAAATAACGATTCAGTAAACAAACCCTCCTCCGAATGGAGATTTCATAGAGATATTTATGTTAATAAAAAAGATGCCCAAGCAATTGTTCATACACATTCTCCACACGCAACAGCTGTATCTTCACACGGAAAATCCATACCTCCGTTTCATTACATGATTGCTCTTGCTGGAGGAGAAGACATTAAATGTGCTGAATACGCTACTTTTGGCACAAAAGAACTTTCACAAAATGTAATTAAAGCTTTAGAAAATAGAAGTGCTTGTTTGATGTCTAATCACGGACAGGTTGCTTTTGGAAAAAATCTAGACCAAGCATTTGAACTAGCACAAGAGATAGAAAATATTTGTCATCAATACACTATTGCACTAAAGTTAGGAGAGCCAAAGATTCTTTCATTAGAAGAAATGAAAAAAGTTTTGGAAAAAGCTAAAGATTATAAAAAAGGGTAATATGATAAAAGTAGGGGAGCACATTACTTTAGATATTATTGGTACCGATAAAGAATATGATCCATCGGTTTATGAAAGAGTTATCAAAGAGATTGCTAAAGTAGCTAAAGTTACAATCTTAAATATATCAAAATATAAGTTTGAACCGCAGGGCTTTACAATTCTTGCATTATTAGCTGAAAGTCATATCAGTTTTCATACATTTCCTGAAAAAGGAATTATAAGTTTTGACTTCTTTACTTGTGGAAAAATCAGTCCCTCAGTAGCGATTGATATTGTTAAAAAAGAATTTAAGCATAAGAGAATTGTAAAAAAAGAATTTAACAGAGATACAAGATCTCTTTATCACGATATTTATAGCTCACCAGGTTTACAAAAATCCTATGTTGTAAATGAAGTTTTGGAAGATTTTAAATCTAAGGTGGGTCAACACATCGAAATTTTAGAGTTAGAGCAATTCGGTAAATCATTATTTATTGATGGTGAAATTCAAGTAGCTGAGTCTGATGAACATTTGTACAGCTCAACATTTGTGGGTTCAGGGTTAAAGTTAAATAAAAACAATGAAAGAGCTGCAATCATTGGTGGTGGTGATGGAGGCGTTGCCAGAGAATGTATATCTAAAAAATTTAATTTTATCGATTGGTATGAGCTTGATCCTGAAGTAGTTGAAGTTTGTAATAAACACCTAGGGGACATTGGAAAAAAAGCTACAGAAAAAAATTCAGTTAAATGCGTCTGGGGAGATGCATTCCATAGTATTAAATCAGTAAAAGATGATACATACGATCATATCTTTGTAGATTTAAACGATGATCAGTTTTGTATAGATTTAGCTGCAAAGAATATGGACTCTTTAGTAAGAATATTAAAACCCAAAGGTGTGATTACAACACAAGTTGGCAGTCAAGATAAAAAACCTCTTCAAGTTGAAAATTGGATGAATGTTTTTCATCATCATTTCGGAAATACCAAATTATCTAGGGTTTATATACCCAGTTTTGATTGTTCCTGGAATTTTTCATCTTCAATAAATCATTAGTTTTTTCTTTTTAAAGTCTCTGATTTGTGAAATAATATTTTTTTATTAAAGGAGAGAATGATGAATATATTTAAAAAAACTATTTTTTCAGTTTTATTTTCATTGTTAATTATTGGAAATGTTAATGCTGATAAAATTAAAATTGGAACAGAAGGTGCTTATCCTCCATGGAATTCTAAAGATGCATCAGGTAAATTAATCGGATTTGAAGTCGAATTAGCTTACACACTTTGCAGATATATTGGACAACAATGTGAGATTGTTGAACAAGATTGGGATGGAATGATACCAGCTTTAATTATGAGAAAATTTGATGCAATTATGGCAGGTATGTCTATTACTGCAGAAAGACAAAAAGCTATTAGCTTTTCACAAGGTTATGCAGATGAAGTTGCATCTTTAGCAGTTATGAAAGGTTCCGACCTTGAAGGTATGGATACTCCAGAGGGAATCAACCTTACTTTAGGGGGTTCAGGTGTTAAAAAAACTTTAAAAACTTTAACGGGTGCACTTGCTGGTAAAACTGTTTGTACACAAACAGCAACTATTCACCAAAACTTTTTAGAGTCTGGTGATGTAGGAAAAATAAATCTAAGAACTTACAAAACTCAAGATGAAGTTAACTTAGACTTAGCATCTGGAAGATGTGATGTTGCATTAGCAGCTGCAGTTGCTTTTACAGATTATGCTGAAAAATCTGGTAAACCAGTTGTTCTTGTAGGTCCAACTTTTTCAGGTGGAGCATTTGGTAATGGTGTTGGAGTTGGAATTAGAAAAGACGACACTGAATTATTAAAAGCATTTAACAAAGCAATCGAGAAGGCTAGAAAAAACGGAGACATTAGTAGAATAGCTACTAAATGGTTTGGTTTTGATGCCTCTATGTAATTAATTTTAGATTTGGCGACTATAATGTATAGTCGCCAATCTATATGGAACTTCTAGCATTCGGAGATAGTGGTTGGGGTGATGAATTATTTTATGCAACCCTGATGACAATAGCTGTTTCAATAACAGCAATGCTTATAGGTTTTCTTTTTGCGTTAATCTTTACTCCATTAAAATTATCTAAAAATAAGTTTTTAAATTTCATAGCCAATTCTTACACAACTATAATAAGAGGTGTTCCAGAATTATTAGTAATTTACCTTTTCTTTTTTGGTGGAACTGGTGCAGTTATGTTTGTTGCATCAATATTTGGTTATAATGAGTACATTGAAATAAATGCATTTATCACAGGTGCATTTGCAATTGGAATAATTTCTGGTGCTTATTCAACTGAAGTTTTTAGGGGAGCAATTCAATCAATTGATAAAGGCCAGTTCGAAGCTGCCAATGTATTAGGTTTAAATAAATTTGGAAAATTTTTTAAAATTATTTTACCTCAAACATTAAGATTAGCTATTCCAAATCTAAGCAATGTTTGGCAGATAACTCTAAAAGACACTTCTCTAATTTCAGTTACAGGTTTAGTTGAAATCATGAGACAATCTTATATTGCTGCTGGATCAACGAGAGATCCATTATTCTTTTATTCATTTGCTGCAGTTTTGTATTTACTACTTACTTTTGTGAGCATGAAATTAATTAACAGATTAGAAGTTAAATATAGTAGGGGGTACTAATGGATCTCGAATTAATGATTAGTAGTCTCCCAAAGTTACTAAATGCTGCTGTAATAACTTTAAAACTTCTTTCAGTTTCTTTAATGATTGGATTATTCATTGGCTTATTTTTTGCAATTCTAAGATTAAATAAAAATATATTTATCAATAGATTTGCTTACGGATATTCGTATGTTTTTAGAGGTACACCACTTTTAGTACAGATATTCATTATTTATTTTGGATTAGGTCAGATTGAATATTTAAGATCGACAGTTTTATGGGTAATTTTGAAAGAACCATATTGGTGTGCAATAATTGCTTTTGCTTTAAACACGGGTGCTTACACTTCAGAGATATTGAGATCAGCATTTCAAACCATTAAACCTGGAATAATAGAGGCAGGTAAAAGTTTGGGTATCTCAAATAAAGTAATCTTTTATAAAATTCAAATTCCTATCGCTATTAGACAGTCTTTACCAGCTTATGGAAATGAAATTATCCTAATGATGAAAGGAACTTCTTTGGCAAGTACAGTCACCATAATGGATCTTACAGGTGTTGCAAAATATATAATTTCAACAACTTTTAAACCAATTGAGGTATTTATTGTTGCTGGTGGTATTTATTTATTTATGACCTTTATAATTCATAATGTGATTAAGTTTTTAGAAAAGAAGTACAGCTTTAATTAAAGCACAACTAAATCAGTTTTTTGTTTACCAAGTCTTTGATTCCCTTGTTCAGTGACTAAATAAGTTTCACCTAAGTTCATTGCTAATTGATTTTCCGAGTCCATTAATATCATATGCATAAAAAAAACATTTCCAGTTTCAATCACGTATGGATTCCCTGTGTACAACATCGGCCAATCCATCCAATTTGGAGCGAAAGTAGTACCTAAAGAATATCCACATGCATTCATTCTTGCTTTATTAAAACCAAGATCATCAAAAGTTTTTGCGTGAATATCAAAAACCTCTCCAATTTTATTTCCAGGTTTTAATTTATGTTCACAATTCTTTAACGCTTCAACACACGCCTCATGCATTTTATGATGTTTAGGATCTGCTTTACCTATAGGAATTGTTCTAAACATTGCTGAATGGTAATGTCTATAAGTACCAGCCCATTCTATAGTTAATTGATCTTGAGCTTTTAAAGTTTGTTTCTCTGATTGATAACGGCAAAGAAGGGCATTTTTTCCTGAACCAATAATAAATTCATTTGCAGGATAATCTCCGCCTCCTTCAAATATAACTTTATTCATTTCAGCTAAAATCTTAGACTCATTCACACCCGCTTTGGCATATTTCCAAACTTGATCCAAAGCTTGATCAGCCAGTTCTGCAGCTTTTTTTACATAAACAATTTCCTCTTTGGATTTCACTACCCTTAACTTTGTTATTAAGTCTGATTTATCTTCAACAGAACAATAATTCTCTAAAGACTTATTGAGCTTCAATGTATTTTTTCCAGTCAATCCATAAGCCTCATATTCAATTCCTAATTTTTTTCCTTTAAGATTGAGCTCATCCAAAATAACTTTAAGATCATCGGTTGGGTTCGATCCATCTTTATCAACCCAAATTCTAATGTCTTTTATATTGGATGTATTTTGTGCCTGTCTTAAATCTGGAGCTCTAGTCAGTAATATTGTGTTTCCTTTTTTATCTAAAATTAATGTTTGAAAAAAAACATATCCAAATGTGTCATAACCAGTTAACCAATACATAGACTCTTGTCTAAACATTAATAAAGCATCAATGTTTTGATCTTTCATGGAGTCTAAAACTTTCGATTTTCTAACTCTAAATTCCTCTTTTGAAAAATGAAGTCCCATTAATGGTTTAATAACTGGTGTATTCTTTTATTTCTTTGATAGTTGATCCAGTGTGATTGTTTATCTCTAATTTAATTTTTGCCCGATCATCATTTAGAAAATGAACATCTCTTGAAAGCTTAATAAATTTTTCCCCGAAATCCTTTTCTTTCTCACATTGTCTTTTATCATCCTCGATAACCCAAAGTTTTGAATTAATTTCTTTAAGAGATTGGTAAAGATTATTCAACTTTTCATCAGATTTGATATTTTCATCCAACTGATTTTTAAGAATAGAGTGTTCGTTATTAATGAATTTTAATTTTTCAGCATCTTTTATCTTTTCTTTTTTAATCTCTAAAATTGAAATTTTATCTAAAAGTTCTCCAACTGAAACTTCTACTATAATTTTATTCATAAAATTTAATACTATGTTATCTTGTTATAAATATGTCTAATATACTAATTATCAAACACGGATCTTTAGGAGATATATCCCAAGCTAGTGGTGCTATTCAAGACATATCTGAAAATCATAAAAATGATCAAATTCATCTTCTTACTACAAAACCATTTATTGATTTATTCAAAAAAAATCCATTTATTCATAATGTTATTTTAGACAAAAGACTACCTAGGTTTAATTTAATATATTTATATTTATTAATGCGTGAAATAAAAAAACATAACTTTTCTAAAGTTTTTGACTTGCAGAATTCATCTAGAACTAATTTTTATAAGAATATTCTTTTTCCAAAAGCAGGTAAGGAAATATGGTCGAGCTCAGCAACGACTTTACCAGCAGGAAAAAATAAAAGTGAATTTGACAAAAATTCTGTTCTCGAAAGATTTGAATATCAATTGAAAGACTCAGGATTAAGTACATTGAATACACAAAAGCCAGATTTTAATTGGGCTGCTACAGAGATAAGTGAAATTAAAAACTTTTATAAAATAACAAAATATATTTTATTATTTCCTTTCTGTTCACCTCATTTAACGATTAAAAAATGGCCTTATTACAACAAGCTTATTGATTTAATATCGAATAAGTATGGTGAAGAATATAAAGTTATTACAGCTCCTGGACCAACTGAAATCAGTGAAGCAAAAAATATTAATGCATTAGCTTTACTGGATAATGGAAGAGCGCTTGATATTTCTCAACTTACTGCCTTAATAAAAGATAGTTCATTTGTTGTTGCAAATGATACTGGTCCTGCGCACATAGCTGCTCATGTAGGAGCCAAAGGTCTTACATTATTCGGTAAACATACAACAGCGTACAAAGTAAGTATTGAAAGAGAAAATTTTAAACCAATTGAAGTTACGGATCTAAAAAACTTAAGTGCTGAAAGAGTTTTTGAAAGATTATCTAATTCTTTAACCTAGTTTTTTCAATTATTCTTAAAATCACTGGCACGACAAAAAGTATAAATAACAATCTTATAATATGATGAAAAGCAACAAAATCTGGCTCAAGGTCAAAAGCAATCGCTATTACTGCTACCTCATAAATACCTCCGGGGCAAAAGGATAAGATCAGTGATAAAATGTTATTATCTACAAAAAATGTAGCAACGTATGCTGCTATCAGACCTAATAAAACTAAAAGTATGGTTGCGACTAATCCATGAAAAGAGTTATTTGCCACTTCTTTAAATGTTTTATTTGCAAACCTACATCCAACAGAAGCTCCCAAAATTAATAAACAAAAATTTATTGATGCATTAGGTAATTTGTATGACGCGATGTCAGATATTTGTAAAACTCCACTTGCGACTAGTGTTCCAGATAATAGTGCAGCTGGAACTTTAAATTTATCAAAAAAAAATATGAACACTAATGAAACAATAATTAATATAATTAATTCCCAATGGTTTTGAGACATGTAATCAAATTTTTCTAATTCTAAAGCTTCAGCTGGGTAAAGACTAACTATTATAAAAGGGAATAAAGTTATTATAATTATTAATCGAATTAAATGAGCTGTAGCTACTTGAGATAAATCTGATTTTTCATACTCTGCTAAAATCATTAATGGTCCTAAAGCACCTGGGGCTGCAGAAAATATTGATGTTTTTTCTTTGTAATCAGAAAATTTTTGTAAATATTTAGAAACAATTAGAATGCTAATAACAATATAAAAAAACATTATAATTGTGGTCCAAATCCAATTAACCATCTGATTAAGTAAATTTTGATCAATATAGTTTCCAATATGTAATCCTAAAATAATTAAGATTGAGCTAAGGGCTAATCTTGGCATTATTACTTGAAAACCTTTTAGGGCAATCAAAGAGGTTGCTATCATCGGACCAATCATCCACGCAAGTGGGACCTTAAAAAAGTCAGCGACAATCGCACTAGGAATAGAGATCACAATAACTAATAAAAATTTTTTTGATAATAATTGCCCAAAACTTTCTCGGTTAAAGGGAATCACGTTCTGCATGTGCTCTATCTTTGGTTGTTGACTAGATTACTAAAAGTATGTTTAATCTATGCAATTAACTATAACAACGAGAGGAAATAATGAAACTAATTAAATCTTTTTTTTCAGTTTTATTCTCTGCCGCTCTTTTATTATCAACAACTACAGTCAACTCAATTGCAATTGATAAACTACATTTTGTAATTGGTGGTGGTGCTGGTGGTGGTTGGGATGGAACTGCTAGAGGTACTGGAGAAGCTTTGACAAAAGCTGGATTTTTAAAAAGCGCATCATTTGAAAATATGTCAGGTGGTGGTGGTGGAAAAGCTCTTGCTTACATGATTAATACTAAGCCAGAAAATACAATCTTAGTTCAATCAACACCACTAGTTTTAAGATCAATTACAAGACACAAAGGTTATGTCAGTGGAAGTGGAACTTTATCTTATAAAGATGTTGTGCCAATTGCTGGAGTAATTGGTGATTATGGTGCAATTGCAGTTGCAAAAGATTCACCTTTCAAAAACTTTAAAGATGTTGTTGATGCATATAAAGCAAACCCTAGTTCAATAAAAATGGCTGGTGGTTCTGTTAGAGGAAGTATGGACCATTTAATTGGTGCTTTAGCATTTCAAGCTGCTGGTGCAGATCCGAATGCTGTAGCTTATATTCCTTATGATGCAGGTGGAAAAGCATTAGCTGGACTTTTATCTGGAGAAACTCAAATTATATCTACAGGTTTAGGTGAATTAATGGGAGCAAGAGACCAAGTAAGAATCATTGGTATAACTGCGCCTGATAGAGTTGGCGATGCACCTGATGCACCTACACTTAAAGAGCAAGGATATGATGTACAATTCGTAAACTGGAGAGGATTTTTTGGTCCTCCAGGCATGAGCAGCAAAGATAAAAAAGCTATTGCTAAAATGTTAGGCGATGTACAAAAAACTCCTGAATGGGAAGCAGTAAGAGCAAGAAATGCTTGGGTAAATATTTATAACCCAGACAAAAAGTTTGTTAAGTTTTTAAAAACTCAAACAAAAGAAATGACAGCTCTTATGAAGAAACTAGGAGTTATTTAATCCGCTGGATTAATTAATTTAAAGAGCAGTGAATATAAATACTACAAAAATTATATCACTGCTCTTTTTTATTTTCTCAGCATTCTATTTATATACAGCTTATCAAATACAAGTTTTTGCGTTCGATGAAAATGCACCATTTAATGCAAGAACATTTCCAATTTATTTAGGATATGCTGGTTTATTTTTTTCTGGTTTAAAATTAATCTTACCAGATCCAGATACTATAAAAGTTGAACATAGAACTTTAGAATACAAAAAAACGGCATTACTAATTATAATTGCAATTATCTACGGGGCAACAATTTTAAAAGTGGGTTACTTTTTAACTACATCTTTATTTTTATTTGCTTCTTATTACTTTTTAGGTGAGAGAAGATGGGTTTTAATGTTTTTACTTTCTTTTCCATTTGTTGCTGGATTTATGTATTTACTTCACGGAGTTCTTGAAATTTATTTAAGGGATCCCTTTTTAAAATCTATTGGAGTGATGGGATGACTGAAGGAATATTAATTGGTTTAACTACAGCATTATCATTTCAAAATATTTTTATGGTGATGATTGGTTGTTTCTTTGGAACAATTATTGGAATGTTACCTGGTTTAGGTCCCATGACAGCGATTGCTTTAATGATACCAATTACTTATGGTTTTGATCCTGCAACGGGCCTGATTTTAATGGCTGGAGTTTATTATGGGGCAGTATTTGGCGGTTCTACCTCCTCCATTTTGTTAAATGCACCAGGAGTTCCAGGAACTGTCGCAACTTCTTTTGATGGATATCCAATGGCACAACAAGGTAAAGCCGGTAAAGCATTAGCTATCGCCGCCTGGAGTTCATTTGCAGGAGGAACACTATCAGCAATTTATTTATTGTTTATGGCTCCAAGTTTATCAAAAGTAAGTTTATCTTTTAGATCCCCAGATTATTTCGCATTAATGATTTTAGGGTTAACGGCTATTGCAGCTTTTTCATCTAAAGGGCAGTTTTTAAAAGCAATGATGATGGTTGTGCTTGGTTTGATGCTAGCATCAGTGGGTCAAGACTCTCTGTCTGATATTACAAGATTTACTTTTGATAATATGAATTTAACAGATGGAATTAGTTTTGTTTTAGTTGTTATGTCAACATTTGCTATGAGTGAAGCATTAACAATCATATTAAAGCGAAATGATCCAACAGCTGCAGCAAAACAAGTTTCCCTTACGGAACTTGGATCAATAAAAATTAATAAAGAAGAACGAGGTAAAATGTATCGAACTATTCCAAGATCCTCAGTTATTGGTTTCTTGATTGGAGTATTACCTGGTGCGGGTGCCACTATTGCATCATTCTTAGCTTATGGAATGGAAAGAAATTTAGTTAAGGATTACGAAAAAGAAAAATTTGGAAAAGGAAGTGTGAATGGATTGTCTGCACCTGAAACAGCGAATAATGCAGCATGCTCTGGTTCTTTTGTACCAATGTTAACTTTAGGTATACCGGGAAGTGGAACTACAGCCGTAATGCTTGGAGCTCTTTTAGGATTTGGTATTCAGCCAGGACCAAGACTTTATATGACTAATCCTGAAATTTTTTGGTCAGTGATAATGTCAATGTATATTGGAATGGTAATATTATTAATATTAAATTTACCATTAATTCCTTACATTGCTAGAATTCTTGCAGTACCAAAAAATTATTTAATTCCGTTAATCTTATTTTTTTCTATTACAGGAATTTATGTAATGTCATTTAATAATTTTGACATTTATTTGATGATCGGCATAGCAGTTGTTGCAACTTTTTTAAGACTTTACGATTTTCCAATGCCACCGCTAATACTAGCTTTTGTTCTCGGTGGATTGATGGAGGAGAATTTAAGAAGATCATTACTTTTAAGTAATGGATCATGGGAGTTTTTATGGGACAGAACTCTGACAGTTTGTATATTGGTTACAACAATTCTTATTGTTCTGTGGCATATCTATAAAACTTTTTCGAAAAAGAAATCTTAAACTAAAACTTTTTTATACTCATCAATAGTATTGGACCAATCGAATTTAGATGACAACTCTTTTGCATTTTTACCAAAATGCAAATATTTTTTATTTTCAATCATAGAATTTAATGATGAATAAATTTCATCTAGATTATTTCCATCACATATTAGTCCTGTTTTATCATGTTGAATTGCATCTGCTGCACCTCCATCAGCTCCACCTAAAGAAGGAACTCCGTATTGTGCAGCCTCTATATAAGCTATACCAAAACCCTCAACTGAGCTTTTATATTTTATTGAGGGCATCACAAATATATTTGATTTTGCCACTAAAGCATTTTTTAGGTCATCAGTTATTTCTTTAAAAAACATAACTTGCCCATTTAAATCAAGTTCATTTACCAAATCTTTTAAATTTTGTTCTTCCTCTCCATAGCCAATGCATATGTAAACAATATTTGGATAAATTTGTTTTAAGTTTCTTATAGCCATCAACACTTTTTCATGATTTTTTCTTTTATCAAATCTTGAAACCGTAATTAAACGTGGTGATTTTGTTTTAAGCAAGCTTTCGACTTTAGTTAACGATGTCCTATTTAATTCTTGAGCAGGGCTAATTCCTGGATTTATCACAACAACTTTTTCTTGTTCTACACCATTTTGAATGGCTAAATTTTTTGTATATTCAGAATTTGCTATTACTTTTTCAACACTATTTAAAACTTTGTTTGCTCTTTTATTTAAAGAGCTTCCTTTAGCGTGATTGATTTCTTTTCCGTGAATTAAACAATATTTTTTTTTATCAGTTACTATTAATTCTAAACTTTTCCAATGATCAGCTATAATGCCTTGAACTTTACTTTCTTTTAAATATTCATTAATTAGCTGTGCTTTTCTTATTTTTCTTAGGAATTTAATCCCACCAACTCTTTCAATTGAAAAATTTACTTTTTTATCAAATTCTTTATGATTTTCGTAGTGATCAGCAAAAACTTTGATCATAAAGTTTTTGGACATTTCTTTTGCCAAACCCCACATTAAACTTTGCATCCCACCCACCTCTGGGGGAAAAGATCTCGTAACGATTAAATACATTAACTATTTTTCCACTTAATACTACAGCCAGCACTCGGAGTTTGATTTTCAGGTCCTTTACCAGTTTCAGCAATTTGTTTCATTGCATTAAATAAATCACTATCACCATCCCTTACAGGAACTAAATTTTTTAATTCTCTTAATCTACCTCGATATTGAAGCTCTAAATTTTTGTTGTACCCAAAAAAATCTGGAGTACATACCGCATCATAAGTTCTGGCTATTTCTTGGGTTTCATCAACTAAATATGGAAAACTGAATTGATGTTTTTTTGCAAATTCAATCATATTTTCAAACGAGTCTTCTGGATAATTTTCAGCATCATTGGCGCAGATTGCTACAGAGTTAATTCCTAAATCTTTTAATTTTTTAGTATCCTCAGTAATATCTTTTGTAACTGCTTTAACATAGGGACAATGGTTACAAATAAACATTATCAAAGTTCCGTTTTCACCTTTTACATCTTCTAAAGATAAAATTTTCTTATCAGTTGATTTAAGCTTAAAGTCATGTGCCTTTTGACCGAAATCACATATTGGCGTTTGTATTGGCATAATGTAATAATATATAAATTATGTTTTACGATTTGAAAGATAAAAAACCAAAAAACTCTGGCGAAAATTGGGTAGCACCTAATGCGGTCGTTATAGGTGATGTTACTTTAGAAAAAAATACAAGTGTTTGGTTTAATGCAACTCTAAGAGGAGATATTGAAAATATTCATATAGGCGAGGGATCAAATGTTCAAGATGGATGTGTTTTGCATACCGATCCAGGATATCCCATTAAAGTTGGTAAAGATGTAACTATAGGTCATATGGTTATGCTTCATGGATGCACGATAGGGGATAATAGTTTAATTGGAATTGGTGCAGTGATTCTCAATAACGCTAAGATTGGAAAAAATTGCATCATAGGTGCAAAAGCTTTAATTACTGAAAATAAAGAGATACCAGATAATTCTCTAGTAATAGGTTCACCTGGTAAAGTTGTAAGAGAGGTTACTGAAGAGGAAAAGAAAGCAGTTTTTGAAAACACAAAGCACTATCAAGATAATTGGAAAAAATATTCTAAATCTATTTTTTAATTTAAACTTTTTTAAATTAAAAAATAATTATATAATTGTTTTATGCATAGCTCAGCACTATTAAATTTAGAAAGATTTTTCAAAATTTATTTTAAAAAGTATAATAATCCTACTATTTTAGATTATGGAGGTGCTGCTCTTGATAATCAAAAATCAGCATTAACCATTTTACAAAAACATTACACCAATTATAAATATTTATCCTTAGATGTAGTTCCAAATAAAGAGAATGAAATTGAGGCTACAAGAAAAAATATTGATGTCATTATTAAGGATCCTTATAAAATTGATGAATTAGAGAAAGAAAGTATTGATATTATTGTTTGCACGTCAGTTTTTGAGCATATTGAATTTTTTTGGCTTACTTATCTAGAAATTTTAAAGCTTCTTAAACCACAAGGAATATTTTATTTAAATGCTCCATCAAATGGAGACTTTCATAGGTGGTCTACTGATTGTTGGAGATTTTACCCAGACAGCGGTAATGCTTTAGTTAAGTGGGGTAAATATAATAAATTTAAACCTATATGTCTTGAGAGTTTTACAACAAAACAAATACTTGAATGTGGATGGAATGATTATGTATCTGTTATTTTAAAAGATGAAACTTTTAAAGATAATTTTGATAGTAAAATTATTTCTGAATACAACGATTATTATAATGGAATAGATGATAAGGGAAAATTATCAAATTTTGTATCTAAAAGCGAAGATCAGAATAATTGGGGTTATAGATTATGGTATAAGTTACGAAAAAAAAAAGATAAAAAAAAATATAAATTAGACTATTAACACTTATTTTTTTAGGGAACTAACCAGTAATTTTTCTTTGTATCTAAATTAAACTTTGCTCTTCTATGTCCTTTTGCGGCAAGATATAACCACTCAATCGATTTAATGTGACACTTAATTACTGTAAAGTTTTTGTAACCTTCTTCGCTTTGTTCCATTGTGTAATCAAAATCTTCTAATTTAGATATCATGCCCGATGTTGGATTTTCTGATGTAGTTCCTGGAGGACTATCAGTTAGATAACATCTTCTACTGATATGTTGAGTTTTTTTCCAAGATTTTTCTGTTGTAGGATTTTGATTATTTATTTCACATTCTACTTTTACTCTTAATTGTATCTTTTCTTCTTTATCGTAGAAAACTAGAGAAGCTTTATTATTTTTCTTAAGAATATCTACTTTTGGTGATCTTAAATCAGTATGAAATTGTATTAGATTGTTTGCTCTATCTGATTTTCTTAGAACAACAATTCTTCCATCTACCTCATCTTGGTGGGCACAAATAAATACAGGAATTCTAAAAGGAGAACTTCTATTAGTCACAGCATCATCGAGCATAGACCAATACTTATTTTGAATTTCCTCGAAATTTTCATAGTATGCTGGTTGCATACATTACTTTCTAAATCTTTTAATTAAGCTTGAAGTGTCCCAACGATTACCTCCTAATCCTTGTACTTCTCCATAAAACTTATCTACTAGTTCTGTTACGGGTAATAATGAACCATTATTTTTTGCTTCATCCATTGCAATCTTTAAATCTTTTCTCATCCAGTCAACTGCAAAACCAAAATCAAACTTATCATCAATCATTGTTTTGTATCTATTTTCCATTTGCCAAGATTGTGCTGCACCTTTTGAGATAACTTCGATTACATCCTCCATATTTAATCCAGCCTTCATTCCAAAATTAATTCCTTCAGATAATCCTTGAACTAATCCCGCTATACAAATTTGGTTAACCATCTTAGCTAATTGTCCGCATCCAGCTTTACCAAGCAGTTTCATTTTTTTGCTGTAGCAATCAATTTTATCTTTTGCTTTATCAAAGTCAGCTTGATCGCCACCGATCATTACTGTTAGTGCACCATTCTCTGCTCCAGCTTGTCCACCAGATACAGGTGCATCTAATGCGCCAAATCCATTTTTCTTTGCAAACTCATATATTTCTCTAGCAATTGTTGCTGAGGCTGTAGTGTTATCAATATAGACTGCACCCTTTTTAATTGTTTTGAAAGCTCCTTTGTCGCCAAAAGTCACTTCTCTTAAATCATCATCATTACCAACGCAGGTAAAAATATATTCAGCATCTTTAGCTGCATCCGCTGGAGTTTCAGCCATTTTTCCTTTGTATTCTCCAATCCATTTTTCTGCTTTTGATTTTGTACGATTAAAAACAGTTACATTATGACCACCTTTTGATATATATCCTGCCATTGGATAGCCCATTACACCAAGACCTATGAAAGCAACATTACAGCTCATAATATTTTATGTTTAAAAGTTTAAGTTTAAAAGTAATTATATTTGGATTTATCTTTACATTTTTTTCTAGTTTTGGACAGAGTTTTTTTCTTGGTTTATTTAATTCAAGTATTAGAGAAACGCTTTCAATAACTCATGGACAATTTGGCTCAATTTATGCTTCGGCAACATTATTGAGTAGCTTTCTTTTAATTTGGGTTGGAAAAAAAATTGATGATATAAATATTTTTAGATTTGCTTTATATGTAACTCTTTTGTTAGCTTTTTCTTGTTTTTTCTTTTCGAAGATTTCATCAATAGTTTTTTTATTTATTGCTGTTTTTCTAATGAGGTTTTCTGGTCAAGGATTAATGTCTCATACTGCAACTACAACGATTTCAAGATTTTTTACTAAATCTAGAGGTAAAGCTCTAAGTATCGGTTGGTTTGGATTATCAACTGCAGAATTTATTTTACCAGTTTTAATTGTCTATTTACTTACTTTAACTGCGTGGCAAAACATTTGGCTATCTATTTCTGTATTAATACTATTTTTTTTACCATTTACATCTTTTGTATTAATTAAAAATTTGAACTTTGACTCAAGAGAAGATGTAAATGATCAAAATTTTGTTGAAAAAGAAATTAAAAATTGGACACGTGTTGAGGTTTTAAAAGATTATAGATTTTATATAGTTTGTTTGAATATGTTAGCAATGCCTTGGATTGCTACTGGTGTATTTGTTTATCAGTCATATATAACAGAATCAAAAGAGTGGGGTGAATTTGTCATAGCACAATCATTTATGGCTTATTCTATTTTGTCAGTCATTACTTTATTAGGCTCTGGTTTTTTAATCGATAAATTTACTAGTAGAAAATTATTGATCTTTATGAATATACCTTTGTTGATTTCAATGTTGGTTTTGTTTTATTTAGATATTTCTATTTCTGCTTTTATATTTCTTGGTTTAATTGGAATTTCAAATGGGCTTGCCAATGTCTTGGGGTCCTCTACTTGGGCTGAGATTTATGGTGTAAAATACATTGGATCAATTAAAGCATTAACAACAGCATTGATGGTATTTTCTACTGCCTTCGGCACAGCTTTATTTGGATTGTTAATTGACAAAGGCTTTACTATTGAGCAAATAGCAGTGATTTCATTTGTATATATTTTCTTATCTTTAATTGCTCTATTCGTGGTTAGAAATAGGTTAAATCCTGAATATATTTAAATAATCCTTGCTTTTTTTAATCACAGCTTATAGATAACCGGCATGGCAAGAGTTACAGTAGAAGATTGTATTGATAAAGTAGATAGTCCATATGAATTAGTTTTGGTTGCAAAAGAAAGAGCAACTCAACTCAATACTGGGATAGAACCAACTTTAGATCGTGATAACGATAAAAATACAGTTATTGCATTAAGAGAAATAGCTGAAGAAAATATCAAAGTAGATGATTTAACTGAAAGCGCTGTCTACAAATTAAGAAAACATGTAGAACAAGTTGATGATGGTACCGAAGCTGATGAAGATGTTGGTGATGATTTTGAAAGTTTATATAAAGGCGAAATTTCAAAAAGTGGAACACCTATTTTACCATCTAAAAGAGCAAGAAAAGCTCCAGAAAAAATTCAAGTTTCTAAAGATGATTTAGCAGAATTGTCTGAAACTGCTAAGCCAGAAGTACCAGAAGCTCCTGTATCCGATGATGCTGAACTAGAACAGGGAGACGTTTCTTTAGATCAAGTTTCTGAAAGTGAAGATCAAGCAGCAGACGACACTGACACTTCAAACTCTTAAAATCTATTAGGTACAAAATTCCTTTATAATTTTTTGTCGATGTTCATCTAAATCAGGTATGTCACCTCTTGTTTTTTCATCTTTATAAGATGACATTTTAATTGGGTTACCAGCCAGTTTAAAATCTCCAACAACTTTGTGAAATGATTTAACAATCATGTTTCTAGACTCTATTTGAGGGTTTTCAACAGCCTCCTTGATATTAAAAATTGGTCCACATGGAATTTTATCTTTTTCCATTTCACTAACCCAATCACCTGTTTTTTTAATTAATAATTTTTCCTCTAAAATTTTTTTAAGCTCATCCATATTTTTTGCTCTAGACGAATTATCTGAAAATTTTGGATCTTTACTTACCTTTGGGATTTGAAGAAGATTACAAAGTTTTTCAAAAAGTTTATCATTTCCAGCTGCAATAATTATATAACTATCTTTTGTCTTAAAGGCTTCAAAGGGTGCAATTGATGGGTGTCTTGATCCCATTGGTTTTGGAATTTCATTTTTAGATAGATAACGTGCTATAGCGTTTTCTAATATAGCTATTTGACAATCAAGCATAGAAACATCTATGAACATTCCTTTTCCAGTTTTTTGTCTATCGTATAAAGCTGCATTAATACCTATCGCAGTAAAAAGCCCAGCAGTAATATCTCCAATTGATGTTCCAACTCTAGTAGGTTCAGAGTTTGGTTGACCAGTAACACTCATTAAACCGCCCATACCTTGAACTACCATGTCGTAAGCGGGTAATTCTTTAAGTGGACCAGTTTGACCGAAGCCTGATGCTGAAGCATAAATTAGTTTTGGATACTTCTTATTTACATCTTTCCAGCCGAACCCCCATTTTTCTAAAGTTCCAGGTTTAAAATTTTCAACTAAAATATCTGCTTTGGATAAAATTTTTTCAAAAATTTTTTTATCTTCATCATTCTTTAAATTAAGTGCAATACTTTCCTTTCCTCTATTGAGAGACATAAAATAAGCAGAGTAATCTTTAATAAATGGTCCAAATTTTCTTGAGTCATCTCCAATTTCAGGTGCTTCAATTTTAATTACTCTAGCTCCTAAATCAGACAATATCATAGTGCAGTAAGGACCAACTAATACTCTTGTTAAATCAACTACCAGTAGGTTTTTTAAAGGTCCATCCATATTACTTCATCTTACATGAGTTTTTGTCGACTTGACTCTTATTAATAAGTTCACTTTAATTGAATTATTAAAAATAACAATAGAGGGAAAAAATAATGTTAAAAAGAATATCTTTATATTTAACTTCATTAGTTTTTGTTTTTACTACTATTGGTTCTGCTTATGCAGTTACGCTAAAAGCAAGTCACCAATGGCCTGGTACTCCAAGAGCTGATGGATCTTACGATCCACGTCATGAAATGGTTCAAATCATTGCTGACGAGGTTAAAAAAGCAAATGTTGGAATAGATATCAGAATTTATCCAGCTAAATCATTATATAAACCAAAAGAACAGTGGAAACCTATGACAACTGGTCAGTTAGATATTTCTGCTTTTCCTTTAGCATACGCATCTAAGTTTCATCCAGAATTTGATGCAACGTTAATGCCAGGAACTGTAAAAAATCATGATCACGCATTAAGATTTAATAAAGGTCCAATGATGACTGAAATTAAAAAAATCATTAATGATGCTGGTGTAGTAGTTTTATCTGATGCTTGGTTAGGTGGTGGTTTTGCTTCAAAAACAAAATGTATTAAAAATCCTAGCGACGCAAAAGGACAAGTGATGAGAGCTGCTGGTAAAGCATTTAACCAAATGTTAGAAGCTGCAGGAGCAGGTATACAAAGTATGCCGTCATCTGAAATTTATACTGGTTTACAAACAGGTGTATTAACAGGTGCAAATACTAGTTCAGGAAGTTTTGTGAGTTACAAAATTTATGAGCAAGTTTCATGCGCAACACCTCCAGGAAAATTTGGATTATGGTTTATGTATGAGCCAATTCT
This sequence comes from uncultured Pelagibacteraceae bacterium, assembly GCA_902595565.1. GTDB lineage: Bacteria > Pseudomonadota > Alphaproteobacteria > Pelagibacterales > Pelagibacteraceae > Pelagibacter. Next base: position 29,474 of record CACJQO010000006.1, read on the forward strand.
GATGTCTAAAAAGTCTTTTGATGCTTTAAATTCTAAGCAACAAAAAGCTTTGATGAAAGCAGGAAAAGTTGCTGAAAAATACATGACAGCTCAAGTTGAAAACTTAGATAAAAAGTTTGAAGAAGCTTATAAAGCTGCAGGTGTTAAATTAGTATACATGAATGAAAAAGATCATGCGGCGTGGGTAGAGATTGCAAAAAAATCATCTCACAAGGCATTTGCTGATAAAGTTCCAGGTGGCGATAAGCTGATGGAAATGGCTTTAGCAGTTAAATAAAATAATATATAAAGAACCCCTATTTATTCTTATTAAATAGGGGTTTTTTTTATGAAAAAAAAATATCTTAAATTTTGTGATTTAATAGCAAAAGCTTGTGGTGCTTTTGCAGTATTAGCTTTGCTCTTATCAATTTTAGTTATTGTAGAGCTAGTTTTTGAGAGATATTTTTTTCAAAGAGCAATTACTTGGCAAACAGAGTTAGTTACCATGTTATTAGTTGCATCAACTTTCATAGGAAGTGTGTATGTACTTAGTGAAAAAGCTCACGTTAGTATGGAATGGATTTATGATTTCTTATCCAAAAAAAATATCATTCGCTTAAAAATTTTTACTTCATTATTAAGTTTATTATTTTTTCTAATTTTATTTTATTTTGGATTTTTAATGGTTGAAGAAGCATTTACCAAAAATTATTCAACAGGGACTGTTTGGGATCCACCTTTATGGATACCATATTCTTCAATGGCTTTAGGCGCTATACTAATGATTCTTCAATATATAGCTGAAATTATTAAACTCACTGACGATAAGGATTATAATTAATGGACCCATTGATAATAGCTTTAATCGTTGCAGTTTTTACTTTGCTAGTGCTTTTTTCTGGAATTCCAATTGCTTTTGGTTTGAGTTTTGTATCGATAGTTCTTTTAGTATCATTTGAAGGTTTTCAAATGCTTGATGTTTTTGCTGAAACATTCTTTGCTGGTCTAAATTCATTTGTTTTACTTTCAATACCAATGTTTATTTTAATGGGAATGGCAGTTGCTAATTCTCCTGCAGGTAAAGATTTATATACAGGATTAGACAGATGGCTTTGGAGAGTACCGGGTGGACTGGTTATTTCTAATATAGGAGCATGCTCAATTTTTGCTGCTTTAAGTGGATCAAGTCCTGCAACTTGTGCAGCTATTGGAACTATGGGAATACCAGAAATGAGAAAAAGAGGGTATTCAGATCAAATAGCTACAGGAACTATTGCAGCTGGTGGAACACTAGGAGTTTTAATTCCTCCAAGTATTGTTTTAATTGTTTATGGAATCGCAACTGGAACATCAATTGGAAGATTATTTTTATGTGGGTTAGTGCCAGGTTTCATGTTAGCAGGAATGTTTGCAATTTGGGCACTAATCCATAGTTATTTTATAGATAAAGATGCTGCAAAAGCTTTGAGAAACAGAGTAAAACCAACATTAAAAGAAAAACTTGAAGTATTACCTAGAATTCTTCCATTCCTAGCAATTATTGCTGGAGTTTTATACGTTTTATATGGTGGGGTTGCAACCCCGTCTGAAGCATCTGGAGTTGGAGCATTCTTAGTTTTTGTATTGATAGCTGTTGTTTACAAAATTTATCAGCCAAAAAAGATTTGGAACATTGTTAAAGTATCAATGAAGGAAAGCGTAATGATAATGTTTATTATTGCAGCTTCTTATCTTTTTGCATTTACTCTTTCTCAACTTTACGTAACTCAGTCTTTAGCTCAAAGTATGGTTGAGTTAAGTTCAAATAAGTGGGTTGTATTTATTTTAATTAATATATTTCTTTTGATCGCTGGTTTCTTTTTACCTCCTGTTGCAGTGATTGTTATGACCTCTGCAATTTTGTTGCCTGTAATAACAACTTTAGGATTTGATCCTTATTGGTTTGCAATTGTATTCACAATCAATATGGAAATAGGACTGATAACACCTCCTGTAGGATTAAATCTTTATATTATAAAGGGTATTACCCCAGATGTAAGTTTATCTGAAATTTTAAAAGGCTCTATTCCTTTCATGATAATTATGGCATTGGCTATTTTAATTCTATGTATATTTCCTGAAATTGTTACATGGTTACCTGATAAAATCATGGGTAAAGCACTTGGATACTAAACAAAAAATTAATAGAAAAGTTTCAGTCGCTCCAATGATGGATTGTACTGATAGACACGATCGTTTTTTTCTCAGATTAATGAGTAAAAATGTAATGCTCTATACCGAGATGGTCGCCACTAAATCAGCAATTCACGGAGATAGAAACAAAATTTTATCATATAGTCCAGAGGAAAAACCTTTAGCTTTACAGGTTGGTGGTTCTGATAAAGCTGAATTAGCAGAGGTTGCAAAAATTGCAGAGGACATGGGCTATGATGAAATAAATATAAATCTTGGATGTCCAAGTAAAAAGGTTCAAAAAAATAAGTTCGGCGCATGTTTAATGAAGGAACCAGACCTAGTAGCGGAATGCATTCATTCCATGGTTAAAGCATGTAAAATTCCTGTAACAGCTAAAACTCGTATAGGTTTTGATGATGTCGAAGATTTTGAATATCTTAATAATTTTATTCAGAAATTAAGAGATGTAGGTACAAAAACATTCATTTTACATGCAAGAAAAGCAATGCTTTCTGGATTATCACCAAAGCAAAATTTGAATATTCCAAAATTAAATTACAACATGGTTTATGAGATTAAAAAAGCTAATCAAGATTTAGAAATAATTATAAATGGTGGAATAACTAAAGTGAGCGAAATAAATGATCACATGAAATTTTGTGACGGAGTAATGATTGGTAGGTCAATCTACCAAAACCCATATTCACTGGTGGAAATTGAAAAAGAGATATTCAAAACAAATGACAATCCTTCAAGAGAAGAAGTAGTTAAAAAACTTTTAGAATATTTGAATACTGAAGTAAAGAAGGGAACCAAAGTAAATCATATAATGAGACACACAGTTGGTTTATACCATGGTCAGGTAGGTTCGAAAGAATGGAAAAGATATTTAAGTGATAATATGATGGCAAGAGACTCTGATTTTCAAAAGGCAAAACATATTATGACTATTGTTCAAAATAATGAAAAAGCCAATCAAGTAAGTTCCTAATGGAAATAATTGCTACTGGTGAATTAATAAACTTGTTATTTGTTTTAGCAGTTGCAGCTGCGGGAGCAGGTTTCATGGCTGGATTGTTGGGAGTAGGTGGTGGTATTGTAATGGTTCCTGCGCTTTATTATGCTTTTACAGTTTTGGATTTCGATATCGTCACGAGAATGCATCTTTCAGTTGGAACATCACTTGCAATAATTATTCCCACTTCAATTATTTCAACAATGACCCATAAAGAGTATGATGCTGTTGATTTTAAAATGGTAAGATCATTTGGTGTTTTTATTTTAGCAGGTGTTATTGGTGGAACTTTCTTAGCTGTTAATTTAAAAACTCCTACATTAGTTTTATTTTTTTCAATCTTCGCCCTCATGGTTGGATTGTTTTTTATTTTTTTAAGAGAAAAACTAGTAGATAACCCAAAACAAATTTCAGCTATTGTAAAAAATATTTCTGGCGTAATTATTGGGTTTATATCTGTACCTTTAGGTATTGGGGGCGGATCTTTAATGGTTCCTTTTATGAGAACTTTTGGATATGACATTAGAAAATCAATTGGCACAGCAGCAGCAGTTGGTTTTTTAATTGCTTTAACTGGAACTGTTACAATGATAACTGGCGGTAAAATAATTGATAATGTCAATACTCCCTATAGTGTTGGTTACATAAATTTACTGGGATTTGCAGTATTTGTTCCTGTTACGATGGTTATGGCTCGTATAGGAGCTAAAGTTGTTCATAAAATTGATAAAAAATTACTTAGTAAAATTTTTGGAATATTTTTAATTTTAGTATCAATACGATCTTTTATCGAGTATTTAAGTATAAATTAAAAATATAAAAATTGACCGACACCCTTACAAATCTAAATTACTTTTATTTGATTATTTTGATGGTCATGGCTGCTATACCTGTTGGTTTTTTTGCAGGGCTTTTTGGGATCGGAGGTGGTTTAATATCGGTCCCATTTCTTTTTTTTATATTCGATTTTTTAAATCTCACAGAGGATTACACAATGCATTTAGCTGTTGGAACTGCATTTTTCATTACTATTTTTACATCAACAGCTTCCGTTCTTACTCATAGAAAGCATAATGCAGTAGACTTTAGTGTTTTAAAAATTTTTGGATTTTTTGTTATTTTAGGAGTTTTTTTTGGATCTTTTTTAGCAGCTTTTTTAAAGACGAAATATTTAGTTCTTTTTTTTTCAATTGTTGTTTTCATATTTGGTGCCTATTTGCTTTTACAACAAGAAAATTCCAATAAAATTAAACCTAGATTTAGTTTTTTTCCCAAAGCTGTTTTAGGCTTTATATCTGGTTCAATTTCCGCACCTATGGGCATTACAGGGGCAATGATGAATGTTCCTATATTAAGATTTTTTGGATATCCAATTACAAAAGCTATTGGTAGTGCCGCTGCTATCGGTTGGATTATTTCTATTTCAGGAACGATAGGGTTCTTTTCAACTGGACTTTATTTAGATGTTAGTCTGCCTTTAAGCATTGGTTTTGTAAATATCCCAGCGTTTTTAATATTTATTCCAATAACAACAATAATGGCAAGAATAGGAGTTAATACAGTTCATAAAATGAGTAAAATTAAAGCTCAAAGAATGTTTGGAGTTTTTCTCTATGTTATTGGGACAATTTTTATATTTAGATATTTTAGTTTATAACTAATCTAAAATTATGAGAGAAATTATTAAAGTTGTTAAAGAAAAACTTGTAGCTAAATATTTGAAAGATGGCTCTATTAAAAACTATTCAAAGAAATCTAAAAAATTTAAGCCAAGAATAAAAGCAAGACTTAGAAAAAATAAACAAATTATTGGTAAAAATATTGGTAATTTTTTTGATTGGATTAAAGGTGCAGAGTTAGTTGAGCTGAAAGAATGTAATACTAAAGAAGATCCTGTAAGACCAGAACTTGATAATACTTTTAGAAGAAGTTATGGAAGAAAAATTTTTGGGGTTAAGTATAAAGGAGAAATCCATGCCGTCATGTGTTTTGCTTATACCAATGAAATACCAAAGTCTGTAGAGGATTTAGATATTATGAGTCAAGATGCTCATTTACAGAGCACCTTGAGAGGACAGAATGTAGGTAAAATTGCAATCGCCTATACTGTTTGGTCTAAAAAAAAGGGAGGTGGTAAATTAATTGTTAAAGAAGTATTTAACAAAATAAAAAAATCAAATCATCTCAACAGATTAGTTACTTTGTCTCCTTTAACAGATATGGCTTATAAATTTCACATAAAAAATGGCGCTAAACTAATTAGTGTAAACGAAACAACTCAAAATTTTGAATATAAAGTTATTAAGAATAAGAAGTACTAAAAAAAAGGGTGGCTTC
>CACJQO010000007.1:0-33259 GCA_902595565.1 uncultured Pelagibacteraceae bacterium
TAAGAATTATGAGAATTTTTAAAAATTCATATAAAATGTAAAAATTTTTAATTGAGAATATTTTAATATTTGACTCTTTTGATATTTGGTATTTGACAGGAATAGTTAAAATTTTTTTTTGTGTTTTTCTGTAATGATAAATTAGTTCAAGATCAAAAAAATACTTTCTAGAAAAAAATCTCAGTTTTTTGAAATCGTTATATTTTTTAAAAGCTTTAAGACCAGCTTGAGTATCTGGGCCATCTAATTCAATTTTTAAAAAAGAATTTATCAATTTTCCTAAAAAGTTTCCCAATGCAAATCTAGTTTTTTGATAATATGATAAATCTTTATCTATCAAAACACTTTGTTTTGATCGTCTATTAACACAAATAAGATCAAAATTATCTTTGATGCCTAAGATAACTTTATCAAAGTAATCAAAATATGGTAAATCACAATCAATCAAAATTATATTTTCATATTTACATAAAGGTAGTGCATTAATTATTGAGAAGGATTTTCCTTTATTCTTATAATTATTTATTAAATTTATTTTTTGGTTATTTGATATACTTTCAACTTTTTTTTTTGTGTTATCTGAACTTCCATCGTTTATGATTATTATCTCATAATCAATTTTATATTTTTCTAATTTGTTAATTAGCTTTTCTATATTACTTAGTATATATGTTTCGTAATTATAACATGGAACAATTACTGTTAGATTTTTCATAATATAATCATATAATTTTTGAAATATAATAAAAAAAATGAACAACGTAAGTAAAAAAAATAACTCTATTTTGAAAGAATTGATAAAAAAGTATCCAAAAAAAAGATCAAAGTTAAGTTTTCAACTTAAAAAGATATTTAAAGATGAATATAAAACTAATAGAGAAAGTAAAGTTATTTCCTTATTTGAATCATGGATGCATAAAAATATTTTAAAATATAAGATTAGATCTAATGTGCGTACATTAGAAATTGGTGCAGGAACTTTAAATCATCTTCTTTATGAAAATTTAAAAAAAAAAGATTTATATGATATTATAGAACCAAAAAAATTTTTATTTCGGAATAATCATTTAAAAAAAAAGATTAATAAGGTTTACTCAAATTTGTTTAGTGTTCCGCATAAAAAATACGATAGGATCATTTCTTGCGCAACATTGGAACACTTGACAGATCTACCTAAATTCTTAGCAATAAGTGCTTTTAAATTAAAAAATAAAAATAGTTTTCATTCTCATTCAATACCATGCGAAGGATATTTGGCCTGGACAATTGCAAATCGTTACATCTCGGGAATTTTATTCAAATTAAGAACTGGTTGTAATTATAACGAATTAATGAACCATGAACACGTTAATAATTATGACGAAATATATTCTATTATTAAATTATTTTATAATAAAGTTGATGTAAATTTTAGTTATCCATTATTTTTTACACCACATTTTTCTTTTTATGCAAATATTTCTTTTTCAAATCCTAAATTTAATCTTTGTAAAAAATATTTAAAGTTAAGCAAAACTAAAAATTAATTTAAATTTGCTATAATAAATGCTCTGCCACTATAACCATAATCAAATATCTTTCTAAATTTTATGTTTGGATTTTTACTTTTAAACTCTTCAAATGCACCATATTCTCCCTTATTACTATTACCTTTGTAAAAATTAAAATCATCAAATATTATAATTGTACCTTCTTGAAATGATGGTCTTGCAAAGTTCAATGCTAAAATAGTAGATTCTTTGAGATCACAATCAATCATGACAATTCTTGATTTTTTAATGTCATAATCATTTGTATTTTTATCTTTAAGTGTTTTTTGGTAAAATCCTTCAATTAATTTAAATTTTTGTTTTTTTGAATTTCTCTCAATATTTCTAATTACTTTTTTCTTATCTACTTTAAATAGGTCATTTTGAAAACTTGGATTCTCATCAATAGGTTTAATTTCACCAAAACCATCAAAAGAGTCAAAACCTATAAAATTAGTATCAATTTTTTTTTTAAATATTTTTTCCATTTTTAAATTTATTTTCATAGCAAAATTAAATGAACTTCCAGTAAAAACTCCAAATTCTAAATAATCTCCTGGTGTATCGTCGTGATAATTCATAAACATAGCTTTTTTAATTGCTGTATACTTACTTAGGGTATTCTCCAAATAAGGATGTATTAAAACTATCAGGCTAGAAAAAAAGTTTTGAATAAAAAGATTATTTTTAATTATGGATAATAAATTTATCATAACAAAGATATATCATTTATTTAATACTTTTCATCCTTTGACTTTGTGTTACAACAAGATTTATTAAAATATACTTATTAAGATTATATTACCCAATATTATTTAGTTTTTAGATAATTTAAGATATAAAGTTAAATGGAAAATTTAGTTGTACTTAACAATGAAAAAGTCTCAAAACAAAATGGAAAATTTTTTTCTAGAAATTATAATTTTAAGATACTCCCTGAAGGATTAAATAGATATTTTAATGTAGAGTATATCGTAAGAAAATCAAATATAAGTGAAAGTCATGAGTTAAACTTAGATAAAGTAAAAATAGCATCAAATATTATTCAATTTATCTATTTTGTATTATCAACTTTTAAAAATAAAAATACAAAATATTATATTATTTGTATTACTCCATACACCTTCATCGCATCATTATTTTTATTTATTTTTCGAAAAAAAGTTTATGTTTATCTTATAAGTAGTGGTCATGAGGAATGGGCAAATTTATTAGGAAATTGGTCAGTTTGGATTTATAATATTATGTTCACTATAGTTACATCAAATTCAACTGTAATTGCTCTTCATGACAGACTTTATAATAGAAAAAAAGATTTTCATGTAATTAATTCTTCCTCTTTAGATGAAAAATGGTTTGCAAATTTTAAAGAGGCCAAAATTGACAAACCTAGATTTTTATATGTAGCTAGAATTAATCCAGTAAAAGGCATAAATGAGTTTTTAGAAATGTATAAAAATTTAGAACTTGATTCTGAATTATCAATAATTGGTAAAACCAATAATTTAACCCATCAAAAAGAGTTTAAAACATTAATGAAAAATACCAATAATATTAAATTTCCAGGATATATATCGAATAGACAACATTTAATTGATACCTATGATAATCACAATATATTAATTTTACCATCATACACCGAAGGTCAACCATATGTTGTTGATGAGTCTTTAATTCGTAGAAGACCAGTTTTAATTTTTGAAGATATTGCTCATATAATCAAAGACAGAAAAGGAATTTTCGTATCTAAAAGGGATCCAAAATCATTTATTGAAACAACAAAATTTATAATGACAAATTATATGAAAATTCAAAAGGACATTGAAAAAAATAATTTTCCACTTGAAAAGGATATGTTTAAACAGATATCTGATATTATCAAAAGAGTTTAATTCAAAAATAAACGTTTAATTCCCTGCTTAATTGAAATTTTTGGTTTCCAATTAATATCTTTTTTAATTTTTAAAATATTTGCACAAGATCGACTAGGATCTCCTGGTCTTTTTGGAATAAATGTCTTTTTTCCACCTATGATACTTGCAATTTTATTAATCGAGGTTTCTTTTCCTGAACCTAAATTATAAATTTTATTTTTTAAACCACTTTTTGCTAATTTAATAAATGCATTTGTTAAATCATCAACATGTATGAAGTCTCTAGTTTGTTTTCCATTTCCAACTATTGTGAGCGGTTTCTTATTTTTTTTTTGAGTTAAAAAATTACTGAATACTGCTCCATATTGACCAGTTGTATTTAGTCTAGGACCATAAACATTGAAAAATCGACAAGAAATATTTGGCATTTTAAAAAGATCTGCATATCTAATTAATGCTTCTTCCCCTAAAAATTTTGTAAATGCGTAAGGATGTTTTGTATCAATTTTATCAGTCTCCTTAGTCGGTATATTTTTTGGTGTTCCATAACAACTTGAAGAAGCTGCATAGATAAATTTTTTAATCTTAACTTTTCTTGAAGCCTCTAAAACATTAAGTGTTCCAAGAGTATTGTTTACGAAGTATTTTCTTGGGTTTTTTATACTTGGTATTATTTCTGCTAGACCAGCTAAATGAAAAACATAGTGTATGCCTTTAAAATATTTATCAAGGTTTTTTTTATTTGAGATATCTAATTTTATAATTTTAACATTTTTCTTAAGGTGATGAGATAAATTACTTTTTTTACCTGAAACAAAATTATCAATTACAATAACTTTATGACCCTCATTTACTAACCTATCAACTAAATTACTTCCAATAAAACCAGCTCCACCAGTAACTAAAGATCTCACTTTTTGCATTATCTTATATCAAATTTACAACCATCCACTATCCCCTGTTAAACGATATTTGTTAGCTAAGTTGTAATTTTCCCAAGCACCCTCATGATCTATAATAAGCTTACAATTCTTAAGATATTTATTTAATTTTGAAGACGATATTCTGAATTGTTTATGATTAACAGTAACAATAATACAATCAAATTGTTTCAATTGGTTTGGAAATCTAAATGTTTTAACACTTGCGGCTCTTTTTATTTCCTTAGGCGTAAAATATGGATCAAAAAGTTTTACATTTAATTTTTTCTTTTTAAGTGATTTCACTAAAGGAATTACTTTAGATAAAACACTCACTTTTAGATCTCCTTTATAAGATAGTCCAAGAATTCCAATCTTTTTCAAATTTTTTTTTGCAATTGAATTAGATATTGTCAAACTCATCTTATCATCGGTCTTAATGGTTTCTCTTAACAAAGTAAGTTTATTTTTATTTTTAACTTGTGATAAAACATATCTACTAGACAAAGGAATACAATATCCTCCTGTTCCAATACCAGGATGGAAAGTTTCAACATTCCATTTTGTTCCAACTAATTTTAAAACTTCTCTTATATTGTCGTTTGGAAACGCGACCGAAAGTTGGTTTGCAAGAGTGATGTCCATATGTCTATAGGCATTCTCAACACTTTTTACCATTTCAGATACTTTATAAGAGGTTGCAACATGTAACTTTTTACAAACTATTGATAAAATATCCTTTGTAACTTTAGCAGATTTATTATCAGTTGAACCATAAACCCGATCAAGATTTTCCAAATTTTTGACACCTTCAATAAACCAGTCTCTTCTTGGTGCGACAGAAAATAAAATATTTTTACCAATTTTAAATTTCTTTCTTTTTAAAAATGGTAAAATTTTTTTGTCTGAAACTTTTGGAGCAAGAGTTGACTCAACGACTACTAATGGTGGTATTTTTGTTTTTTTTTTATTAATTTTTGAAATATTATTTAATACACTCATCAATGGTTTATAATAAGGTTTTCCATCTTTTTCAGTTGGAACCGCAATAAAATGTGCAATAAATTTTTCTGAAATTAAATCATTAGGATTCGTGGTAGCTTTCAAATAACCCTTTTTAACTATCTTCTTTATATTAAACCCAAACCATTTTTCTAAATCTTTTAAAGGAATTATTCCTGAATTAATTTTTCCAACTTTTTCTTTATTAATATCGAAACCTACACATTTAATATTTTTCTTTGAAAAATAAACCATTGTCGATAAACCAATATATCCAGTACCCCAAATACCGATCTTATATTTTTTGGATTTTAATAAATTTTTATAATTCATAAAATTTGTAATTATTATTAAGAGGTTTCTTTACGCAATTGTTCTAATTTTATCTTTTTCTGAAGACTTTTATTTTTATCATATAAAAGATTAAATTTTATTTTTTGATTTGTTTTTACTATTATATTTTTAGCATTTCTTATTTCAATATTGTCTGCAACAGCACTGATGGGTCTTTTTTTGGGATTTAAGTTTTTAATCATTATATTTGACCTATCACTTACAATTTTTCCCTTCCATCTTCTAGGCCTAAATGGACTTATGGGTGAAATAGACAATTTTTTTGAGTTTAAACTCAAAATTGGTCCGTGAACTGAAAGATTGTATGCTGTGCTTCCAGCTGGTGTTGAAACAAGGACTCCATCAGAAACTAATTTTTTTATAACTTGTTTAGAGCCGTGATTAATTGATAAAGAGGCAGCTTGTCTACTTTGTCTCAAAATTGAAACTTCATTTATAGCGATATGTTTTTTTGTTTGGTTTTTATTATTTTTTACAGACATCTCTAAAGGAGAAATAGTTATCATTTTAGCTTTATGTAAATTGCTTATGATATTTTTTGATGAAAATTTATTCATTAAAAATCCATAACTTCCAGAATTTACCCCATAAAAAAACTTTTTTAACTTTCTATTTTTTTTTAATGTTTGAAGCATGAAACCATCACCACCAATCACAATTATAATATTGGATCGTTTTATATTATTTTGTTTAATCTTTTTTTGAATTAGTAATTTAATCTTTAAAGATTTTTGATTTTTATCAGATATGATTTGAACTCTATTCATTTAATGGTGCCCTCGGCCAGACTCGAACTGGCACTCCGCAAGCGGCAAGGATTTTAAGTCCTTTGTGTCTACCAATTTCACCACGAGGGCATTAACGAATTTCATGAGTGTTTATGCCAATATTTATAATTGAACAAGATGAATAAGTAAATTTTTTTTATTTTATCTCCCTGTGTGCAAGTTTTGTGCAAGTTCTCCCTTAAAATCCTATGCTCTTTTTAAAATTGTTTAATAAAATTCACAAAATTGTTTTGCCCAATCTATATTTGGGACTATACCTAAATCGCTATCTCTCCAAGGACTTGAGTCATCTAATGAAAAAATTCTTATCTGTGGATTATCAATTTTAGTTCCTCCACCTAAATAATATTCCAAGTTTGTTGCAAAATAGATATCTTTTTCATTTATACCTTCACAATTTTTTACTAAGGTGATAAAATTCCAAACAAATGCTAATTTTCTAAAAGTTTGATTTTTAACGTCATATTTCCAAATTCTGTCTCCTCTCTCAAATTGTTCAATATAAATTTTATCTCCATCATCTAGAGTATAGGATGATTGTAAATTTGCTTTATTAAAGGGTAAATTTCTAATACTCCATTCCTCATCAGCTTTTACATTTGTGATCAATATAACAAAAAAAAGAGTAAATCGCATAAATAAAATTAACGAGATCCATTTCATAATTTCTTTAATCATATTTTATTGGTTTTATTCAGACTGAATTTTGTTAAAAAAAAGATATTATTGGATTGATTCTTATGAAAAAAATAACTTCCATTGATCTATTTGCAGGTGTGGGTGGTATGCGAATATCACTTCAAAGAGCTCTTAATAAATTACACTTTAAAGATGAATGTAAATTATATTCTGAAATAAATCATTATTGTAGACAGACCTATGATTTAAATTTTCCATTAACACCTTTAATAGAAGATATCAAATCAGTGAAAAAAAATGAAATTAACATTAAAATTCCAGATCATGATATTTTGTTAGCGGGTTTTCCTTGTCAGCCTTTCTCAAGAGCAGGTATTTCAAAAAGAAAAAATTTAAGAATCGCCCATGGTTTTGAAGACAAAAAACAAGGTGATTTGTTTTTTAACATCTTAGAAATTTTAAATATTAAAAAACCGAAAGCATTTATTTTAGAAAATGTTCAAAATTTAAAAGATTATCAAAATGGAAATATTTTAAACAAAATTCTCAGAGAATTAAGAAAAAATTATTATGTTCAAGAACCTGAAATTTTAGACGCTCAAGATTTTGGTTTAGCACAAAGAAGAAAAAGAATATTTATTGTTGGTTTCCTAGATTATAATGGAGAATTTAAATACCCAAAACCAACTTATAAAAAGACGATTATTAAAGATTTTTTAGACAAATATCCTCCAAGAAAATATGTTATTTCAGATCTTTTATGGAATAGTCATAAAAAAAGAAAAATTAGAAATAAAAAAGCAGGTAAAGGATTTGGGTTTAGAATGTCTTATCCTAATGATAAAGCAACAGTTACAATTTCAGCAAGATATTATAAAGACGGTAGTGAATGTTTACTTTATAGAGGTGAAAATAAAAATCCTAGAAAATTAACTCCAAGAGAAGTTTTTAGACTCCAAGGATTTCCAGAAAGCTTTAAATTTCCTGTTTCAGATCTTCAAGCTTACAAGCAAGCTGGAAATGCAGTAGCAATAAATGTTGTTGAAAAAATTTGCTTAAATGTAATTAATTATTTATTTCAATCTAAAAAAAAACAAAAGAAAGTCGCTTAATTTATTTTAAGCCAACTCTTTTGCTTTTCTTTAATAATTGATTTTCTTTTTCCTCATTTTTAGCCATTTCATCAGACTCTGCTTTGCCACCCTTTTCCCAGTTTTCTTTATTTTGTCTGATAAAATCCTCTTTACCTATCTCATCCCAAACTAGCTCTTTATCAAAGTCAATTTGAATTTGAAGAGGAAATTTTACAGCATAACCACTAGTGAACCCTTGTCCTTTACCAAATGCTTTGAGCCATTTGGCATCTTGCTCTGACATTTGTTCCATAACATTTCTTACCCAATTTTGATCTCTTGGATTAACAAGTTTTAAAACTAAAAATGTATTACATTGTGCAAGAGTAGTTTCATCAAGTCTACCGGGTCTTTGAGAAATAAGAATTACACCAGTTCCAAATTTTCTTCCTTCAGTAAGTAATCTTCTAATCGTCATTAATGAGGGAGACTCTGATTTTTCTTCAGACTTTGATGGTACAAAATTGTGTGCTTCTTCAACAATGGCAGAAAAAGCTGGGACTCTTCCATCTTTCATGCTTGATCTATCATTAAAAAGATCTTCTAAAATAATTGAAACCATTGTGCTTTGAACTACTCTTTCATAACCACCTAAATAGAGGATTGTAATTTGATTTTGTTTAATTAGCATGTGCGGATTAGTTTCTGGATCAGGCATATCTTCAAATTTTAGACCCTTGTTAGAAAAAATTGATCTTTGTCTATCATTAATTTTTTCCATTTTTTCTAATCTATCTTGAATTAATCTTAATTTTCTTAAAATAGGTCCTCTAGAACTTTCTGCCCTTCCTTCCAATGTTACTCCACTCACATGTTCTATTAAATCTTCAAGATGTTTAAGTAAGTTTGTCTCTGTAGCAGATAAACTGTTTACAAATTCTTCATTATTTACAATGTTATAAAATACACCTAATTGAGCTTCAGTCATCGACAAACCTAATTTTGTTACTATTTCACCAATCGCGCCCGGAACTTTTTCTCTTGTAGCTAATAATTTTGGAGATAACAATCTGACTTTAATATCTTTGTTTTTAGAAATTTTTTTAAGCGCCTCTATATTTTTTGATAAACCTAAATAATCACCATGTGGGTCAAAAATAATAATTGGATGACCATGTGAAGCAAGTCCAGATATTATCCTTCTTGAGGCAACAGTTTTTCCACCACCAGTCTGAGCTAATATCGCCAGATGTCTTGCTGCTAATGCCTCACCTGACATGAATATTTCAATGTCCGGTCTATTAATTAAAGTTCCAACACGTATTGGATAATCATCGTCATTTTTACCTGAAAGAAGTCTATTTACAATTTTTGCATCTGGGTAAAGCACTTTACTGGTAGGTTTAACCGGATAACTCAAAGGGTTTAAGATGATGTCCTCATCATTTGAGTCTTTATCAGTGCAGCCCATAATTTGAACTTCAGCATGTAGGTGTTCTGAACCAACCATGGCTATTGTCTCCTCAATAGCTCCAATTCTATTTAATTCTGCAGCAGCTTCATTAGGAAATGTAGGATTAGTTCTATCCATAGAAACTATTCTGCCCCATATATATACTTTCTTTGTGCCTCGTTGTGTTGAGGGTATTTCTGTTTCAGTAATTACTATATCTCCAAGACTTCCTTTTAAACTAGTTAACAAGAAACCGTAACTATCAGTTGATGTGCTCCCTATTACTGTTCCTATCTCTTCCCAATTATTATCACTCATAATTTATGGTCTATTAAATCCATTTCTATTCGGTATTAAAGACTTTAAGCCTAACTCAATATATTTTTTATTTCCAGTGTTAATCAAAGCTCTTAACATTCTCATTTGATAAGCATTTTTTAGTGAATGTCTCATCCAATTAGGTACTTTTGCTAATTTATCTACTGTATCTAAACCAAGTGGAAAAGCATATTGCGGCAACATTTTTGCTGAATGGAATATAAAATCTATATCATCATCAAAACTTTCTAATATATTCAATGTTTCTACTCTAATAGGTTTTCTAAACTCAGAGGTTTTTAAATATGTTACATATGGTTCTGGCATGTAATCAAAAAACTTCTCAAAATAGCCTTTTGATGAAAAATTTGGCCATTTGAATGGATTTTGTTTTAATACTTGAATTGGTTGAATATATTCACCTTCATCTAAAATTAAATCAAACAAATAAGGATCACCTAATACATAACTTTTGAAAACTTTTTCAATCTCGTCACCTTTTGCTGCATGTCCTGCTTTTTTTACTTTCCAGCTATTGTCAAAATTTCTTTTTTCTAATTGAATTTTCCTCACTCTTGTTCCGTAAAGCTCACCAATCATTGCTTTAGATACAGTTCCTGGCGCCTTATTTACACTTCTTTCAACCACACCATATGTAGGTATCTTGGATCTTTTTAAATAATTGGCTATTTCACAATAAAGAGGAATAAAAGTTCTTAAGTAATTATCATCTTCTTTTCGCCAATTCTTAAATTCTTTGAGAATAAAATTAGGCTTGTGCTGCAAGATACCATCGCAAAATTCTTTTTTAAATGAAGGAAATTTATCATTGGCATCAGACGTTAGATGATACATAGCAGCTTCAAATAAAATTGGTCCATGAAGAAATATAAGATCTTTTTCTTTTGGCATATCTTTCCATTTTCCTTTTCCCTCTATTTGCTTAATAACCTCAGCTATTTCCATAATCATTCTTGAACTCTCTAACATTTTTTTGAAATCAACCTCATAATCATCGTCTTCTTCAAAATGAGAGTCGCCAGTCATATCTACTAAATTTGAAGTTAATAAAGAACTATCATCGTAATCTTCTCTTTCTTTTGAGAAATCACCAGGTTTTACTTTATATACACCTACTCGTACACCCATTGTTGCAGCACCTGTAATAGCTAAACTTAACTGTCCGCCATCAATATTATAAATAGTTTTTTTACCTTTAAAATTCCAAAATTCTTTTGGTCTGTGTTTTATTTTTTTGATCAAATTTCGACCTTGTAGAATTTCTCTAAAGTGTAATGCCCATTTTTTTACAGTAGCTAAATAATCTGAATGATTAGCTCCTGTAACATATGCCATTGTGAGCATTTCTGTAAAAAAAGGCTTCTTTAATCTAGCGTCTATTTTTTTTTCAATTTCACTCATTATTGTTCTAAAGATTTAATATATCCTACAACTGCTTCAATATATTGATTTAATCTTTTGTTCGGAGGCTTTCCTTTTAAAATTCTATTTTCCCTTCTATAAATCATTTCTTCATGAATATCTTTTAGCACTTTTAAATTATTTACTTTAGTGGCTTCTTTTGCAGCATACAATAAATCATTAGCACTACCTTTCAAGTTTACAATTAAATTAGCGCCTGAAATTTCAGCAGTTTGAGGTAAGCTTTTTCGCCACCAACATGATGGAAAAGTTGAACAACCTAAGAACCAAGTGCCACTTGACTGAACATATCTTGTTGTAGAATCTTTTCCACATTTTTCACATTTAGTCATATTTGGAGGTATTGGTGGAGACTTTGGCATAGCTTTATCGTTATGGATTTTGATTTTTTCAACAATCGATAATTCTTCTTTTCTAGCACATGGCGTACAAATTTTAGTTCCTTTTTTAATTTTTAATCTTGTAAGTAAAATAGGTTTCTCGCATTCACTACATGGAATAATCTTATCTGGATCCAAAACTAACTCGTGTTTATTATTTATAATATTTAAAGGAAAATTTTCACATTTTCCACACATAATTTCATCGTATAAATGTGAAAAAATATTTATGTCATATTCTTTTGCCGTGTCAAAAATTTCTTTGCCAAATTTTTCATCGAAAAAACTTTTTAAATTTTCTATTTTTAGTTCAACACTAAAATCACATTTTTTATTATTGCAATAAATTCTCCAATCCCAATCATTATTTGTGGTTATATTTTCCATGTCTTTTTAACTAATTCTAGAAACTTAACTTCTCTATCTTTTACAATCAAGTCTGCGGCAGCTAATTTTTTTGTAAGGATAATAACTTCTTCTTGTATGATTTTCTCATTTATTGAATTTAAATAAAATAAACATGACGTATCAAAATCATCTCTAAATTTATCTTTCATTTCTTCAAGGGTCTGATCTATATCTAAATCAAAATTTTTTTCCTTAATATAGTCTTCAATAAAATCTCTCTCTTTCTGATGCAATTCATCATCAGATATAGATAATAAAATTAGAATATTGATTATACTTCTTTCTTCATTCATATTATTTAAGTTCCTTTAACTTTTCTTCATTATAAAAGAACTTATGCATAAAACATTTACATTCTTCAGGTGGCTTTGGTGGTAAATCTTTAATAAGCATATCAATATATTCAGTAATTTTTTTCATAAAATTTTTAATATCCATATCTACTTTTTCAAATTGATGTGAAAATTTAACATTAATTCCATCTTTAAAATCACTTTCTTCTGGATAAACAAAAACTAAACCAAAGAGCTTTGCCTGGTCAACTGATATTTCTTTAATCCTATTAAGAGTTCTATTGAC
Source organism: uncultured Pelagibacteraceae bacterium (assembly GCA_902595565.1). Taxonomy (GTDB): domain Bacteria; phylum Pseudomonadota; class Alphaproteobacteria; order Pelagibacterales; family Pelagibacteraceae; genus Pelagibacter. The sequence goes on from CACJQO010000007.1 coordinate 12,761, forward strand.
ACCCTCAGTAATCTTAGGTTCTTTTGATTTCGGATATTTCTTTTGATACTTTGATTTTAAAAAATCAAAATCAGTTTCTAGATTTGAATACAAAAGATAATAAGCATGTAATTGGGGATCATACTCATCAATTTTTTTTTGAAGATCAGAATTTTTAAATGAATCTGATTTTTTTGAAGAATTTTTTTTAAATTTTGATGTTTTGTAGTCTACTATACCACAAGTTCCATCTTTAAATTTTACAATAGCATCTCCCTTACCTTTTATTCTAAAAGGTCTTTTTTTATTATCAAATAATGTTTTTGAGTAAAAAGTAACATTGTAAGGATCAATAGTTTCGCCATCTTTGAGTTCTTCATCTATCTTTTTACTATCACCTAGAAAATAATCCTTTTCTATTCCATCTAATGTTTGAGTAATTCCTGCTGAAATAGAGTCGTTATAAAGTTCGTAATTTTGTCTTAGATAAGCACAATGATTACAAAGATAAGATAAAGCACTTGGATTAATTACGTACTCTTTAATATTTTTTTTCATTTAATAAATTTTAGAAACATATCTTGCTAAAATTGGCTTGATATTGCTTTCTCCCATAATCTCTATCTTGCCATTTTCATAATAAAAATAAACTCTAAAAAAATGTTTACCCTCTTCATTATTATGAACTTCTTCTACTCTTATTTCAGAAATATTAGTGTTTTTTTTTGTCATTGAAATATATCTCCTGGTTTCTTACAAATGTTTGTAGAGTTACAAATTCACTTTCTAAATTTTCTAACCTTTGTTTAGTTTTTATATAGTCAGTAACAAATAAATCAGCCTCTGATAAGCTTTTTTTTCTAAGCAAGTAAAACTCTGTATTTTTCTTTTTATATTTTTTTTTCATTCAACTTTAGTTTAAGTTTATATTTTTCTTCTAATAATTTTTCTTTGACTTTAATTTCCTCTTGATATTTTTGCTCTTTTTCTTTCAAGATCTTTTGTAATGTCTCATGTACAGAAAATAATTTATTACAGTTAGGGCAAGTTATCTTTACTTTATCCATTTTATCAATTTTGTTTAGTTAATATCCCCTGGAAAGTAACAGGGGATATCAATGTTGATTTATTCACTTTTATTCCCTAAGTTTAAAAACATTGCTCCAGTTAAACCTGCAGCAAGTGGGGTAAACTGCGATAAAGGACCTAAGAATGCAGTTAAATTTGTACCCATCCAAGACATTGCAAAATCAACAACTGCAAATCCTATTAGAAGTATTCCAATAATTTGAAATATTCCATTATCATTAGTGTTGTCTTCTACTTTTATTTTTTTCATGTTCTCCTCTTTGTTAGTGTTTAGGATTAAGAGGAATTCACAAATTGTAGAAAGTAAGGCTATGATGAACCTAGAAAGATCAATTTGCTCATTTCCTCTTAATCTTTGTGTGTTTAATTTAATAAACACATGGTTAATATAATCAGAATTAAACCATTTCCCCGTAGGTTAACTTTTGACTTTGCCTACGGATGAATTTCTAATAATCTTAATTTATGAATAAGAAAAAAGGTTACCCAAGGAAGCCCTATTCTTTTGAAAGAGTTTTAAAAGATTTAGCTGACGATATTGGTTATGAAAATATTGAGACAGTTATTGAAAAGAAGAGAAAAGCTATAGAACATATAAGTAATCCTAATTTTAAAGATCGACAACTTCATATACAAGATGGGTTAGAGTTAGATATCCATTGCAAAAAGATTGGCAAAGGAACTCCTTTTCTAACTGCTTATGAAACTTTACTTAGAAAAGAAATTGAAAACAAAAAAGATCACGACACTAGTGATGAAATAATCAATAATTTATTAAGATTAGGCGAGTCTATTGGAGATGTAATGCAAGAAACCAGAAAAGCTCTTGATGATGATAAAGTAGACGAAAAAGAGAAAGAACAGATATCTAAAGAGGTTATAGAGTTAGAAAAAAAAATTGCAGAACTTAAGCTCAAATTAAATTTAGGTGAAAAAACAGACTATAAAAATCAGAAAAAAAGAGAGCAATAAAATTAACTTAAAAATTTACTACCTAGAAATAAACCTTTTGCTGCCTCTAAATTATAGAAATATGTTAATAGAATAAATAATATGGTAAAATAACTTATAGGACCTATAAACTGAGCATACCTATCAACTACACTAAGATCTCTACCTGATCTAAGTTTTCTGAGAAACGAATAAACACACAAAATTGTTGCTATACCAGTGTAAAAATATGACACCAATATAAAACAATCCATAAATGTTAAATATGGTAATTTAGGTAAATCCTCATCAATAATAAAGTTATAAGCAATTAAAGATAGCAAACAAACAATTGTAACATTAACTTTAGCCTCAAGCTGAGATCCTCTTACCCAAAAAACTGACCATGATATGGCTAATATAAAAATTATAGGTAATATAATTTTATAAACATAGTATGAAGTAAGTCTTGAGATATCAAAATATAAGTAAAAACCTTTGTAAGGACTGCCATCATTTTCTATATAAGAGTAAGTCTCATATCTAGGATTACCAACAGCCCAGCCATCAATGGATAATGGTACATCAGATCCACCATTTTCATATATACCAGACTGGGAATACTCAGTCATATATGGTTCATTAGGAGATAGGTCTACTAAGAAAGATGGGTATTCAGACCATAGTTCAATAGATAATGTTTGTTTATCAAATGGAAATTTTTTAAAATTAAAAGCATCTACATGAAAAATTGGTTGATCTTTTAATCTCTTATCAACGGTACCATCAGAAAAAACATCAACCCAATCGGCCATAAAATTTTCAATTGGTGGTTTATCTATTCTATTAAAAAATTCTATTGCAGGGTCAAATAATTTAAAATTTGAAAATTCCATAGTTGGATTATAACTACATAAATAAAATGGTTTTTGGGCATCATCAGTTAAATAACCAATTTCTTCTAATATTGATTTTAATCTAGGATCATTCCAGGTTAACCATAAGTTTACTTGGGCTGTAAAGGTGTTCTTATCAGCCTTGATCTCAAATATTCTATCAACATGAATATCAATTTTGACTTTTATTGGATCTTCAGATCCATAATTAGGATGTGGAAAATTTAGTCGATCGTATAAATCTTTACAAAAATTTTCTGGTAGATCTTTTTGTGGATATTTATAGTAATTAATAGAGTATGAATTAGAGATAAATAAATAAAAACAAACTATTAAATAAAATAAAAATCTCACAATCAATTTTAATTAATTAAGTTTTGATTTTTTTTGCAGTAAGAACACCACTTTCAGTCGCGCCTCCAACAGTACCCCATTCTCGAGCAGTAGCTTCACCAGCAAAATAAATTTTTTCTGCAACAGGCTCTCTTAAAATTTCTCTAAATTTAAATGCACCGGGTTCAGCTGACGCCCAGGCTCCTTGGATAAATACATTAGATGACCAATCTGCAAAATGTGAACCGATTAAATCCTTTTTAATTTTTGAACCATAAATGTTTATTAGTTCATTTAATGCAAAATCGATTGCTGCATCACTACCCTCTTTTGAAATCTCAAGTCCAAATTTTCCCCCAAAATCACAGAGGCATAAGTTGGATTTTGAAGGATTTATTGTAATTCCAACACCTTTAGGAGATCCCGCACTATCAGATTTCACTTTATAATACAGATAGCTGTCATGAGCCTTTTTAGCGAATAATTTTTTAAATTCCAAAGCAACTCTATTATAATGTCCAAGAGATATTTTTGAAAAAGCTTCCTGTTTTTCTGAACTTAATTTGGGTGTAAATTTTATTTTTTCAGAGCTTAAAACAGCATTCGAAACTGTAATTATACATTTTTTTGAGGAGATTGTTCCTTTATCAGTAATAATTTTAACTCCTTTTCCACTCCAATCTATCTCTGTAACTTTTGTACTTAGTTCTACAGGGGTTTCTTTATACATTTCATTAACTAGCGCTCCATAACCTTGTTCACAATGATAAGTTCCACTTCCAATCACATCATAATCAAAGTTATAGTCTTTACATGAATAATCGGAAAAATCTTTTCCCATTTCCCACGGACCAACTAGCATATGTGCCGTATTAAACCATGGACTATCTTGGTTTGGAACAACTTCAATAGGAGACACATCTTTACGTGTTGATGCTATAGATGCTTGACTAGAATCATAAATTTTCCAAAGTTCGTTCTCATTTTTTGCAATTTTGTTTCCATCATAGACAGAATAAATTTCTGAAGCAGAACTTCTCTCTTTATATATTTTAAATTTACTATCTTTTTCTGCAAATTTTATGTAAGGAGATGTGTTTCCATTCTCAATCCACAATGCGCCAACATCATAAGGTTTTTTAAATATACTATTATCAGTCCAAACTCTTCCACCAATTCTATTAGAAGCTTCTAAGCATAAAACCGACTTTCCACCTTGCTTTCTAAATTCATTTGTGGCTGCAAGTCCTGCGGCTCCCGCTCCAATTACTACTACATCATAATCTTGATTAATGTTTGCTGTTATTATATTTGGAAAAGTTATAGCAGTTAATCCTAATAAAGATGATTTAATAAATTTTCTTCTTGATTTCATTTCTTTTTTTTATTTCTTTTTCTTGTAACTCTTTTTAATGGATCTGGACCAAATCTATTTTTTCCTTTTGTACCCTCAGGTATTAAAAAAAATAAAAGTATTAATCCACCAATGAAAGGAATAAAGCTAATTAATAAGAAAAATCCAGATCTATTTGTATCATGCAGTCTTCTTACACCAGCAGAGATAGCTGGAATAAGAGTAAATAATGTTATTCCAAGAAAAATGTAAGCAATGTCATTCTCAAAAACAGTAGAAATAAAATATGAGGGTGAAACAATTAATTGAAACCACCAGTATTCAGATCTACTAGCCCTACCCTCAAAAACAAAATATTTCTTTATACAAGTAGATACAGATTCACCAAATGTCATACAAAATTATTTTACCATTGCCCAAGAGAGGGAGTCAATTGTATTATTCGGAACGTTGCTTACACTAACAATTATGATTATTAAAAATAAAAAGGTTACATGCTTTAATAGTTTCATATTTTTTTTTGTTCATTTTCATTTTTTTTAATTATTTGCATCTTTTTAAATTGAGAATGAAGAGTAATTGAATAAATTATAACGACTCCCAAAACCATAAAATGTAAAGGATGTGGTAAGAAATTATATAGACCATGAATTATAAATGGAATTAAAAGACATAAAATTAAGTATTTTTTGTTAGCACTAAAAGCATACATACCAAAATAAAATCCCATTATACATCCCATTAAACCATGCATTGGTACAGCCGAGTAGGATCTCCATATAGCCATTTGATATGGATCAACACCCCATTCCTCTGCCCATCTAAATACATAATCATAATTTTCGAAAGTTGCAAAACCTAAAGAAACTGTAACACCATAAACAATTCCATCCATTGGTTCATTAAATTCGTTTCTTCTCAAAACTATAAAATACAAAATAACAAACTTTAAAAGTTCTTCAGACCATGCTGCACTTAAAAAACTTGATGACAATCTCTCTGAAAAATCAGAACCATCGTTAAAAGTTTCATACATAAAATCATTGATTATGCCTGCTGGTAAACAAATCAAAATTCCCAGAAAAAAAACTATAGCTATAGTTTGTTTTGGTTCTTTAAATTTATCTGAAAAGAAAAAGAAACTTAAAATAATCAATGAGGGAACAATAGTTATAAGTAATGTTGTCATTATATAAAAAGCTTATATTTTTATCTCTCTGTGTGCAAGTCTGGTGTAAGTTATCCTATAATATCCTATAGATTTTATTAATCTTTATTCTAAATCTAATAAAACTGTTAGGTATTTGTTGCTACTTTTCACGAACAAATAATTATTTTGGAAGTTTCCCCTTTCTAATAACATTCAACATATAAGTTTTAACATTCCAACCTGTTGCAGCACTATTTGTTACTACTATTCGTGAATTGTCCAAATCAATTAATATATTTTGTCCGTTATATCCCTCTGTTCCAATTATATTTCTTTTTTTCAATCCCTGAAAATCAAAATAGAATTGAGAACCATATTTTTTAGAATAATTATGAAGATACCATTGTGCATTTTTTTTTGTTGGACGATATTTAAACCATTTTATTGCTTGTTCTTGTGATTCTCTCAAGTAATTTCCTACACAAGTTTCATTTTGATAATCTTTCATCATAGCCTCTGCAAATCTTAAAAAATCTAATCTAGTCATGTAATATGAATAAGAAGCAAGTGTTTGGAGGCTACCATTGTATTTAGCAATTTTTTTATGTTTGCGAGTTTGACCATGTTTTTCATAAGAAATTTCATTTCCAATTTTAATTTTATCTTGAAAAACTTTTTTCATTAATTTGTCATAATCTTTTCCTGATTTAAAAACTATATAGTTTGCAATAATGTCCGCTAAAGCATTATTATAAAAATTTTTATTTCCCTTAGCTTTAGTACCCTGTAATAGAAGAGCAATAGTATCAAGACCCATATCTCTATGATGTTCTGAGGAGCCCATAAATCTATTAGATCTTTTGTTAACAACATGCTTGTCGCCAGCTGCCATATTTAAAAGGTTTCGTAATGGTTGACCATGGTAAAGTGTATTTTCCATAAGTGGCCAATCTATAATTTCGTCAACTGAGGAAATATAACCATCACATATTGCGTGACCAACTATATATGACGTAATACTTTTACCTGTAGAGTGAGTATAAAATAGTGTTTCGTCTGTTATATCTTCCCTAAAACGTCCTTTTTTTGCTTTACCATCATATTTAATTACCCCATTGTCATAAAATAGATAGCTCAGAAGATATCCTTCAGATAGTTGTTCATCAACTTTCGAACTAGATATATTTTTTTCATAAGTAAATGTTTTTGCATTTCCTTTTGGAGGGACAATGTACAATCGTCCTTGACTTCTTCTACGATCAATAAAATTTTTTTTTCGCACCTCAAATAATGATATAGTTGCATCATTTGGTCGAGCACTCTCAGGTAATTCGTTTGCACCACCATGACTATTTGCTTTTTCTTTATTTGCATAAGCATTTCCACTTAACAACAAACCCAGAACCACAATCGCAAAAAGTTTTTTCATCAGTATGAATATATGTTAGTATCTCCCTTTATAATAGTTCAGAATGTATTTCTTAATTCAAGGTTTGTTCCATATTCGGGAATTTCACTCATCAAACTATAGTTAGAACTTATGTTGATATCAAAACCACTTAAATTTGTTTTATAATTTAAAGTTGCTTCATTATTATCTAATTTCATAGCATACTCAGTGTTTTCATCAGGCACAAAGCCAAACCCTATATATAAAGTGTCACTATGAGCAATTTCACTTTGATTTCTCTCATAGATCGTCATTAGAGATAAACCATTATCCATTTCTAAATCAAATCCAATATTGCCTCTAATGCTTTTAGAATCTTGACCAATACCTCTAGTATATTCAGTTGTTTGTGAGATATACCTATATGTTGCATCTGATGAGGGCTAAAGTCTAAACTAAATTCTAAACCTGCATTTGGCTCAAAAGTTAATGAGTTATAGTCAATAATATTACTTAAATTAAAACCTGAAGATATCATTCCAGTTTCAACTACCTGTTTATTATAAACAAGACTAGCTACCCCTGTTTCTGAATACTTTGATAATTCTGTGTAGCTGAGATCAATTCTTATATTAGGAGAAATATTGAATTTTTCTTTTTGATAAGTAGTAAAATAATTAACTGAACCAAATACTTGTGATCCATTTCGATTACCTGTTCTAGTATTCCCCCCTCCTTTTCTAACATGATCAGTCTTTAACTTGCTTACTCCCAAAATACCTTCAATAAATCTTTCATCATCCTGTGGGAAAGTTCCATAAAGTGATAAACTAACTGAGTCGGTATCCAGTGTCGTGCCAAAAGAGCCTACATCCACTTCATCTCGACCATACCGGAATGCGTATCCGTATAATTTATTTTCACTTATCTTTTTATCCATTCCAAACGAGATACCTTTACTATCAATTTTTTTTGATGACGAATGTGAGGTATCTCCTGCTCTTCCAAAACTAATACTGCCCTCACTCCAAAATGACCATTCATCCAACAATTTATCTAACACCTCATTAGTTTTGTTAGATACCGGGATTATTTCTGATAATGAGGCCATCATTGAATTAGAAAAATTTAATCTAATATTTTGGTTACTTAATTGGTCATTACTTCTATGACGTCTTAACCAAAACATACGATTTAATACTGGCGTAGTAGCGTGGATAGCAATTTGTTTAGCTGTTGTTGTTTGTGAGTCAATTATAGCTAAATGATCTTTACCGCCTTTATATTTACCAACAGGATCATCACAAGCACCATCAATTATGCTCCAATTACAGCTTAGGTTAAATTCATAAACTTTATCGTTTGCATCACCAATGAAAAACATTTTGCTTCCATCATTACTGAAGGCAACTTCTCTTCCTTCAGTATCATGAGAATCTATATTATAGGTACCTTCAAGGGATAAAGTAGAAACATCATAAGGTGTAGTTAATTTAAACTGAGAAATCAGATTGGATTCATTATCAATGGTATACATTTTAGTACCATCGTCTTTAAAAGTAACTCCGTCGATATAACTTTGAAAAGAACTCATTTCTTCAGTATTAAGATGAGTAACTGTGGAGCTAAGATCAAATCCTGTGCTTAGTGAATATTCATGAATACGATCCTGCTCTAAACGATAATTTCCTACACCAGCAACAAACATTCTGGTACCATCATTATTAAATGCAACTGAATTTGCTCTTGCCTCTTGACCAGAAATAGAAAAAGCACCATCATGTGTAGCAGTTGAAATATCAAATGCAGTGGTTAGTGACCAGTAATCTATTTCCTTTTGATTACCATGGTTAACAATAAACATTTTTGTTCCATCGTTATTGAACACTACTTGTGTTGCTATAAGACTTCCATCTACATATATATTTTTAGTTTGGTTTTCGGTTGCCGTTGAAATGTCATATGCGGTACTTAATATAAATTCGATAACTACACTATTTGTATTAGCACTTTTTAGTGTATACATTTTTGTACCATCGTTATTAAATGTAAATCCATAATAAGTGGCCGCAGAGATTGATTTACTTTGCACAAAGGTTGGCTCCGCCATAGATTTTGAAAAAACCAAAATTAAAGGAATTAGAAATATAAATGATTTTAAACAACTCTTTAATTTCATAGTACTTAAAATTACTCTTTTACACTGCCAGCTGTTAGACCGCTGACTAAATATTTTTCAAAATATATGAAAATAAAAAGTACAGGTAAAGTTACAATTACTGAACCTGCCATTAAGTATTGGCGTGGTGTTTCTGCATCTCCACTCAAATATTGAATAGCTCTTGATAAAGTAAAGGACTTAGGGCTATCTAAAAACATCAATGAAAAAAGGAATTCATTCCAAGCAATCATAAAAACATAGAGTGCAACGGATGCAATAGCTGGTAAACTTAAAGGAATAATAATCTTTAAAATTATACCAAACCAATTTTGACCATCCATGATGCCTGCGTCCTCAATTTCTTTTGGAATACTTTTGAAATATCCTTGCAGCATGTATATTGCGACTGGTAAAGTTGTAGCTGTATAAACAATCAATAAACCAAAGATTGAGTTTCTTAATCCAAGTTGACTAAACACAGTATATAAAGGGATGACTAATACTATAGCAGGAAACATATAAATAATTAAGATCGAAGTAGATAAAAAGTTTTTGCCGAAAAAGTTTAATCTAGCAACAGCATAAGCAGCAGGGATTGCAAATAACAATGTGACAATAACAGTTCCGATAGAAACTGCTGAGCTTATTAGGATATACCTACCAAAATTATAAGTTTCAAAGATAACAAAATAAGACTTAAACAACTCAGTTAAGCTTTTGGTAAAATCTAAACTAAAGTCTAAAGGATTAACTAATAAAGCGATCTGAGTTTTAAAACTAGTAACCAACATAATGTAAAACGGAAATAAGATTACAAATGCAAAGAAAACAATGCCAAATAAAGTGATAAAATCAAAAATAATTTTTTCAGATATGAAATCTTCCTGTAAAGATTGCATATTGTATTTTTTGAGTTTGTTCGTAAAAAACAAAGTAATTAAGAAAACTCCTAGAATATACCAATATGGAGATGCCTCATTTAAGTAAAAATATAAAATTAAAAATATAAATGATAATGAAAAAATCTTTATTAAGTGATTAATCTTATTGCCGATTAAGACAAATGCTAAAGATAACAGGATACCAATTAAGAATACAGGTGTGATGTTTAAATTAGTGAAACTTAGCCCTTGTAATGTAGCCATGATCTTCCAAATTGATAAAATGCATGTCAGAAAAAAAGATGAAATTATTAAAAATATTGCAAGAGACTTAAACTTCATTAGCCCTCTTTCCAATTAATCTAAAATAAATAACCATAAAACTAAGAAGCAACATCACAATGACTATCGAAACAGCAGAGCCCATTCCAATATCTGATACAGCAAACCCTTGCTGATAAACATTAATAGGTAAAGTTCTTGTACCTGATGCCCCACCGGTTAATAAAAAGATATCTTCAAATTTATTAAAGTTCCAAATAAACCTAATCATAAATAAAATTGAGATGATCGCTGTAATTTGAGGCAGTGTAATATGGATAAATTTTTGAATAGGACTTGCTCCATCCACCTCAGCTGCTTCATACAAACTTTGTGGTATTGCTTGCAATCTTGCTAAAATAAAAAGAAAAGCGAGTGGAAAATAACGCCAAATTTCAAAAAAGATAACTGTCGTTAAAGCCAACCTTAATTTAAATTCAAATCCTAAAATACTCATGGTTATGTATTTTTGGCCTAATAAATTTATTGGTTGTTCTATGATATTAAAATTAACCAATAATGCGTTTAAAGTTCCACTATTTGGATCCAACAATAGTGTCCAAGTATAAGCTAAAGCAACTACAGGGCCCACATACGGAAAAAGTAAAATACCTCGCATGTAAGTTCGGCCTTGAATATTTTGATTAACTAATTGTGCTGCTAAAATTCCAAAAATAATTGCACCTACTGTGCCAAAAAAAGTGAAGTAAAATGTCGTTAAAATTAATTCAACAAAATCATTTTCATAAAAAACTTTTTTAAAATTTTCTAAAGTAAAATTTGTAGTCAGTAATGGGTTATCTGCTTTACCACTTAAAATTGGTTTTTGAGATTTAATTATTTTTTTATCAATTATTTCACCATTGTTATTCTGTATAATTATCTCAAAATTTTCCCTATATTTTGCCTGCCAATTTCCAAAGTCACAAACAACCTTTTTAGATTGAAAATTACATCTTGGATCAAGATTGACTGGTGAAATATTTGTTGGAAATTTATCTTGAAACTTAACATTTCTTATTTCTTGAATTAAAGAACTATTTCGTAATTTGTAAATAATTTTTAATTCTGATTGATTTTCTGAAATTGATTTAACAATTTTCTTTGCTCGAGGTTCTGGAATTCTAATATCTTTTAACTCAATGTCTTTGAAACTAATCCAAACATTGGCAAATATAGGAAATAATACGATGGCAAAAACTAATAGGACTGCAGGTAAAACTAAAGTGTAAGCAGTTCTTTTTTCTAATTTTGATAATGAATCACTCATAATAAAAAGCGGATAATAAAATATTATCCGCTCTTTATAAATTTATTATTTAAAACTTAGCTAATTCAGCGTTAATTTTCTTAACCGCTTCATCAACTGAGATTTGATCATCAATATATTCTCTAGTGATTCTATTTAAGAATTGAGAATTAATGATTTTTGATGCTCGAGATAGTTCACCCTCTTTAACACCCCATCTGTTTGCAGTATCTAAACCTGCAACGATGTTATCAATAACATCTGCAGAATAAAGATCTGTTAAAGGAGCTTTTCTATCAACACCTACTGGTAATTTACTCCAAGCTTTCGTGTATGCACTAGGATCACTCTTATTTCCTCTTCTTACTGGAAACTTTCCTTCCGGAGCAATTCCTAATGTCGCTGTATAACCTTCACTCATAGAGTACTCTATGAATTTTTTAGCTTCATCAGTATCTGCATCCGCAGTAATACCAAAGTATCTTACATCAGCCCAAGCAGCACCTTTTTTATTGTTCGGTCCACTAAAATTAGTAATGAAACCAGTTTTAGAAGCTAACTCTGGTGATGTTGGATCACTATTAATTGTTGGCGGAGCAGAATCTCTTAAACCTGCTAACTCATCCATAATAAATGGTGACCAAATAATCATTGGTGTTTTCCCAGCAAAGTATAAAGCTCTTGATTGTTTCCAGAATAATTCTCCTGGAGGGCTTGCTTTAGCAATTACTTTATAAAATTCTAAAGAATTCTTTAAAGCTTTCCCTTGCTTTTTAGTCCCACCTTTTTTAACAAAATTAACTCCATTAGCTAAAAGTACATGTTCAAGTACTTGGCTCATAAAGTTTTCATCTGTTTTTGTGGCAGCTACAAAGCCAAACATGTCGTTGCTTGATAATGCATTAACTGCTTTAACAATGTTTGCATATGAAGTTGGTGGCTCTAAACCAGCTGCAGCAAATAGATCTTTTCTATAAACGACCATTTGTGTCCAGCCATCAACTGGTACAGCTGCAATTTTTCCACCCTTCTTAGCCATATTTAATGCGCCCGGTGCAAATGTTTTCTTACCTAACGACTTAACAACAGCGTTATTTGCATCAACATCTAATATGCCTGCCTCAGCCCATGGTAAAACATATTGAAGAGTGTGATAAATCACATCTGGAAGATCTCCCGCTGCTGCTGCTGCAGTAGCTCTTGTACCAAGATCTTTTTCTTCAATTGGTATGACTTCAACTTTGATGCCAGTTTTAGCTTCAAACGCTTTAGCCATCTCCTCTTGTTTTGCCATTCTTGCAGGTTGGACCTCTGTCGTCCAAAATTTAATATCCGCAAAACTAGTATTAGTAATTAGAAATACTAGAGCAAATATATTAATTATGATTTTTCTAATCATGTATTCCCCCTCTTATATTGTTCCTCTCTGGTATTTAGTTTTCTCTGATGTTCGCGATTTTTTCATTGCGATAAATCTAGCAGTGTAATAAATTTTTAACAACATTTAATGGTTAGTTAAAATCCCTTTAAATCAAATAAATGTCAAAAATTGTTATTAAAAATCTCGAAAAATCTTTTGGCGAAAATAAAGTTATCAACAATTTTAACATAGACATACATGATGGGGAGTTCATAGTTTTAGTGGGTCCTTCAGGTTGTGGAAAATCAACTTTATTAAGAATGGTCTCTGGACTAGAAAGTATCGATCAAGGGGAAATCTTTTTAGATACAAAGTTAATTAATAACTTAATTCCTTCTAAACGTGAAATTGCAATGGTCTTTCAATCTTACGCTTTATATCCACACATGAATGTTTTTGAAAATATGTCGTTTGGTTTGAAAATGGAAAAAATTTCAAAAAATGAAATTACTGAAAAAGTTAATCATGCAGCTGCAACACTTCAAATAGAGGATTTATTAGAGAGAAAACCTAAACAACTTTCAGGTGGACAAAGACAAAGAGTTGCAATTGGTAGAGCAATAACAAGAAATCCTAAAGTGTTTTTATTTGATGAGCCATTATCTAATTTAGATGCAGCTTTAAGATCTGAAATGAGAGTTGAAATTTCTAAGTTACACAAAAAATTAAAAACAAATATTATTTATGTAACACACGATCAAATAGAGGCGATGACATTAGCTGATAGAATTGTAGTGCTAAATAAAGGAATTATTGAACAATTTGGAACACCAAATGAAATTTACACTGATCCAAATAACATCTTTGTCGCAGAATTTATTGGTTCCCCAAAAATGAATATTATTAAAATTAATAAAGAACAAATTATTAATTCAAACACTATAGAATTGTTTAAAAATAAAATAACTTTTGAAAATTTTGATTTTAAAGATGATATTTATTTAGGTATTAGACCTGAAGATATCAGTGTAAAAGATGATCGTGAAATTAAGTTAGACGTTAAAGTAGATCTTATTGAAAATTTAGGTTTCGAAAAAATTATTTACGCTAAGTCATCAGAAGCTCAAATTATTATTAAATCGTCAGAAGATATAAACAATCAGCCCCTTAAAATATCATTTTCTAAAGACAAGGTTTTATTTTTTGACAAAAATAAAAACAGGATAAGATAGATTTCTTTGAGTAAAAAATTTTCAATAATTATATTTACTGATTTAGATGGTTCATTGTTACACAGAGATAATTTCAAATTTGATGTAATAAAAGATTATGTAAAAAGTCTTATTAATCAGGGGATTATTATTATTCCTAATACTAGTAAAACTGAAAAAGAGATAGAGGAATTTATAAATGAGCTTGGCTCAAATCTTCCTTATATATCTGAAAATGGATCTTCAATTCATGGATTGAATTTAATAAATAGTAATTTTCCAAACAAAATAGTTTTGAGCAGAGATAAACAGGAATTAATCAAAGTTTTTGATTCTAAAGTTCCTGAAAATCTTAAAGCTAAATGTAAATTTATTTCAAAATTGAATTCAAAAGAACAAACCAATATTTTTGGTCTTCAAGAAAATAATTTAAAAAATGCTTTAGATCGTAAATATACAATTCCCTTTTTATTTGAGGGTGACAAAAAAGAAAAGAATAAATTATTCAACATTTTAAAGTCCTCTTCATTGACTATGCAAGAGGGAGGTCGTGTTTTAAACCTAGGTGATAATACTGATAAAGTTAAATCAATGAATCAAGTTCTCAAGATATACAAAAAAGTAGAAAGTAAAATAAAGGTCATTGCTGTGGGAGATAATTTTAATGATTTAGATATGTTGAGAAATTGTGATATTCCATGTTTAGTCTTTAATGATCAATTTAAACAAGATCAAATAAACATAGATAATCTAATAGTTTCTAACAAGCCATCACCTGAGGGCTGGGCTGATGTGATTAAAACAGCACTAGTTAAACTAGACTATTAAGATTAAAAACCCGGCATGAGTGATTTTTCTCAAAATGGAGTAGTCTCAACTTTGCACGACTTTAAAACAAAGTCCACATCAGTCATTGAAAGTGAGCTATCAAAATTTTCAAAACAAAGAAAAATGGAATTAATTTTACCTTGTCTTTATTCTGAATTAGAGGGAACGGCTTTACCAAAAATAGTAGAGGAAATAAGTAAAACAAAATATTTAGATCACATAATTATCGGATTAGATAAAGCAAATGAAGCACAAGCAAAAAAGGCTTGGAAATTTTTTAAGAAACTAAAATCCTCTTTTTCAATTCTTTGGAATGATGGTCCTGGTTTAAAAAAACTTGATCAAGAATTAAAAAAAAACAATCTTGCACCAAGTGAGCTCGGTAAAGGTAGGAATGTTTGGTATTGTATAGGCATGTGTATTGCAAGAGATAGTGCACGATCAGTTGCTTTACATGATTGTGATATTAAAACTTATGATAGAAGAATGCTTGCAAAGTTATTTTATCCAGTAGTAAATCCCCTTTTCAACTTTGAATTTTGCAAAGGTTATTATCCAAGAGTGGCTAATGAAAAGATGAATGGAAGAGTTGCAAGATTGTTAGTTTTTCCTTTATTAACGGCGTTGGAAAAAACTATTGGTAAAAGTGATTATTTAGACTTTATGAAATCATTCAAATATCCTTTAGCGGGTGAGTTTTCATTTAGGCGAAATGTTTTACCTGAATTGAGAATTTCTTCAGACTGGGGAATAGAAATTGGAATTTTATCTGAAATGCAAAGAAGTTTTTCTCCTCAAAATATATGCCAAGTGGATTTAGCGGATACTTATGATCATAAACACCAAGTATTATCCATTGATGATGAAACAAAAGGACTATCAAGAATGTCAATTGATATCATTAAAACATTTATTAAAAAGTTAGCAACTCAAGGCAATACTTTTAGCAGGGAAAAGTTTAGATCATTAAAAGCAACTTATTATAGATCTGCTTTAGACTTAATTGATATATATAGAAATGATGCAGTCATGAACGGGCTCAAATTTGATTCTCATACAGAGGAAAAGGCAGTTGAATTATTTGCAATAAATATAATGAAAGCTGGAGAAGCATTTATTCTAAATCCAATGGATACCCCATTTATCCCCACATGGAGTAGAGTAAAAAGCGCTATACCAGATTTTCTTGGAAGACTTGAAAAAGTAGTTAATGATGATAATAAAAAATATTATTAATGTTAACTCAAAAAGATCAGAGAACTATAAGATCTAAACTAAACAATATTTACAAAATATTCTTATCGAAAAAAGATATTGATTATTTTGAAAATCAAATTGTTCAAATCATTAAATATTTTAATAAAGAAAATCCTAAAAAGAAAAAAAATATCTCTGAAAAAACTACTTTAGTCATTTGTTATGGTGATAGTGTATATTCTGAAAAAAAGAAATCGATTAGAGTATTTCAAGGGTTTTTTCAAAAAAATTTAAAAAATTATTTTGATGCTATTCATTTTTTACCTTTCTATCCTTCAAGTAGTGATAGTGGTTTTGCAGTCAAAGATCATTACAAAGTTGACAGTAAACTTGGAAGTTGGTTGGATATAAAGAATGTCTCAAAATCAAGTGATGTTATGGCCGATATGGTTATTAATCATTCATCAGCAAGAGGCTTATGGTTTAAAAATTTTTTAAAAAAAAAAGAACCTGGAAAAGATTATTTTTTAACAGTAAACTCAAAATTTAATACATCGAGAGTAGTCAGACCAAGAGATCATAAATTACTTAAAAAAATTAAGATTTTTAAAAAGTCTGATTATCTCTGGCGTACATTTAGTCCAGATCAAATTGATTTAAATTTTAGAAATCCCTCTGTATTAATTCAATTTATCAAAATAATGATACATCTCATCAATAATGGTGTAACTATTTTTAGATTAGACGCCATTGCGTATCTTTGGAAAGCAAATGGAACTAAGTGTATTAATTTGCAACAAACACATGAGATTATAAAACTTTTAAGAATTATAATTGGTCTTTTAAATGTGCAAACTACAATAATCACAGAAACAAATTTACCTGAAAAAGAAAATTTAAGTTATTTTGGTAAAAATGATGAGGCTAATTGGATATACAATTTTTCTTTACCACCATTATTAATTCATGCCTTTCTTTTTGAAAATAGTTCATATTTAAATAAGTGGAGTAAAAAACTTCCTAATACAAAAAATGAAAATTGTTATTTAAATTTTATTGCTTCACACGACGGTATAGGAATGAGACCTACAGAGGGATTGTTAAATGAAAAAACATTAAATAATTTTTTAAAGAGACTAAAAAAAAATGGTTCAAAATTTTCTTACAGAAAAGTTCAAAATAAAGTTAAAAAAGTATATGAGGCAAATATTACAGTTTTTGATGCCTTAAAAAAATCCGATTATGATCAGAAAGGTGAATTTTATTTAGAAAGATATATTTCTGCTCATGCTATAATGATATCTTTTGAGGGAATTCCAGCCATATACTTTAACTCCATGTTTGGCACTTCTAATGATGAAGCCAAATTTATTATTACTGGTAACAACAGAGATGTTAATAGATATAAATGGAATTTAAAAAATATTAATAATAAGCTTAAAGTTAAAAATACTAAACAAAGTATATTTTATAATAAACTTTGTAATTTGTTAAGTATTAGAAGAAAACAAAAAGCTTTTCACCCTAACGCCTTAAGAGTGAATTTAGATTTTGGCAAGAAAATCTATGGTTTTAAAAGAGTAAGCAAAGATAAAAAACAAACAGTAATATGTATTACAAATTTAAGCTCAAAGATCCAAAAAACCAGAATTGATAAAAAGTGTCTTGAAATGAAGAATTTAATGAGCTCAAAAATTATAATTGAAAATAAACAATTTTTAATTCTTAAACCTTTTGAAACAATTTGGTTAACAAATACTCAATAATAATTATTGTTTATTATCAAAATATTGAATTGCCCATTTAATACCTTGATCAATTGATATTTTTGGAACAAAGCCGTATTTTTTTTGTAAAAATGTTGAACCACCCCTAGCATAAACACCTTCAGGTTTATTTGAATTTCCATTAACCTTTATATTTTTCTTTCCTAAAATTTTTAATATTTTTTTTGATAATGAAATAAAACTTAATAATTTTCCTGATGATAAATTTATAGCTTTTCCATTTTTAATTTTTCTTGCAATAAGTAAGGAACCTCTAATGACATCTTTAATATGAATAAAATCTCTCATTTGGTAACCACTTCCCCAAACTATAAATTTTTTTTTTGATTTATGATTTATTGCTCGAAGTACAATACTTGGAAATGGGTAATTCAAATCTTGATCAGATCCATAACCTGAAAATGGTCTAAAAATTGTATTTTTTATCCCATGTTTTTTAAAAGCGATTGAGGCTAAATATTCATTATTTAACTTAGCCCAACCATAAGAAAGATCAGGTTTACCCAAATTGTCTTTTGAAAAATCAATGTCTTGTTCTTTTAATAATCTATAATTTTTTTTAGTTTGTAAATGTACTGGGTATGCTGCACTTGAAGAGTATGTAATTATATGTTGAATCTTTTTTTTATTTTTAACTGCCCACCTCCAAAAAGCTGTGTCAATTTCTAAATCTTCAGCAACCGCTAATGGATTATTTTCAATAACTTCTCGCCCACCAACAATAGCAGCCAAATTAATTACTAAATCATATTTTTTTTCCAATCTAACTCTAAAAAATTTTCTACAGTCCTGATTTAAAAATTTAAATTTTTTGTTAAATCTATATGGATTAAATAATTTCCACTTTTTAGGATGAATTCCTCCAGATAATGGAGCTATATTGTCTATAACTTTTACATAATCATTTTTTTTTAAAAAATATTCTGAATAATGTCTTCCAACAAATCCAGCACCACCAAAAATTAAAATATTCATGAAATTAACATGTTAGTTTTTTCCACTCGTCAAAAGCCACTGAAGTTTTTTTTGGTAAAAAATTATAAATATTTTCTGTATTTTTATACAAATCCTCAACTAGTTTTAATGAATTTATATAGCCAATATATTCATCTTTGAAATCTTTGATCAAATTATGAACATTCCTTTGTTGATAAACTGTTGGTTCATTATAAATCACTTTGTATTTTTTTGCTGTAACGTAGAATGCAGCCCAAATATCATCCATCCTTCCAATATGTGGAAATAGAAAATAATCTTTAATAACTTTTCTATGCAACAAAGTATTTTGAGAATTAAATGGAGAAATTTTTTTTGAAAAAAATGGGAAAAGTTTTTTCTTGAAAGTACACTCTGGTTTGAAAATCATTCTACAAACAGCGTCAATATCTGGATCACCATTCCAAAAATTTGCTTGAATATCTGGTTTAATTAAATATTTTTTACCAACTTTATATTTCCGGTTGTTAACAAGTTCTAGCGGCAATCCTCGATGCCAAAGATTCTTATGATTAGTATATCCGACCGGATCAAAAATTATTTTATTAGTCTTTACTTCTTTGCAGCGAATTTTATTGTGGATGAATATATTCTTAAACCAATTAGTATATGGTATATTATCGTCATCTATCAAAGCAATAGTTTCTGCTCCTCTTTCAAACGCCTCTAAAATTGCAAAGTTTCTTCTTTGTATACAATTCCATCCAACTAATTTAGATAATTTAGGCCACTTTTTTTCTTGATACTTTGTACTTAGGACAATTGTATTTTTTAAATCAAACTTTTTAGATTTTTTATCCAGTGCTACGATGAGCTTGCAATTTTTATTTGCTGCAAAAAGTTTCAGTGCTTTAGTAGGTTTGTTGATTGTGGTGGTTGCAATGTAAATCATAAGTTTTTAAATAAAACTTTTAAATATGAAAGATAACTTCTTATACTAATCGAAGATGTTCCTTCAACTCTTTTCCTCCATGTTGCTGGAATTGTCATAATATTACATCCCATTTTTATAGGTTTAAGCAATAATTCCAAAGCAAAACCATGTCTAAATTCAGTAATTGATAAATTCTTAAGTATTTTACGTGGATAAATTCTGTAAGCAAACGTAAAATCTAATATTTCATACTTAAAAATTAATTTAATTAATTTTTGAAAAAAAAAATTGGCAAAATATTTAATTAAACCATAATTAGAAAAGCCTTTTTGACTTAACCATCTATCAGCAGAAATAATAGAGTTTGGATTTTTCAAACTAATTCTTATCATTTTGATTAGCTCATTTGGATTTGTTTCAAGATCAGATGCCATTATTGCAATAAATTCTAATTTAGATTTTTTTATACCTAGATCAATAGCACCACCAACAAATGGTTTTAATTGACTAAAA
>CACJQO010000008.1:0-31540 GCA_902595565.1 uncultured Pelagibacteraceae bacterium
TAATTTTACTTAATTACAAAAGAATTTCTAATATATTTAATATTTTTGATAAACCAGATGGAAAATTAAAACTTCACAAAACCAAAATACCCATTGTTGGTGGAATAATTTTGATAATAAATTTTACAATTCTATTTATTTATCAAATTTTATTTTTAAACCAGTTTTTATTTCTTAATATCGAAAATCTTTTTCGTTTTGAATTATTATCACTTTTACTTCTCATTTATGGTTATTTTTTTTTAGGTCTATATGATGACAAATATCATTTAAGTCCACTTATTAAATTAGCTTTGTCAATATCAATAATTTTAGTAGGAATTTTTTTAAACAAAAATCTAGTTATAACTAATTTTATTTTATCATTTCATGATAAAAGAATTTTTTTTGAAAATTTTTCGATCATATTTACAATTTTTTGTATCTTAATTTTGATTAATTCATTAAATTTTTATGATGGTATAAATGTACAATCTTGTCTAATTTTTTTAGTTTTTTTTTCATATCTATTTATTAGGAGTGATTTAAATTTTTTTTATCTCATTTGTATTGCATTAATTTTGATAGTTATGGTGCTTAATTTTAAGAACATGCTTTTTTTAGGTGATAGTGGAATCTATCTGCTAGGTATGATTTTATCGATATCATTAATTTATGAATATAATATTCAAAAAAATATCTTTTATGCTGATGAAATTTTTTTCTTACTTTTGTTACCTGGTTTTGATCTAGTAAGATTAACTACGACTAGATTTCTGAATTCTAAAAACCCTTTTTTAGGAGACAGAGACCACATTCATCATCTTTTAATAAAAAGATATTCGCTAGTATTATCCAATATAATTCTCCTCTTTTTATCTATTTTACCAATTTCTCTTTTTTTATTTATAAAAATAAATTTCTTTCTAATTTTTTTTATATTTGTTGTTATTTATATTTTTTTAATTCAATTTTTAAAATCAAGTGATAAAAAATAAAACATGATAAAGAGTAAAAAAATCTTAGTAGTTGGTGCGGGTGGGTTTATAGGTGGTCATTTAGTCAAAAAATTATTAGAAAATGAAAATACAATTGTTGCTGTTGATATTAAGCCAAAAGAGTATTGGTTTCAAGATTACGATAATGTGAAAAATTATTATTCAATGGACATGAAAGAAATCAATAATTGTAGGAAAGTTACAAAAAATATTGATTACGTCTTTAACATGGCCTGCAATATGGGAGGCATGGGTTTTATTGAAAACAACAAAGCAGAATGTATGCAGTCAGTTTTAATTAACACAAATTTGTTAATTGCTTGTAAAGAAGATGGAATAAAAAGGTATTTCTTTTCCTCAAGCGCATGTGCTTACAATCAAACTAAACAACAAAATACATTTATAGATGGATTGAAAGAAAAAGATGTCTATCCTGCAGATCCAGAAGATGGTTATGGTTGGGAAAAATTATTTAGTGAACGTATGTGTAGACATTTTATGGAAGATTATGGGATAGAAGTTAGAATAGCAAGATATCACAATATTTATGGTCCCTTTGGTACATATGACGGAGGGAGAGAAAAAGCTCCAGCAGCTTTATGTCGAAAAATTATCAATGCAAAAAAACGTAATGAAAATACAATTCAAGTTTGGGGAGATGGGCAACAGACAAGAAGTTTTTTATATATCGACGATTGTATTGAGGGAACTTTAAGACTTTTTGAGTCCAATTACTCTGAACCTGTTAATATTGGAAGTGATGAACAAGTATCAATCAATCACATGATCGACATAATTGAGAGTATTTCAAAAATAAAGAAATTAAGTCGTGACTATCAATTAGATAAGCCTAAAGGTGTACGAGGAAGATCGAGTAATAACGATCTAGTCAAAAAAGTTCTAAACTGGAGTTTTAAGATTAAATTAAAAGATGGTCTCAAGAAAACGTATGACTGGATGGATAAAGAAATAAGCAAACAGGGCTCAAATATTAGTAGGTTTACAAAATCTTGAACGTTTTTTTAAAAAAATAATTAATGATTAAAAGTATTACTTTTAAAAAAATAAAATTTTGTAATTTAAAGGCTAAAAATTTTAATAAATTTATTAATAAAAAAGGATTGTTCGTTTTTCCTGCTGGTCCTGCCTTAGCCTCAATTGATGATTCTAATAAATATTTTGAGTCAATTAAAAAAGCTGATTTCGTTTTTTTTGACAGCGGATTCTTTGTTTTATTATTAAAAGTTTTTAAAAATATAAAAGTAAATAAATTTTCAGGATATAAATTTTTAAAATTGTTTTTTGATTACTTAAGAGCTAATAAAAAAAAATCAGTTTTTTCTATCGATCCAAATCCTAAGTTCTCTTTTTCAAATAAAATTTTACTAAAAAGCCTAGGAGTTAAAAAGTTTCGTAATTACATAGCACCAAAATATAAGATCAATAATTTTTCAGACAAAAAACTTTTAGGACAGATTAAAAAATTTAAACCAGATTTTGTGTTAACGAATATTGGAGGAGGTCGCCAGGAAATTCTTGGGTTATATTTAAGAAAAAATTTAAAAGTTAAAACGACTATATTATGTACAGGAGCTGCAATTTCATTCTTTACAAGAGATCAAGCACCTATCAATAATTTTGTTGATCAATATTATCTTGGTTGGTTCGTTAGACTAATATTTAATCCATTAGTTTTCTTAAAGAGATACCTGTATAGTTTAAGATTAATCCCGATGGTAATTTTAAGTCAGATTAAAATTATCAAATAACTTAATCTAGAATTAAGTTTTTAATTGTATTATATAAATATAATTAATAGATAAATAATAAATAATTAAATTTTGATGAAAAAAAAGAAAGCATTGATATTTGGTGTAACCGGACAAGATGGTGCTTATTTATCAAAATTTTTACTCACTCAAAACTATGTTGTATATGGAGTAAAAAGACGATCATCAATAATCAACACACAAAGGATTGATGATATTTACAAAGATATAAATTATAAATCGAATTTTGTGCTTCTTTATGGGGATTTAACAGATGCGTCATCAATATTAAACATTATCAAAAAAATATTGCCTGATGAAATATATAATTTGGCTGCACAATCTCATGTACAGGTTTCTTTTGAAGTTCCTGAATATAGTGCTGATGTAAATGGCTTAGGAACTTTGAGAATTCTAGAGGCAATTAGAAGTTTAAATTTAGAAAAAAAGGTAAAATTTTATCAGGCAGGTACGTCAGAGATGTTTGGTAAGACAACAGCAAGATTACAAAATGAGCAAACACCTTTTCATCCAGTGAGTCCTTATGGTGTTTCAAAATGTTTTGCTCATTTAATTACTAAAAATTATAGAGACGCATACGGTATTTATGCATGTAATGGTATCTTGTTTAACCATGAAAGTCCTATTAGGGGTGAAACCTTTGTTACAAAAAAAATTATTCAAGGATTAGTAAAGATAAAACAGGGCAATCAAAAAAAACTATTTTTAGGCAATTTATATTCTAAAAGAGATTGGGGGCATGCCAAAGATTATGTAGAGGCAATGTGGAAAATGTTACAACAAAAGAAACCTGATGATTATGTAATTGGAACTGGAAAAACTTTTACCATCAAAGACTTTATAAATCGAGCTGCAAAAAAATTAAAACTAAATATTCGATGGATGGGGAAAGGTATAAAAGAAAAGGCAATCAATATTGACAATAAAAAGATTATTATTGAATGTAAAAAAAGATATTTTAGACCTCTTGAGGTTGATTATCTCAGAGGAAATGCATCAAGGGCAAAAAGAATACTTAAATGGTCTCCAAAGATATCAATTGATAATCTTATAGATGAAATGATTAATTTCGAAATAGAAAATAATAATGATCGATATTAACAGCAAAGTATTTATTGCTGGCCATAAGGGAATGCTGGGATCATCAATACTTAGAAAATTAAAAAAAAAAGGTTATAAAAAAATAATTACAATTGATAAAAAAAAACTTGATTTAAGGAAACAAGATGAGGTAACTAAATTTTTTAGAAATAAAAAGCCAGATGCTGTGATTATTGCAGCCGCGAAAGTCGGTGGGATAAAAGCGAATATTGAAAATCCGGCAAACTTTATTAGTGATAATTTACAAATTCAAACTAATTTAATTTCTACAAGCCATTTCTATGATGTAAAAAAATTAATCTTATTTGGATCGAGCTGTATTTATCCTAAAAATTTAAAAAAACCAATTAAAGAGACACAAATTTTGACTGGTGCCTTGGAAGAAACAAATGAAAGCTATGCAGTTGCAAAGATTGCTGGCATTAAAATGATTGAGTCTTTTAATAAACAATATAATAGAAATTATATTTGCCTTATGCCCTGCAATTTGTTCGGACCAAATGATAATTATGATACGAATAACTCTCATTTCTTACCCGCTTTAATAAAGAAAATATATTTAGCAAGTATAAAAAAAAGAAAAAATAAAATTGTTAGATTATGGGGAACAGGAAAACCATTAAGAGAAGTTTTACATGTGGATGAAGTTGCAAACGCTTGTGAGTTTTTTCTTCGAAAAAAAATAAAAAAAACTCTTATAAATATTGGATCCCCGATAGAAATGAGTATTAAAAATTATGCCAATTTTATAAAAAATAAAATTGATCCTGAAGTATTAATTGAATTTGATAATGATAAAAAATTAGATGGAGTGATGAGAAAAAAATTGAGTCTCACACTAGCAAATAGTTACGGATGGAAATCAAAAATGAATTTTTCTAAAGTAATTAATGAAATTATCGAGGATTTTAAAAACTCTTATAGATAACAGCTTATGATTTTCCTTCAAATACTTGTATTTATTATAAGTATTTTTTTATTATCATTATCTTTATCTGGATATGGAACTCTTGTTAATTTAAATATTAAAAAGAATTTTTTTTTAAATATATTTTTAGGGTTTATATTAGTTTCTTTCCTAATAGTAATTATTCATTTTTTTTTAAGAATTTCTTATCCAATCAGTTTTTTAATTTTTATTTTAGGAATAATATTTTTTTTTTATAAAAAAGAATTTAATTTATTGGAACTTATTAGAATCAAGAACTTAAGTTCTCTTGTAATATTTCTAGCATTAATACCTATTTTTTTATCTCAAAAATATCATGAGGATTTTGGATACTATCACCTACCTTACGCAATAGGATTAGTTGAAGATAAGATAATTTTTGGATTTGCTAACATTGATCAATCTTATGTTTATAATTCTATTTGGTTGAATTTGTATTCAATTTTTTTTCTAGGTGAGAAAAATTTTGATTTTTTAACTTTACCAAGCTACTTATTATTTTTAATTTTTATCTTATTTTGTTTTCATAAGATAACTTCGAATGATAAAAAATTCATAAGTGACTATTTTTTATTAGTCACATTATTTTACTTTATTTTAAAGTTTACAAGAATTTCTGAGTTCGGTGTCGATCTTCCAGCTTCAATTTTTTCTACTCTCACTATTTACCATTTTTTAAAATTTTCTGAAGTAGATTTGATACATGAGAAAAAAGAATATTTTTTTTTAATCCTAATCTTTTCAATTTTTTCAATTTTAATCAAATTAAGTACGATACCTGTAGTTTTATTACCGGTATTCTTATATTTTAAGCACTTTAATCATCTAAAATTTGATATTTTCAAAGTTAAGTTTTTTTTAATTTATATTTTCTTAATTTCATTTTTAATTCAACAATTTATCTATACAGGTTGTTTATTTTTTCCCTCAAATTTAACATGTTTTAATGTAAGTTGGTTTAGTAATGATATTCTAAATCTATCTTATCAACTTGAGTTAATTAACAAAAGTTATTTTAGTGTTGCAAAAGATTTTTTATCTCCTGATGAATATTTAAAAGATTTTAATTGGTTAAGTTATTGGTTTAAAAGAAATCTAGTTGAAATTCTAGAGCACCTTTTGACAATGATTTTACCTGTTCTATTATTCTTATTTTTTCAAAAAAAAAAAAATGACGATAAGTTTATTTTTAGCGAAAAGTTGGGATTATATCTTTTTTTATTATTGGGTTTTTTATTTTGGCTTAACTTTTCTCCAGTTTATAGATTTGCAATATATCTTTTTTTAACTTTAATTTTTGTCCTATTTGTAAGAAATTTAAGTTCAAGAGTTTTTTCAAAAAAAATTTTTATGATCTTTATCATGTCTTTCGTTTTTTTCAGTTTCTCAAAAAATATTATTAGATTAACTAAGGTTGAAAATATATTTTTAGGTGTTATTAAAATAAATAATCAATATAAATTGAGTGATAAAAATATCAGTGAACTAGTAAAAGTTTATGAACCTGATATTAAAAAAAATTTATCAAATGGATGGCAAGGGGGACTTTGTTGGAATATCCCGTTTATCTGTTCATATAACACGCTAGAGCTTAGAAAAAAAAATGGATATTTGATAATTAATAAATTAATTAATTGATTATGATTGATAGAAAAAATTTTAAACTTTCAGTTATAATCCCTTGTTATAATGAAAAAAATACAATTCAGGAGATTTTAAATAGAGTAGATAAAAGTTTAAAAAATAATGAATTTTTAAAATACGAAATTTTAATTGTAGACGATTTTTCAAATGATGGGACAAAAGAAATATTAAAAAATTTATCAAATAACGGGAAAATACAAACCTACTTTCATGACACTAATTTAGGTAAAGGTGCAGCGATACAAACCGCTCTCAAATATATAACTGGGGATATTATTATTATTCAAGATGCAGATTTAGAATATGATCCTTTTGATTATAATAAATTATTAGTGCCTTTTTTTGAGACAAACGCAGACATTGTTTATGGCTCTAGATTTCTAGGCGGGGGGAAGTATGTGCGAATTCATTTCTTTTGGCACTATTTAGCAAATAAAATATTAACTTTTCTTTGTAATCTATTTATAAATTTAAATTTAACTGATATGGAAACTGGATATAAAGTTTTTAAAGCCTCAGCTTTAAAAAGTATTAATCTAAAAGAGAAAAGTTTCGCATTTGAGCCTGAGGTTACTATTAAGTTGGCGAAGAAAAGTTATAAATTTTTTGAGGTTCCCATTACCTATAATGGTAGATCTTATGAGGAGGGGAAAAAAATTGGTCTAAAAGATGCATTTATTGCTTTAAAAACCATTATTTTATACTCACTCAAAAATTAATCTTTCTCTATTTTCTTTGACTAAAATTTTTCTTTAGGTATAAATACGTCGCCTGGTGATTATAGCGAAGAGGTAATACCCGATCCCATTCCGAACTCGGAAGTCAAGCTTTTCAGCGCCGATGGTACTTTGTCTTAAGACATGGAAGAGTAGGACTTTGCCAGGCTAAACTCTTAAATTATGAAAATTAAAAGTTCATTAAAGTCTATCAAGAAGAGAGATCTTAACTCAAAACTCGTAAGAAGGAGAGGAAGAGTTTACATTATTAATAAAACCAATCCAAAATTTAAAGCAAGACAAAAATAATTTTATGGATAATGAAAACCATAAAAAAACTTGGAATAATTTTACCAAATTTGTGTTGTGGGGAACTGTCGCGGTAGTGTTAGTATTGGTATTAATGGCGTTATTCTTACTATAGAATTTTTTAATGAAAATC
Organism: uncultured Pelagibacteraceae bacterium; assembly: GCA_902595565.1. GTDB lineage: Bacteria > Pseudomonadota > Alphaproteobacteria > Pelagibacterales > Pelagibacteraceae > Pelagibacter. The sequence continues at coordinate 7,620 of CACJQO010000008.1, forward strand.
GGATCAGTTTCAGAAAATCAAAAAATAGAAAAAAGAATTGCAATCACTCCCGAAATTGCCAAAAAGTATATTTCATTGGGATTTGATGTTCAGTTATCAAAAAATTATGGAACTCACTTAGGAATTACTGATGATGAATATAAAAAAATTGGTGTAAAATTTTTAAGTGATGAAAAAGAAATAATAAACCTTTCAAATATTATTGTACAATTAGGATTATTGTCTGATGACAAAAGTTCGTTATTAAAAGAGAATCAAACTCTAATTGGTGTTTTAAACCCTTATGATAATAAAGAAAAATTAGAGGTGTTAAAAAATAAAAAGATTAAACTTTTTTCATTAGAGTTATTACCAAGAATTACAAGAGCTCAATCTATGGATATCTTATCTTCACAAGCTAATCTAGCTGGATATAAAGCAGTAATAGAGTCATTTGCTAATTTTGAGAAAGCTATACCTATGATGATGACAGCTGCAGGGACTGTTCCCGCTGCAAAGATATTAGTTGTCGGCGCAGGTGTTGCTGGACTACAAGCAATTGCTACAGCAAAGAGAATGGGAGGTATAGTTTTTGCTACAGATGTAAGGATGGCGTCAAAGGAACAAGTTGAAAGTTTAGGTGGAAAATTTTTGACAGTTGAGGGAGCCGAAAATTTAGAAACTGAGGGTGGCTATGCGAAAGAGGCCTCTGATGACTTTAAGAAAAAACAAGAGGATTTACTTTCTGAAACTTTAAAAAAAATCGATATTGTTATTTGCACTGCATTAATACCAGGAAAAAAAGCACCTATGATTATTAAAGAGGATATGATTAATAATATGCAAGCTGGTTCTGTTATCTATGATTTAGCTGCTGTACAGGGTGGCAACACTGCATTTACTAAAGCAGATGAAATTACTGAAAAAAATGGGGTTAAAATTATGGGTGAAAGTAATATCTTAAATAAACTACCAGTGTCTGCTTCTAGCTTATACGCAAAAAATATGTTTAATTTTGTTGAAAATTTATTTGATAAAGAAAATAAAAAATTAAATATTAATTTAGAGGATGAAATAATAGAAAAAACACTAATTAAATAAAATATGGAAATTGATCCTTTAATATTCAGACTAAGTATATTTATTCTCTCAATATTTGTAGGGTATTATGTTGTTTGGAGCGTTACTCCATCTTTACATACTCCTTTAATGTCTGTGACTAACGCAATTTCATCTGTAATTATTGTTGGGGCGATAATTGCAGGATTATCTGGCAATTCAGGTAGCGTGTTTAATACTTCCAGCATTTTTGGTTTTTTAGCAATTGCATTGGCGGCGATTAATATTTTTGGTGGTTTTTTAGTAACTCAAAGAATGCTCGCAATGTATAAAAAAAAGAAAAAGGAAAAAAAATGATATCAGCTAATTTATCAGCAATATTTTACTTAGTTTCTGGAGTGCTTTTTATTTTAGCTTTAAGAGGCTTATCGTCTCCTGAAACATCAAGACAAGGTAACTTTTTTGGTATTCTTGGAATGATAATAGCTGTAACCGTAACTTTTTTATCGACTGGTAATTTTTCAAGTGGATTTGTCTATGTTCTAATATTCATTTTAGTTGGAGGTTCAATTGGTGCTTTTATTGCTTACAGAATACCAATGACTGCAATGCCAGAATTAGTTGCAGGATTTCATAGTTTAGTTGGTCTTGCAGCAGTTTTTGTTGCAATTTCTGCCTTTTTAAATCCTGAAGCATTTAATCTTGGAAAACCAGGAAGTATAAAGCTTGGTAGTTTAATTGAGATGTCGATTGGAGCTGCGGTTGGAGCTATCACATTTTCAGGTTCAGTAATTGCATTTTTAAAATTACAAGGAATTATGTCAGGTTCACCAATTACTTTTAAAGGTCAGCATCCTTTAAATGCTATAATCTTAATCTCAATAATTGCTCTAATTTATTTGTTATGTTCAACGCAATCATCAAATTTATTTTGGATATTGTTAGCAGTCTCATTTTTGATTGGTTTTCTTTTAATAATCCCAATCGGTGGAGCAGATATGCCGGTTGTGATTTCTATGCTTAACTCGTATTCTGGTTGGGCAGCTGCAGGTATAGGTTTTACTTTAGAAAATACAGCATTAATTATTACAGGTGCTCTTGTAGGATCATCTGGTGCTATATTATCTTACATAATGTGTAAGGGAATGAATCGTTCATTCTTTAACGTGATTTTGGGTGGCTTTGGTGCAACTGATGAAAAGTCAAGCGCTTCATCCAAAGAACAGAGACCTGTTAAAAGCGGAAATGCAGATGATGCTGCCTTTTTAATGAAGAATGCTTCATCAGTTATAATTGTTCCTGGATATGGAATGGCTGTAGCTCAAGCTCAACATGCGTTGAGAGAAATGGTTGATACTTTAAAAAAAAATGACATCAAGGTATCTTATGCAATTCATCCCGTTGCAGGTAGAATGCCGGGTCATATGAACGTGTTATTGGCAGAGGCAAATGTGCCTTATGATGAAGTTTTTGAATTAGAGGAAATTAATAATGATTTTGCAAATGCAGATGTTGCCTTTGTAATTGGTGCTAATGATGTAACTAATCCTGTAGCGAAAACTGATCCACAAAGTCCGATATATGGAATGCCTGTGCTGGATGTTGAGAAATGTAAATCTGTTCTTTTTGTTAAAAGAAGTCTTTCACCTGGATATGCGGGTATTGATAATGATCTTTTTTATAAAGAAAATACACTTATGTTATTTGCTGATGCAAAAAAAATGACAGAAGATATTACAAAAAATTTATAGATAAATGAGTATAAAAGTTTTTTGTGATATAGCTGATATAAAGAATATTAAAAAATTTAATAACAATAATTTTGTGAAAGGGTTTACAACAAATCCTAGCTTAATGCGTAAAGCAGGAGCAAAAGATTATAAATCTTACTCAAGACAAATACTTAAAGTTTGTAAAAAAAAACCAATTTCATTTGAGGTTTTTGCTGATAGTCCTAAATTGATGATCGAACAGGGTGTTAAGATAAGTAAATGGGGTAAAAATGTTTACGTAAAAGTTCCTGTAATCAACTCTAAAAAAAAATTTACAGGCAAGGTTATAAGAGAATTGAATAGTAGCAATATCAAACTTAATATTACCGCTGTTTACACAGCTAAACAAACAGCTAAAATTTTAAAGGTTATCAATAAAAAAACAAATGTAATTATTTCTATTTTTGCTGGAAGGGCAGCAGATACAGGCAAAGATCCAGTACCGGAATTTATCAAGAGTATAGCAATTGCAAAAAGTTTTAAAAATGTTCAAATTTTATGGGCAAGTGTAAGAGAACCTTATAATTATACTCAAGCAAAACAATTAGGTTGTCACATAATAACTATACCACCATCGATTATTGAAAAAATACAAAAATTTGGAAAATCTTTTGACCAACTTACACAAGAAACAGTCAAGAATTTTTTGATTGATAGCAGAAAGTCTAAATTTAAACTTTAGTAGCATTGGTTGCGGGGGACGGATTTGAACCGCCGACCTTCAGGTTATGAGCCTGACGAGCTACCAGACTGCTCCACCCCGCGATATATTTAAATTCTATTTTTTAATTTATTAAGTTTTTTAACTCTCTTAATATTTTCTTGGAGTATTCTTTTTTTCTTTTCAGATGGTTTCTCATAAGTATTTTTTAACTTAATCACTTTAAAAAAACCATCTCTCTGAAGTTTTCTTTTTAAAACTCTAAGAGCCTGTTCTACATTGTTATCTTTAACTTCTATTTTAATAAATACCTCCAAAAAAAAGTGTAGTTAGCATTTTTATATTTTTATGTCTATCTAATTTATTCACAATAAAGGATTATATTGATTGGTTTTGTTTCTCTTTTTGTTTTTTTTCTCTTTTAATTCGTCTTTCAGCTTTTTCTAATGCTTGAACTAAATCTTTTTGAGTAAATAAATTTAAAGCGACGGGGTCTTTTGGGTTTAAATTATTATAATTCCAATAACTTTTATTTCTTATTGAAGTTACAGAATTTTTAGTAACACCAACGAGTTTTGCAATTTGTGAATCTTTTAAAATATTGTGATTTTTAATCAGCCACAACGCCGAGTCAGGCTTGTCTTGCCTTTTTGATAGAGGAACATATTTTTTAATTTTTTTCTCTGAGTTTGATATTTCAATGTCAGTATTCTTTATTTCCAAAGGTCTTAATTGATCTTTTGAGGATAATTCAATCTCTTCTCTTGAGAGTTGTCCTGAGATTATTGGATTATATGCTTTAATTCCTTTTGCGACCTCACCATCAGCTATCCCTTGTACCTCTACTTCATGTAATTTACAAAAATCAGCTATCTGTTTAAAAGTGAGTGTTGTATTTTCTACTAGCCATACAGCTGTTGCCATAGGCATTAAGGGAGCGTTTGTCATTAGCTTTTATTTTCTGATCTAAAATTTTGGAATTTTTTATTGAATTTACTTATTCGACCTTTATCTAATAACTTTTGTTTTCCACCTGTCCACGCAGAATGTGATTTTGGATCAATCTCTAATTTAAGAACATCTCCTTCTGCTCCCCAAGTAGATCTTGTCTCAAACTGTGAACCATCTGTCATTTCAACTTTTATAGAATGATAATTAGGGTGTATTTTTTTTTTCATCACGAGACTTATAACAAAAGAAATTTTTAAAACAATTAAAAGTTGCCCAGTTTTTCTTTAAATTTAGTGTTTATTTCTGCTGATGTAGCCAAAACTTTTATATTTTTAATATTATTTAGATCAATATCATTAATCATTCCACCAGCTTCTTTTATTAAAACGATGCCTGCTGCTATGTCCCATAAATTTAAGTTACTTTGTGCGTATCCATCTAGTCTTCCAGATGCTACGTATGCAATATCAAGTGCAGCACATCCAGATCTTCTATAAGTAAAGGTTGGTTCATTCTTTAATTTTCCAACAGCAAATAAACATTCATCCAAATTATTTTTTTTTGAAACTCTTATTCGCTGATTATTAAAAAAAGCTCCATTATTCTTTTCAGCATAAAACATCTCATCTTTAATAGGATCAAAAATCAATCCACACATAATCTCATCTTCTGATTTCAAAGCGATGGATATTGCAAAATGTGGTATTCCATGTAAAAAATTAACTGTCCCATCAATAGGATCAATTATCCATGAATTAGAAGTATCTTTATTATTTTCAACGCCATTCTCCTCACTAACGATAGAATAGTTGGGTCTTGCCTTTTTAAGTTCCTCTATAATTATTTTTTCTGCTTTAACATCAGAATTAGTAACAAAATCCCTTGGTCCTTTTTTGGATACTTGTAACTTTTCTAATTCACCAAAATCTCTTATTAAAATTTTAGATGCTTTTTCACATGCCTTTATCATCACATTGAGATTTGCGGATATTGAATTCATAAATTAAATTTTTTTAATGTATTCTAAATTTCTGGTATCTATGACAACATTATCTCCTACTTCAATAAATGGTGGTACCTGAATACTTAATCCATTATCTAAAACTGCAGGCTTATAAGATGATGAAACAGTTTGACCTTTTAAAGCAGCGTCAGTGGTTTCAATTTTACAAGTTACTTGGTTTGGCAAATCTACAGAAATTGGGTTATCATTATAAAAACTTATTGTTACCTCGAGATTTTCAGTCAATAACTTTCCTTTTTCACCCATTAGACTTTTTTGAATTTCTCTTTGTTCAAAAGTTTTTGGATTCATAAAAAAGTACTTTTCTTGGTCCTCATATGAAAATGTAAAATTAGTTTCCTCTAATGAGGCTTTTTCAATTGTTTCACTGGATCTAAATCTTTCATTAAGTTTGGTATTTTTGTTTACACTCTTCATCTCCACTTGTGCAAATGCTCCACCTTTTCCAGGTTTAACATGCTGTGTTTTCAGCACCTGCCACAAATCATTTTTATATTCTAGCAACATGCCCACTCTAATTTCACCTGCATTTATTTTCATATTAATTTTTTCATCGCATTTTTTGGTTTAAGTTTTTTATTTTTCCAAATGTAGCCTGAAATAGCTAAAAAGTTTGCCTTATTCAACAAAAGATTTTTATAATTTTTAAAGTTAATACCACCGATTACAACAATTGGGGTGTTTGTGATCTTTTGAGCTTTTTTAAGTAAACTTATGGATGCTTTATATTTAACTTTTTTTGTTTTAGATGAATTAAATGCTCCAAAAGCTAAATAGTCTGCTTTATTTTTTATCGCAGTTTTTGCTAATTTAATTGAATTATGACATGTAATCCCGATTATTTTTTTTCCAATTAATTTTCTTGCCTCTTTAATTTTCATATCTTTTTGACCAAGATGGCATCCATCGGCATTTAATTTTTTAGCAAGGTATACGTCATCATTAATTATAAATTTTACCTTAAATTTTTTACATATTTTTTGAATTTTACGTCCAATTATTAATTTTTTTTTGAAACTATCTTTTTTAAGTCGTAGTTGAAAAAAACTTGTTTTTTTTTGTTTTAGTACCTCATTTAAATTTTTAAAAAAATTTTTTTCAATTTTAGGTGGGGATATTAGGTAAATAAATCTTTTTTTATTATATCTCAAGATCTTTTGACCATTTTCCTTGAGCAGCCAATGTATTCATTTTGGCTCGGTGGTTAAAAATCTGCTGAGTACCCTGAATATTCTTAATATCTTGTGACCAATATTTTAAGGCACCTTGTTGAAGAGCTCTTCCGTAAGAATAACTCATTACAAAGCCCGTATTATTGTGTTTATTAATTAAATTCAAATTTTCTGTTGCCTCTATTTCGGACTGACCTCCAGATAGGAAGGCTATACCTGGTACTTCTGAGGGTACTGAAGATTTTAAACATTCTAAAGTTAACTTTGCCACTTCCTCATTAGTAATTTTTTCTTTAGATCTGTTTCCTGCTAAAATCATATTAGGTTTGAGTATAATTCCCTTCAAATCTACTTTATGTATTATTAGTTCTTCAAAGCATTTTTTTATAACTTCAGAAGTTTTTTCTAAACACTCTTTAGCAGAATGATCCCCATCCATTAAAACCTCAGGCTCAACTATTGGAACCATATTGCACTCTTGAACTAGAGCAGAATATCTCGCTAATGCGTGTGCATTAGAGTGTATTGAGAGTTTGCTGGGATAATCTTTAGTTATATTATAAACACCTCTCCATTTAGTAAATTTTGCACCTAATTTGTAATATTCTTTTAATCTTTCCCTTAATCCATCAAGACCCTCAGTAATTTTTTCATCTGGGGAACCAGCTAAAATTTTTGCTCCTGTGTCCACTTTAATACCTGGCAATGAGCCTGTATTTAATATTAATTCTGGAATTGTATTTTTTTTTGATGATGTTTGTTTAATTGTTTCATCGTAAAGAATTACACCTCCAATACAATCTTTCATTGAGGATGAGCTAAAAAGTGTTTCTCTGAACAACAATCTGTTTTCTGGGGTTGAGGGAACATTTACACTGTCCAATCTTTTAGTCATTGTTGCTGTGCTTTCATCTGCAGCTAAAATTCCTTTACCGTTATTTAAAATTTTTAATGCTGTATTATTTAGTTCTGACATTTTAGTTTAGGGCTTTTATACCAGGAAGTTCTTTTCCTTCAAGATATTCTAAAAAAGCACCACCAGCAGTTGAAACAAAATTAAAATTTTTAATTGCATTTAGTTGATTAACAACCGCCACAGTATCTCCTCCACCAACTACAGAATAAATTGAATTATCTTTATTTTTTTTAATAATTGTTTTTGCAATCTCAATGCTACCTTTGGCAAAATTTGGATTTTCAAAATAACCGGCAGGACCATTCCAAAGAACTGTTTTACTTTTTTCAATTATATTTTTTATTCTTTTTAGTGTTTTAGGTCCCACGTCTAATATTAAATCATCATTCGCTATGTCTTTAAGATCTTTTATCTGAGCATCGTCATCTGCACTTTTACCTATTAAGACATCTTCTGGATAAGTAATTTCACAGAGTGTATTTTTTGAAATTTCAAAAATTTGTTTTATTATACTTTCACAATTTTTTTCACTAATCGATTTTCCAATTATATTACCTTTGAAGCTCAGAATATTATTAGCCATGCCTCCCACAAAGATTATATTATTAAATTTAGGTATTAAATTTTTGATTATATCTATTTTTGTAGAAATTTTTGATCCACCAATAATACAAGTAATTGGTTTTTTGATATCAATAGTAACTTTTTTTAAAGCATTTACTTCAGTCTCAAATTGTAATCCAGCAAATGATGGCAGAAATTCTGTAATTTTGCATACCGAAGCATGTGTTCTATGAGAGCAAGAAAAAGCATCATTTACGAACAAATCTGCAAAACTAGCTAGGTGTTTTGAAAAATTAGATTCGTTCTTTTCTTCTTCTGCATAAAATCTTATGTTTTCAAAAAAGATAACTTTCTCCTCAGGCTTTTTAAATAAATCATGTCTTTTGATTTTTAAAATATCCTCACTTATAAAATCGACTCTAGTTTTTATCTTTTTTTCTAAGTAATTACTAATTGGTTTAAGGGAAAGATCTTTATTTACTTTGCCTTTAGGACGTCCAACATGAGAAATTATCAAAATTTTTGAATTTCTTTTTATTAAAAATTCGATAACAGGTATAATTTTAATTATTCTGGTATCATCAACGATTTCACCATTTTTCAAAGGGACATTTAGGTCTAATCTTAATAAAACTCTCTTACTACTAAGATTTTCATAATCTTTAATATTGTTCATTAAAAATTCTTATGAAGATATTCTACAATATCACACATTCTATTTGAGAAACCCCATTCGTTATCATACCAGGCTGAAATTTTACCCATATTTTTACTCACCACATTTGTTAAACTTTCGTCTACTATTGAAGAAGCAGGATTATGATTAAAGTCGATTGAAACAAGTTTTTCTTTTGTAGTTTCAAGAATTTTATTTTTTTTGCTAAAATTTTGAAATGCTAAATTAATCTTATCAATAGTAATGTCTTTTTTTGTGCAAAAGACGAATTCAATTAATGAAACATTGGGGGTAGGGACTCTCATAGCCACACCTTCTAATTTACCTTTGAGCGAAGGTATAATCTCACCAATTGCTTTTGATGCACCTGTTGAGGTTGGCACAATAGACTGGCTTGCTGATCTAGCTCTTCTCGGATCTTTATGAGAATTATCTAATATTCTTTGGTCACTTGTAAATGAATGAATTGTGGTCATAAACCCTTTTTCAATCTCGAAATTTTCGTTTAAAATATGAGCCACAGGGGCAAGGCAATTTGTTGTGCAAGAAGCAGCAGATATAATCTTATCCTCTTTTTTTAATTCAGTCTCATTTACTCCATATACAATAGTTTTGTCGGCATCTTTACATGGAGCAGAGACAATAACTTTTTTTGCACCATTATCAATATGTGTTAGTAATTTTTCTTTTGAGTTAAATTTACCTGTACACTCTAAAACATAATCCACTCCATATCTTTTCCAATTAATATTATTTAAATCTGTTTCTTGGCCAAATAGAATTTTATTTTTATTGATCATAATATGATTTTCATCAAAATCTATTTGTGCATTAAATTTTCCGTGAATAGAGTCGTATTTTAATAGAGATGAAGATGTTTCAGAATTAGTTCTATTATTAATATACTTAATTTCTATATTTTTGTTTTTATTCTCGATAATTGATCGAACAATCATTCTTCCAATTCTACCCATTCCATTTATTCCAACTTTGACTGTCATAATCTTTTTTTAATTTTTTTTACTATAATTTCTGAGCTTAATCCGAAGTGATTATATATATCTTTATAAGGTGCGCTTTTTCCAAAATCATCAATTCCAAAGTTAAGCCCTTTGCTGCCAGTATATTTTTTCCAATAACCAGTTTCAGAGGCCTCTATAGAAATTACAAGCTTAGTTTCATTTAAAATTTTATTTTTGTAGACTTCACTTTGTTGATCAAATAATCTCTGGCAAGGCATTGATATTACTTTTGAGTAAATGCCATCTGTGGCTAATTTATGACTAACGTCTATTGCAAGACTAGTTTCGGATCCTGTTGCTATAATAGTTGCACTTATTCTATTACCCGTTCTTAAAACTTCATAAGCACCAGCTAAAGACAAATTTTTTGATGATTTTTTTGTACGAACTGGATTTAAGCTTTGTCTCGTTAAGGCTATTACGCTTGGAGAACTCTTGCTATTTAATGCCAATTGCCAACACTCAAAAGTTTCTATTAAGTCAGAAGGTCTAAAAACATTTAAATTCGGTATTGATCTTAAACTTGTCAATTGTTCTATTGGTTGATGAGTTGGTCCATCTTCTCCAAGACCAATTGAGTCATGTGTAAAAACATAAATAACTTTTTGTTTCATCATAGCTGCTAGTCTTATTGATGGTTTACAGTAATCGCTAAATATTAAAAAAGTTCCACCATAAGGAACAAGCTTACTATGAAGTGAGATACCATTCATAATACCACACATCGCATGTTCTCTTACTCCAAAATGGATATAATTCCCGGAAAAATCATTTGATTGAATAATTTTATGATTTTTGGTTTTGGTATTATTGGATCCTGCTAAATCTGCTGATCCACCAATTAAGTTTGGAAGTTTGGAGACAATTTCTAAAAATTTTTCTGAACATTTTCTAGTAGCTATTGGTTGTAATTTTTTTAAGTAGTTTGATTTTGCTTTGTCTATTTCTGCATTGATAGTGTTATTATTAATTTTTAGTGAAAATTTTTTTTTATTCTTATTAGCTTTAATTGATGCTTTTTTACCGATTGATCTCCATTGATCCATTAATTTTTTTGGAATTTCAAAAGTATTGTGTGGCCAGTTCAATTTTTTTCTGACTAATCTTATTTCATCTTCACCTAATGGACTACCATGAGATGAGGCTTTACCACCCTTATTTGGGGATCCGTATCCAATCGTTGTTTTACAAGAGATTGCTATAGGTTTTTTTGTTTTTTGTGCTTTTTGAAGAGCCTTTGTTATTTCTTTAAAATTATGTCCATTAATTTTTAAATAATTCCAGCCATAGCTTTTAAACCTTTTTTCATGATCATCAGATACTGCTAAGCTAGTTGGACCATCTATTGAAATTGAATTGTTATCAAAAAGTAAAATCAGGTTTTTAAGTTTTAGGTGTCCAGCAAGACTTAAAGCTTCATGACTTATTCCCTCCATTAAGCAGCCATCACCTGCTAAAACGTAAGTTTTATGATTGATAATTTTTTTTCCTAATCTTTTTTTTAAAATTTCTTCTGAGATTGCAAAACCAACTGCATTAGAAATTCCCTGTCCTAAAGGACCTGTTGTAGTTTCAATGCCAGTGCTTGGATGATATTCTGGGTGACCTGCACATATTGAATTTAGTTGTCTAAATTTTTTAATTTCTCTTAAAGAAATACTTTTATAACCCGTCAGATAGAGGAGAGAGTAAAGTAGCATAGAACCATGCCCTGCTGAGAGAACAAATCTATCTCTATTAATCCAATCTGGATTTTTGGGATTAAATTTTAAGAAATCTTTAAAAAGAACAGTTGCTACATCAGCCATTCCCATTGGCATACCTGGATGCCCAGAATTAGCTTTTTGGACAGCATCTATAGACAAAAATCTGATACAATTCGCTAATTCTTTATAAAGTTTACTCAAGTAATTATCCTGCCTAGACTAAGAAGATTCTATTTAATAATATAATTATATATATATGAATTCTGTGATCGAAAAAGAAAAAAAACTAAATTTGGCTTTAGCAAAATTAAAAAATTTAAACTTAAAAAACCCTGACGTAAAAAAAAATATAGACAATTTAAGTAGTCAAAAAAATCAATTAGAAATTGAAAAGCAAGAAATAGAAGAAAAATATAAAAGTTTAATTAATGATTATAATAATTTAAGTAAAAAATTAGACGAATTACAAAATCAAGAAAAAGCCGAACAAAAAAGACAGATTGAGTTTTCTGAAAAAATTGATGAATTAAATCAAGAAACAGATATTTTGTTAGATGAGATAGATAAATGGCAAACGTAAGTATTAAGTTTAACGGAAAAGAATTTTTGTTGTCTTGTGAGGATGGTCAGGAAGAGCATCTTGAAGAATTATTAATTCAAATCAATCAGAAATTTAATAATCTTAAAAATGATCTTGGAAATCTCGGAGAGAATAAACTTCTATTAATTACAGCTGTTAAAGTAATGGATGAATATTATGAAACTAAAAAAAAAGTAGATCAAAAAAAGAATGAGTTGAGAGATCTTTCAAATAAATTTAAAGAGCTTAAAACTTTAATTTATGAGTATAGAGATAAGAAAGAGTTGGAAATAAACTCACTTAACAAAGACCACCTTAAATTAAAAAATGAAATTGAGATAAATCAAAGAAGTTACGAGAAGTTAATTGACGAAGCTGCTGATGAAATTACAAGTTTTGTTGAAAAAGCAAATTTAGAAAATATTTCTAAGTAAAATTCAAGTGAATAAATCTGAGATTAGAAAAAAATTATTAAAAGCCAGAAAACTAAATAACAATAAAAATTTGGTCATAAAATTTAGTAATATTATAAAAATTTTAAAAAAAGAAAAAGTAAATACAAAAATAATTGGTGGTTATTATCCATATAATCATGAAGTTGATCCAATTCAAATTCTAAATAAACTTGAAAAACTTGGTTATCAAATATCATTGCCAAAAATTAAAAAAAATAATCAAATGGATTTTTTATACTGGTCAACAAAAGAGCCTCTCTCAATAAATAAATATGGAATACCTGAACCTACATCAGATCAAATTGTCTACCCAAGTATTCTTTTAGTTCCACTTGTAGCTTTTGATAATCATTTAAATAGAATAGGTTACGGAGGTGGTTATTACGATAGGTATATTAAGAAGATAAAAAAAAACAAAAAAATTATATTAATTGGGTTAGCTTATTCTTTTCAAAAAGTAAAAAAAATACTAGCTAACAAATATGATATGAAACTCGATTTTATTGTAACAGATAAAAATTTTATATGAGAATTTTATTTTTAGGAGATGTGGTAGGGAACTCAGGTTGTTCGAAAATATTGAATAATCTTTTAAGCCAAAAAGAATTGAATAAAATTGATTTTGTAATTGTCAATGGAGAAAATGCAGCTGAGGCAGGAGTTGGATTAACAAAAGAAATCTGTGAAGATTTTTTTAATTGTGGTGTTGATGTCATTACTACTGGTAATCATGTTTGGGATCAAAAAGATATTATGAAATTTATCGATAATGAAAATAGGTTACTTCGCCCAAAAAATTTATTTGAGCCAGCACCAGGTAAAGGATTTGAAGTTTTTCAAAATGAAAAAAATATAAAAATTGGTGTCTTAAATTTAATGGGTAATGTTTTTATGAAAAAATGTGATGACGTATTTGAAATTTCAGAAAAATTTTTAAAAGAGTACAAACTAAAAAAGGATTATGATTTTTTAGTTGTTGACTTTCATGGAGAAATTACCAGTGAAAAAAATGCGATAGGATATTTTTTTGATGGTAAAGCTACTCTAGTAGTTGGAACACACACACACATTCCAACAAATGATGCAAGAATTTTGAAAAATGGAACAGCTTATCAAACAGATGCAGGTATGTGTGGTGATTATGACTCAGTTATTGGCATGAATAAAGATAACTCTTTGAACAGATTTATGAAAAAAGAGTCTACCAAACATTATCCAGCAACTGGTGATGCTACTTTAAGTGGAGTAATTGTTGATTGTGATATAAAAACTGGTTTAGCAAATAAAATTGAAAGCTATGTTTTTGGAGGTCAGCTAAAGAATACTTAATTAGTTTATGGCAGGACATTCTCATTGGGCAGGAATAAAACATAAAAAAGGTAAAGCCGATAAGCAAAGATCTAAAATTTTTTCAAAGTTGTCGAAAGAAATCACTGTTGCAGCAAAACTTGGGGATAAAGATCCAGCAATGAATCCAAGATTAAGATCTGCGATTCAAGCTGCAAGATCAGCAAACATGCCGAAAGAAAATATTGAAAGAGCAATTGATAAATCTTCAGTTAATACTGAGTCAAATTTCGAAAATTTAAGATATGAGGGTTTTGGACCAGAAAAAGTAGCAGTGATAATAGAGGCATTAACAGATAATAAAAATAGAACAGCGTCTAGTATTAGAACAATTTTTCAAAAAGCAGGTGGCAATCTAGGAACCCAGGGTTCTGCTTCTCATAATTTTAATCAATTAGGAATAATAAAGATCGATAAAAAAGAGGTTTCTGATGATCAAATTTTTGAGCTAGCTACCAATGCTGGAGCTGATGAATGTAAATCGGAAAATGATTTTCACGAAATACAATGTCCTGTTAGTGAAATTTATAATGTTAAAAAAGAATTAGAAAAAGAAATTGCTAATTTCATCTCGACAGAAATTGAATGGGTGCCACTCAATAGTGTAAAAATTTCTAAAGAAAAAAATGAAGATTTAATAAATTTCTTTGAATTACTTGAAGACAATGATGATGTACAAAATGTTTATTCTAATGCTGAATTTGTAAATTAAATTATGTTAATAATAGGTATAGATCCTGGAATTTCTGGTTCAATTTGTTTTTTAGATAATGGAAAAATCCTAGACGTTATTGAAATGCCCATAATGACAGACGGAAAAAAAAATAAAAAACAAGTAAATGGTTCGCAAGTTTATAATGAAGTTACCAAACGAATTAAACAATTTGAAAAAAATCAAATTAGAGTTGTTATTGAACACGTTTCTGCAATGCCTGGTCAAGGCGTTACTAGTATGTTTAATTTTGGACAATCATTTGGAATTTTAAAGGGTATTTGTACCGCGATGCAATTACCCATGTACTTTGTAAGGCCCGCAAAATGGAAAAAATATTTTAACCTTTTAAATTCTGAAAAAGATGCCAGCAGGACAAGAGCAATAGAAATATTTCCTTATTTTTCATCTCAATTATCTAGAAAGAAAGACTCAAATAAAGCTGATGCGATTTTGATAGCAAGTTTTTATCATGAAACTTACAAAATTGATGAATAGCTTTAATTATTCAGACAAAATCATGACACATTTAAGTGTGAGAAGACGATATGGAAGCTGATATCACGTCTCAAGCAGTTGGGCTGGCCTCAAGTGCTGATTTTTCTTTAATAAATTTATTTATTAGAGCTGACATAGTTGTCAAGTCAGTTATCATAATGTTAATAGCTTGTTCTATATATTCATGGGCAGTAATAATTGAAAAATATAGATTGTTTAAAAAAATAAATCAATCTACAGAAGAGTTTGAAACAAAGTTTTGGAATTCTAAATCTGCAGAAACTTTTTATAATAATCTACCAGCCAACATTCAAGACCCAATGGCTTTAATTTTTAAAGATGCTATGCAAAACTTATTGAAGAGAAGATCTAGAGCAGATTTAAACAATAGGATGACTACAATGTTAGAGACGGGTATTGAAAAACAAATATCAAAAATCACTAAAGGTTTTACTTTTTTAGCAACAGTAGGATCAACAGCTCCATTTATAGGCTTATTCGGAACAGTTTGGGGAATTATGAACTCTTTTCAATCTATAGCAATTTCAAGAAATACGAGTCTGGCAATTGTTGCACCTGGAATAGCTGAAGCACTATTCGCAACTGCTTTAGGTCTACTAGCAGCAATACCTGCGGTTGTTGCATATAATAAATTTAATAATGACTCGATTAAGTATTCCCAAAAATTAGAAAATTTCTCAAAGAGATTTTTAACGATTATCTAAAATGGCTTTTAAATTAAACCGTTCATCAAAAGAACCAATGAGCGAAATAAATGTAACACCATTTGTAGATGTAATGTTGGTGCTTTTAATTATTTTTATGGTGACTGCCCCTTTGTTAACTGTAGGAGTTCAGGTTGATTTACCAGAAAGTTCTGCCGACTCTCTTCCCGAAGAAGCTGAACCACTGACTTTGACAATAAACTCTAAAGGTGAAATTTATATTCAAGAGTCAAAAGTTGAATATGAAAAAATAATAGCAAAAGTCTTAGCGGTTTCAAAAAATAGAACTGATACAAGAATTTATGTAAGGGGTGATAAAACAATTAATTATGGAAGAGTATTGGAAATTATGGGCTTACTATCTGGGTCTGGTTTTACTAAAGTAGCACTTATATCTGAACCATATAAAGAAAGGTAAGAAGTGAATAGAAGTATAATTATATCTTCTGTATCACATCTATTTTTAATAATGATTACAGCTTTTAGTTTACCTTTTTTAGCTAAAAAACCAATTGATCTTCCTCCGATAGTATCTGTAGAATTAATACAGATCACAGATAAAACCAACATTCCATACGCACCTAAGGCAAAAAAAATTATAGAAAAAATTAAAGAGAAAGAAAAAAAGTTGGTATCTGAACAAGCTCCCCCAAAAAAAGTAAAAAAAATTAAACCAGATGCGGTTCCATTACCAGATGATAAGCCTAAAAAGGTTGAGAAAATAAAAGAAGATAAACAAAATCCAGAAAAAATTGATAATGAAGTTAAGCAAGTTTCTGAATTTGAAAAAAAAGAGTTATTCGATCCAAATAATATTGCAGCCTTAATTGATAAATCTAAAGTTGAAAGTGCTGAAACGATTAAAAAAAATAACAAAATTACACAAGATCAAAAAAAAAATGTTGAGAACGCAGGTTTATCTTTAAGCGAAGAGGATGCTTTAAAAGCTCAAATATTTGGTTGTTGGAGTATTCCTTTGGGTCTGCCTTACAATGAAAATTTATTGGTGAGAATTAAACTTCAACTGAATCCAGATGGAACAATTCAAGAGTCAGAGATTTTGGATCATGCAAGAATGAATAAACCTGGTCAAGGTTTTTATAAGGTTTTAGCGGAAAGTGCTTTAAGAGCAATAAAATTATGCCAGCCCTTAAGAGTTCCTACAACTGGTTATGAGAGATGGAAAGAATTACAATTAAATTTTGATGCAAGAGAAATGTTAGAGGGATAGAATATTTTTATGAGAAATCTAATTATTTTATTTTTAATATTTATAGTACCTACTAATGCATTAGGTTTAATTGAGGTTGATATTACACGAGGAAATTTGAATCCTCTCCCTATTGCAGTGTCACCATTATCAATTGATGATGAGTCAAAAAAGAGTTTTGAGAAAACTTTAAAAAAAAAAGATATTGGATCAGAAATTTCTAAAGTTATCGAAAAAAATTTAAAAACTTCAGGTCTTTTTAATCCATTAGATAAAAATGCTTTTCTACAAGCGCCTGATATTGCTCATCTTAAACCGCGTTTCGAGGATTGGAATTTAATTAAAGCCCAAGCTTTAATCACAGGTAAAGTAAAAAATGTTGATGATAAACTTAGAGTTGAATTTAGATTATGGGATGTGCTGGCTGGTAAAGAAATGATGGCTCTTGCGTTTACGACAGTTCCAAATAACTGGAGACGTGTTGGCCATATAATTACAGATAAAGTTTATGAGAGATTAACTGGAGAAAAAGGTTATTTTGATACGAGGATAATCTATGTTGCTGAAGAGGGTCCAAAAACAAAAAGAATTAAAAAATTAGCTATCATGGATCAAGATGGTGCAAATAATAAATTTTTAACTTTAGGAAATGAACTTGTTTTGACACCAAGATTTAATCCTACAAGTCAAATGGTTACATATTTATCTTACTTTAGAAATTTACCTAGAGTTTATCTTCTTGATATAGAAACAGGTATTCAAGAAGTGGTAGGTGATTTTCCAGGAATGACTTTTGCTCCTAGATTTTCTCCAGACGGAAAAAAAATTATAATGAGTTTTGCTAAAGATGGAAATTCAGATATTTATACAATGGATTTAGAAAATAGAATTGTAGAGAAAATTACCAATCATCCCTCTATAGATACATCACCATCTTATTCTCCGGATGGAAAATTTATTTGTTTTAACTCTGACAGAAGTGGGTACCAACAAATTTATGTTATGAAAAGTGATGGTAGTAATGTTAAAAGAATTTCTTTTGGAAATGGTTTATATGGCACCCCAGTTTGGTCTCCAAGAGGTGATTTAATTGCTTTTACAAAATTACATAAAGGTAAATTCTATATCGGTGTGATGAGAACTGATGGATCTGGTGAGAGATTGTTGACAGAAAATTTTTATCAAGAAGCTCCTTCTTGGTCGCCTAATGGACGAGTTTTAATTTTTTATAGAGAGACTAAAACTGATGATAAAGGAGAGGGTTTTTCTGCTAAATTATGGTCAATTGATTTAACAGGCTATAATGAGAGGCTTGTAGATACCCCAACTGATGCATCAGACCCATCATGGTCATCTTTATTAAGTAATTAACTTAAAATATGTTGATTTTTTACCTTGAAACATTTAATTAGTTGTGAAAAAGTTAGTTATAAGAAATATTGACCAAGGAGCATTAATGAAATTAAACAAAATTTTAAAGAACACTTTTTTAGTATTATTTGCATGTTTAGTGTTGTCAGCTTGCGCAACATCAAAAAAATCTACAGGACAAATGCAAGGTGATGTTTACACTGGAACTGATACAGTTGAATATCTAGCTTCAGGTGTTCCTGACAGAGTTTTCTTTGCAACTAATGAGTCGGTTTTGACTACTGCATCAAGAGAAACTTTAAGAAAACAAGCGGCATGGTTAAGAAAAAATTCTGATATTACAATCGTGCTTGAAGGACATGCTGACGAAAGAGGAACAAGAGAATATAACTTAGCATTAGGTGAAAGAAGAGCAAACGCTGCTAAAGATTATTTAATGACTTACGGGATTTCCTCTAACAGAATTTCAGTTCTAAGTTATGGAAAAGAAAGACCAGTTGACTCTGGTTCTAATCCTTTGGCTTGGTCAAAAAACAGAAGATCTGTTACAGTAAAAGCAAATTAATTTTAAAAAATTTAAGACCCTTAATTTATTCAATTAGTTAAGGGTCTTTTTTTTGCCATTATTTTAATCATAAGATTATTTTAATGCGACATATTTTAAGAAAATTTAAAATTATTTCACTTTGTTTAAGTAATTTTTTTTTAATAACTTATTCTTATGCTGACAATCATAATATTTATGAAATATTAGATCAACTTCAGAAAGATATAAAGACACTAGAAAAAGCAGTTTACTCAGGATCAATAGAATTAAATAGTGATAGCTCTGTAAATTTAAATTCAAATTTAGATAATAATTCAGAAGATGTTCTTACAAGACATTTATTAAAACTTTCAGAAATTGAAAATCAATTTCAGGAACTTACAAATAAGTTTGAGGAAATAAATTTTAAGTTAGACAAACTATCCAGCAGGATGTCAAAAGTACAAGCAGATAATCAAATAAGATTTCAGGACTTAGAAAATGTTGTGTCTTCTGATGCAACTACAAATAAATTAACAAAAAAAACAAATGATGAGCAAATGGAAGTTTTGCCTGGAAGTTCTCAACCTCAAGATTTAGGATCGATATCATATAAAGATACAGCGACAAATGAAACATCACAAAAAACAAATTCCGTAGACTCAACAGCTTTAGTAGTAACTGAAACTTTTCAAGCTGAAGAAAAAATTCTTCCAAATGAGTCTCCAGATAAACAATATCAGTTTGCTACAAGCTTTTTAAAAGTTGGTGATTATTCAACTGCTGAAAGAGCATTCAGAGAGTTCGTTGACACAAATCCTGAACATAATCTAGCTGGGAATGCTCAATATTGGTATGCAGAAACTTTTAGGATACGACAATTGTATACGGATGCAGCCTCAGCATATTTAGAGGGTTATCAGAGATACCCTAAAGGTGAAAAAGCACCTATCAACTTATTAAAGCTTGGTGTATCAATGGTACAAATTGGAGAAAAAGATCAAGGTTGCAAAATGATCAATGGTGTTGAAGAACAATATCCAGAGGCAAACCAATCTGTGATACAAAAAGCTAAATATGAGTCTCAGAAATTCGAATGCAACAACCAAAATTCCTAAATTTTTAAGAGATAACTTAAATAATAAAAGAATAAATAAGATTTATAAAAAATTTGAGATTTCTTTAAATTTAGATGAAAGTTTTGCAGTTGCAGTCTCAGGTGGTCCAGATAGTCTTGCTTTAGCTTTTTTATCTAAAATTTATGCAATTAAAAAAAATTTAAAATCAAAGTTTTATATTATCGACCATAAACTTAGACCTGAGTCTACGAAAGAGGCCAAATTCGTTTTAAATTTGCTTAAAAAAAACTTTATAAATTCAGAAATATTAACTTGGAAAGGAAAGAAACCAAAGAAAAGCATTCAGTCAATTGCCAGGACAAAAAGATATGAAATACTTTTCAAGAAATGTAATCAATTAAAAATCAAAGATATTTTAATGGGGCATCACGAGGATGATTTAATTGAAAATTTTTTTATAAGACTTCTGAGGGGTAGTGGAATAAAAGGTCTCACATCTCTAGACATAAAGACAACAATAAAAAAAAAGAACATATTAAGACCTTTAATTGATATAAAAAAAGAGGATTTAATTTTTATTTCAAAAAAAGTTTTTAATTTCTATGTAGAAGATCCAACAAACTATGATGAAAAATATCAAAGGGTTCGAGTAAGAAAATTAATGAAAAATCTTGAACGAGATGGTTTAGATAAAAATAAATTAAAAAAAACGATTAAAAATTTAAAATTTGCTAACAAAGTAATTGAGTTTTATGTTGATAAAAATTTACGAGAAAATACCTCTTTTTTAAATAATAAAAAAAGATTAATTCTCAATAGTGATTTTTTTCTCCAACCCCAAGAAGTTACTTTTAGAGCCTTTTCAGAATCATTAAAGTTAATTGGTGAAAAATATTATTCTGTAAGAGGAAAAAAATTAGAAAAAATTATCCGAGAAGTTGAAAATAATCGATTGAATAGAGCTACATTAGGTGGTTGTATTATTGAAAAGGTCAATCAATCAATAATTATCTCTAAAGAGCCCTAAAATAATGCCACTTTACACAAAATGCCACTTGTTAAATTGATAATAATTCTTATTTTAAACCTATGAATATGAAAAACATCGCAATGTGGGCTATCATAGTTTTTTTAACTATTGGTCTTTATAATATGTTTAAAAATCCCCAAACAAATATTAGAGGTGGGGACAAGGTTATATTCTCGGAATTCTTGACATCTGTTGAAAATGGAGAAGTATTAAAAGTAGAAATCCAAGGTAACAATATTAAGGGTGTGTATTCAAATGGAAACTCATTTACAACTTATTCTCCTAACGATCCAAATTTAATTGAAAAACTTTCTGAAAAGGGAGTGAGCATTTCAGCTGCACCTATTGAAGAAAAAATGCCATCATTATTTGGTGTCCTGCTTTCATGGTTTCCTATGTTGTTATTAATTGCTGTTTGGATTTTTTTCATGAGACAAATGCAAGGTGGTAAAGGTGGAGCTATGGGTTTTGGAAGATCAAAAGCAAAAATGATGAATGAACTTAAAGGTAAAGTTACATTTAATGACGTTGCAGGTGTAGAAGAAGCAAAGGAAGAAGTTGAAGAAATTGTAGAATTTTTAAAAGATCCAAGAAAATTTAGTAGACTTGGAGGAAAAATACCTAGAGGTGCTTTATTGGTCGGTCCACCAGGCACTGGAAAAACTTTATTAGCTAGAGCGATAGCAGGTGAAGCTGGAGTACCATTTTTTACGATCTCAGGTTCAGATTTCGTTGAAATGTTTGTAGGAGTTGGTGCTTCTAGAGTGAGAGATATGTTTGAACAAGGAAAAAAAAATTCCCCTTGTATAATTTTCATAGATGAAATTGATGCTGTTGGAAGAAGTAGGGGTGCTGGTTTAGGTGGTGGAAACGATGAACGAGAACAAACTCTTAACCAGCTTTTAGTTGAGATGGATGGTTTTGATACTAATGAAGGAGTAATAATTATTGCTGCAACAAATAGACCAGATGTATTAGATCCCGCTTTATTAAGACCAGGTAGGTTTGATAGACAAGTAGTTGTATCCAATCCTGACATAATTGGACGAGAAAAAATTTTAAAGGTTCATGTTAAAAAAATAAAAATGGCGCCGGATGTTAATTTAAGAACTATTGCGAGAGGTACACCTGGTTTCTCTGGTGCAGATCTAGCTAATTTAGTAAATGAGTCGGCTTTATTGGCCGCTAGAAAAAATAAGAGAATTGTTACACTTAATGAATTTGAAGAAGCAAAGGATAAAGTAATGATGGGAGCTGAGAGACGTTCGATGGTGATGACAGAGGATGAAAAAAAATTAACAGCTTATCATGAAGGGGGCCATGCGCTGGTATCTTTCAACATGCCAAGTTACGATCCTATACATAAAGCAACTATAATTCCTAGGGGCAGAGCATTAGGTATGGTTATGAATTTGCCAGAAAGAGATAAACATGGTCATTCTATAAAATATTTAAAAGCAAGGTTGGCAGTTTGTTTTGGTGGAAGAGTTGCTGAAGAAGTAATTTTTGGAAAAGATAATATATCAACAGGAGCAGGTGGAGGTAGTGGATCAGATATAAATCAAGCTACGCAACTTGCTAGAGCCATGGTAACTAAATATGGAATGAGCGAAGAAATGGGACCCGTTGAATATGGCGAAAATCAAGAAGAGGTTTTTTTAGGAAGATCAGTAACACAAACTCAGTCTGTCTCTGAGGAAGTAGCACAAAAAATAGACAAAGAAATCAGAAAGCTAATAGATGAGGGTTATAATACTGCAAAGAAGATTTTGACTGAAAAAGTTGAAGATTTACACAAAATCGCTAAAGCTCTTATGACTTACGAGACATTAACTGGTGAAGAAATTGAAAATATAATCAATAAAAATATATACCCAGCAGACAAACAAGACTTAAAAGAAGAAGATGATAAAGGGTCAGCAATGGGTGCTCTAGGCCTAAAACCAAAAATTGTTCATTAGACTGAATGTCTAGATATTACACTAGAGTGTGTAATTTCTATTATGGTACAATATCTAAATTATTAGTTAAGAAAAAAAAGACATTACCACTTCATAATAATCCTGAAATTTCTTTTGACAAAATAGAGATAATAACAAGAAATTCGAAAAAATTAATTTCTCTAAATGAGGTGAACAAATTACATGTAAATTTAAAGACAAAAGTAAAAAAAGAACTAAGATTAATTACAAAAAAAAAAAGAAATATTAAAAATTTAAATTTTCAAAATATTCCTCAAATAATGGGTATTTTAAATATTACTCCAGACAGTTTCTCAGATGGTGGAAAATTTTTTAATTATGCATCAGCTAAAAAACAATTAAATTTTCTTTTAAATTCTGGCGCAAACCTTGTTGATATTGGAGCAGAGTCCACTAAACCTGGATCTAAAGCTATTAAATCAAAAATAGAATGGAATAGACTCAAAAATATTTTAAAATTAATTGATAAAAAAAATTTTATATCTCTAGATACTAGAAAATCAGAAATCATGGAAAAGGGAATTAAACTAGGAGTGAAATTAATTAATGATGTTTCTGGTCTTAATTTTGATAAAAACTCAATCAAGATTTTAAAAAAGTATAATATACCTTTTGTACTCCAACACTCGCTTGGTAATCCTGACGTAATGCAAAAAAATCCAAAATATAAAAATGTATTATTAGATATTTACGATTTTTTTGAAGAAAAATTAAATAATTTACGTCAAAATGGAATTTATCATAATAATATAATCTTAGACCCTGGTATAGGTTTTGGAAAAAATTTGAAACATAATATGACGATAATTAAAAATATATCAATTTACCATTCTTTGGGTTTGCCTATACTGCTTGGTATTTCCAGAAAAAGATTTATAAAAGATTTATCTGGAAATAATGATAG
>CACJQO010000009.1:0-29524 GCA_902595565.1 uncultured Pelagibacteraceae bacterium
AATTAATGTAAATGAATTCATTTAAAAAATTTTACACTGGCCAAAACTACAATCAACACATGTATAATGGTTTAATTGGTTTTTTTATGAAATTATCTCATAAGAAAATGGAAAAAAATAAAGAGAAAAAAAGCAAAGTTCTTGAAATTGGTCCTGGCACGCATCCTCACACAGATTACTTATCACATGAATTTGATGAATATCATGTGGCTGAAAAAATTGAAGAGTTGTCCGATTTTTATAAAGATAAAGACAAAGTTATATTTGCTACATATGATGGAGAAAAACTTCCATTTGAGGAAAATTTTTTTGACAGGATTATATTATCACATTGTCTGGAACATATTCTTGAGCCAGAAAAAATGCTTCAGGATATTTATTTAAAATTAAAACCAGGAGGAAATTTAACTATAGCTCTTCCAACTGATCCTGGTTTATTGTGGCGTGCTGGTAAATTTATAAGTGCCAATTTTTTGATTAAAAAAAGTTATGATTTCACAAAAGAAGATTATTATTATTTCACTGCCAAAGATCACGTTAATAGTGTTTTTTCTTTAATTCCTATTATAAAAAAAAATTTTAACAAAATTAATTTTGAAAGATATGAGCCATTTAAAATACCATTGTTGGACTGTAATCTTTTTTATATAATTGACATTGAAAAGTAATTAATTTTTGTAACAATCTGATATTTCTATCAAAATATAATCATCATCATTTATTAAATCTTTACACTCAGGATAAAATTGTGATTTTTTGAATAAAATATGAGATATTTTTTCAAGCTCTATAATTTCTTTTAAAAATTGATTTTGTAAATCCAAATTTTTAGCATTGTAAAAGTTACTAGCTAATTTTAACCTTAAATCCCAATCAATAATTTCATTATGTTTAAATGGATGATGTTTATGATTAATAAAAATAGGTAAACCAGTATTCAACCTGATAGATACTGTATCGATCGGTACTAATATTGAGTCAATTTCGTTATAATGTTTTTTAATTTTGTTAAATAGAAATATCTTTTTCTCAAAATTGGAATTTAAATTTTCTAATATGTGGGATTTTAATCCAAAAAAAATACTTATTGAAAAAAAAACAACATAAATTAATTTTTTTTTGTTTAAAAGTTTTTCTCTAAATTTATCAATTAAAAAAGATATTATTATTATTGATGAAATAGGCATCAAAAATACTGACGATCTCCATGGGAATATGAGTGCTAGACTGTTAATTTCTACAAAATATTGGATTATTGATACAAAGATTGAACAGAAGCCAAAAATACCTAAGGAAATAAATAATTTTGTTTTATCTCTAATTAAAATTAAAGAAATAAAAAATGTGATAATTGAAATGATATCTTTATATGAAAACCAGTAATGAATGTCAGCATGATGAGGTATTCTTTTCATTAAAATTTCTTGGCCTAAAATTGTTGTATCTCTATCTAGATTGAGAAAATTGAAAAAGACGAAAATTGTTATTGGTAATATCAATAAGGAATAATAAATAAAAATTTTTAATAAGTCTGAGTATTTTTTAAATAAAAAAAAGTACATCGAAAATCCTAGAACTAAAAATCCTGAGTGGATAATATACGTGGGATGAAAAGATGCACTAATACAAATAAAAAGAATGCTTAAAAAAATTTTATTTATTAAAAAAAAATAAATTCCTAAAAAAAATAAAACCCCATAACTTGCGGGTTGATACCCTGCATCTATGATACTTTGACCTGCAACACCTGAAAAAAAACTATTTTCATGAAATATCAATATAAAAAGGGTAAACCAAACTATAATAAAATCTGATTTTTCAAGATTTGTGTAAATACTTTTACTAATTAAAAACAATGATAATGCACATAAACTCAATAGAATAAAATGTACAAAGTATAAAATTTTTATAGAAAATAATTTTATTAAAATATAGTTAATATATGTAAATATAGGAATGTGATCTGTTTGACTCGCTATCCAATCATTTTGGAGTTTATTGTCACCAAATATTTCAATAGCGTGAATTATAACTACTATATTTCCCTTAAATAATAAAAATTGTTGAATTGTAAATGCAAATATTCCGCTTAGAAAAAATATAATTAAAAAATTTTTATTATTTATATAAAATTGGTTTAGTTTAAATAACATTTATTTATTTTTAATCATCCTCTAAAAAATTAATTGAATAATAAATTTTTTTGAATGCAAATTAGATCTTTGCTTAATTTCAAAAATTTATAATTGTTTAATTCTAATAATTCAATGAGATCTTCCGCTTTATTTTTTTGTATGTGAATCCACTCTAAAATTATTAATGGTCTGATATTTGTATTTTGAATGAAATTTGTTATTAAAATTTCATCATAACCCTCTGTATCAACTACTAAGAGATCTAGGTTCTCAAAATTATATTGATCAATAAGTTCTTTAAAATTAATGCAATCGATCTCAGTAGATTGGATATGATTAGATTTAATACCATGATACTCTAAATGATTTTTATGAAATGATGCTAAAACAGTTAGCCAACTTACATCATTACTTTGATATTTTTTTTCATAAAAGTCGTAATATTTTGGATTTACTGAAAATATATCTCTCTTACCACTTTTTATATCAATAGCTTTATTAACAAACTTTACATTTTTATATCCAGAATAATTTTTTTCCAATTGTTCAAAAGCACTTTTAATTGGTTCAACTAATAATACGTTTGTATTCGTATTTATAGAATTTCTCAAAAAATCATCACTTTTTCCATCATTAGCACCGATCTGAATTATGTTATTTATTTTTTTTTTATTTATAAGAAGTTTTATTAAATCACCACTATTGAAAGATGCAGACTCAATAAATCGCTCAGTTTTTATAGTTTCTTTTGGAAAAACTTTAAAACCTAGTGCTCCTAAAATTTTTTTTAAAAGTTTATTTTTTTTTAAATCATGACTCATTTCTTCATTTGATCAGTGCTTTTTTTAAATAAATAAAATCAAGTTTACAATCTTTATAACCACGTTTTACTACGTTAAGATACCTTTCGGTTGGAAATCTAAAAGGTGTTTTATTAGTCATCGTATAAGTCATAACCTTTTTTCCGTAATATAAAAAATAATACTTTTTATATAAATTGGGAAAGTCCTCATAAATATCAAGTTTTTTTTCATCACTTTTTGATATTTCAAAAAGTCCACCTGGTACAATTGAATTTTTTTTTGGCTCTATATCTGCTGCCCTGTATTTACTTCTAAATGTTAATCTAAAATCTTTTAATTTTATTTTTTTTATAAAAATACTATCTTTACATCTTCTTTTCATTTGAAAATGATGAAGATTACTTCCATATGCAAAATAAAGCATTTATCGATCTACTATTTCAATTTTTTTTTCTTTTATAAAATCTAAAATCTGAGCATTACAATTGTCTATTTTTGATTGATGCTCAGATCGAAGAACTATGGAAACTCCAAGTTTTCCTGCATGGAAAAAAGGATAGCTTCCAATTTCAACATCTTTATTCTGATCTTGAACTTTCGATAAAGAATTTGCAATTTCACTTTCTACAGTTCTTAAACTTATTGTGTGACTCAATATTGGATCACCACCTATAATTTTTTGTTTTAAACTACCTAACATAGATTTTAGTATTGATGGAACACCTGGTAAACAAAACACGTTCTCAACACTAAATCCTGGAGCCCCACTTGTTGGATTTAAAATTAATTCAGCATTACTTGGCATCCAAACCATTTTTTGTCTGCCTTCATTAAATTCTCCTGGCTTGTAGTAACTCTCTAATATCTTGTAAGCTTCTTGATGAACTTCATACTTTAACCCAAAAGCCTCTGAGACAGACTCAGCTGTGATGTCATCATGTGTTGGACCAATACCACCAGTTGTAAAAACATAATCGTTATTTTTTCTTAAAATATTTAAATTTTCAATTATAGTTTTTTTTGTATCTGGTATCACTCTCACTTCATTTACTTGAACTCCGAGTGAATTAAGCCATACAGCTAAGGTGCTTGTATTTGTATCTTGAGTTCGACCTGAAAGGATTTCATTTCCAATTATTAATATAGCAGCATTAACTTTTGTATTTTTTGTCATATTATTTATAATTTGAATATGGAATTTACCAAGTCTTTAATAAAAGGCAAATTAATCAAAAGATATAAACGTTTTTTTATAGATGTAAAAATAAATAAAGAAGTTGTTACAGCTCATTGTCCAAATACAGGCTCAATGAAAGGTCTGCTAGATGAAGGAAATGAAGTATACTTACTCAAAAATGATAATCCAAAAAGAAAACTAAAATATGGTTTAGAGTTGATAAAAGCTAGAAATAATTTAGTTGGTGTAAATACTCACATGGCTAATAAGATTGTTGAACATGGTTTAAATGCTAATCTAATTAATGAATTAAAAAACAACGATAATATTAAATCAGAAGTCTTTTATAATAAAGAAACTAGATTTGATTTTTTAATTGAGAAAAAAAAGCAAAAAAGCTTTATCGAAGTTAAAAATGTAACTCTTTTTAGAGAAAAAAAAACTGCTGAATTTCCTGATGCAATTACTACAAGAGGTTCAAAACATCTTCTCACCCTTATTGATGCCATAAAAAAAGGTTATAAATCTTACTTGATCTTTTTAGTTCAGATACAAAATATGGAAAATTTTAAAATTGCGAAAGATATTGATGAAGAATATTATAAAAACTATCTTATTGCGAAAAAAGCTGGTGTTAATTTTCTTGCTTATAGATGCAGACTAAATTCAAAAGAAATAAGAATAGAAAAAAAATTAAAAATTATAAATGAATAGTTATTCAGAAAAATTTGAAAAAATGAGAATTGCAGGAAAACTTGCAGCTCAGACTCTAGATATGCTTACTGAAAATATAAAAGAAGGTATTTCAACTGCACAAATTGACAAACTTGGTTACGAATTTATTAGAGACAACGGAGGTTACTCTGCCCCACTTTATTACAGGGGTTTTACCAAATCATTATGTACTTCATTAAATCATGTTGTTTGTCATGGAATTCCTTCTGAAGAAAGAATTTTAGAAGAAGGTGACGCAGTCAATGTAGATGTCACAGCAATCATTGATAACCACTACGGAGACACAAGTAGAATGTTTTGTATAGGTAAAACTTCTGTAAAATTAAATAACCTTATAGATGCAACTCATGAGTCAATGATGAGAGCCATAAAAATTTTAAAACCTGGAAAAAAACTTGGAGATATTGGTCATGAAATTCAAACGTATGTAGAAAAAAAAGGTTTTTCAGTTGTCAGAGATTTTTGTGGACATGGTATAGGCACAACTTTTCATGAATCACCAAATATTTTACATTATGGAACTAAAAATACCGGAATGGAACTAAAACCCGGAATGACATTTACAATTGAACCTATGATTAATGCGGGTAAATTTGCAACCAAACTGCTAAATGATGGTTGGACAGCAGTTACAAAAGATAAATCTTTGTCTGCGCAATTTGAACATACAGTTGGGATTACAGAAAATGGTTATGAAATTTTTACAGAATCTGCTAAAGGTTATAAAAAGCCTCCATATTTATAATTAATGATTGCAAGATATTCTAGAAAAG
Organism: uncultured Pelagibacteraceae bacterium; assembly: GCA_902595565.1. GTDB lineage: Bacteria > Pseudomonadota > Alphaproteobacteria > Pelagibacterales > Pelagibacteraceae > Pelagibacter. Next base: position 5,624 of record CACJQO010000009.1, read on the forward strand.
AACTTACAGATATTTGGTCAGAGGAAAATAAATACAAAATTTGGTTAGATGTAGAGATAGCTGCAGCGCAAGCCATGGAAAAATTAAATCAAATTCCTAAGGGAGTCTCATCAATTGTTAGAAAAAAAGCGAGAATTAATGTTAAAAGAATTCACCAAATTGAGTCTCAAGTAAAACATGATGTTATAGCTTTTTTAACTTCTGTTACAGAGAAAGCTGGAATTAAAGCAAGATATCTTCATCAAGGAATGACATCATCGGATGTTTTGGATACCAGTTTTAATATTCAATTAGTTCAATCAGGAAAAATAATCCTCAAAGATCTTGACCAAATTTTAAAAGTATTAAAAAGACAGGCTAACAGATATAAATTTACACCGTGTATGGGAAGAAGTCATGGCATACACGCTGAACCGATTACCTTTGGTTTAAAACTTGCTTCTTTTTATGCGGAATTTAAAAGAAATAGAAAAAGATTAGTCGATGCGATAGATGAAGTCTCGACGTGCGCAATATCGGGTGCAGTTGGAACTTTTGCCAACATAGATCCAAATGTGGAAAAACATGTTGCTAAAAAACTTGGCTTAAAAGTTGAACCAATTTCAACTCAAGTTATTCCAAGAGATAGACATGCTTTTTATTTCTCAGTTCTTGGAATTATTGCAGGTTCTGTAGAGAGAGTGGCTACAGAAATTAGACATTTACAAAGGACTGAAGTTTACGAACTACAAGAATTTTTTTCAAAAAAACAAAAGGGTTCATCTGCTATGCCACATAAAAAAAATCCTATTTTGAGTGAAAATTTGACGGGCCTTTCAAGAATGGTTCGAAGTACAGTAATTCCTGCACTTGAAAATATAGCCTTATGGCACGAGAGAGATATTTCACATTCAAGCGTAGAGAGAAACATTGGTCCAGATGCTAATATAACTATTGATTTTGCTATAGTAAGATTAACAAATATTTTAGATAATATGATTGTTTATCCAAAAAAAATGTTGGAGAATTTAAACATAACGAAAGGTTTAATTTTTTCACAAGAATTGATGCTTGAACTTACAAAAACTGGATTAACAAGAGAAAAATCATATAGAATGGTCCAAAATTTTTCTAAAAAGTGTTTTGCTGAAAATTTGAATTTATTTGATGTAGCACAATCTGACAAATACATAATGAGTAAAATTTCAATAAAGAAATTAAGATCAATATTTAGCTATTCAAAACACATGAAAAATGTCAATTTTATTTTTAGAAGAGTTATCAAATAATGAAAAAAGGAAAAAAACTTTACGAGGGAAAAGCTAAGATTATTTATGCAACTTCAGATAAAAATTTAGTCATTCAATATTTTAAAGATGATGCAACTGCATTTAACAATCAAAAAAAAAGTACTATTGAGGGAAAAGGTGTCCTTAATAATAGAATTTCAGAACATATACTTTCAAACCTAAATCAAATTGGAATTAAAAATCATTTAGTAAAAAGACTAAATATGAGAGAGCAACTTGTCAAACTTGTGGATATTATTCCTATAGAGTTCATTGTGAGAAATATTGCAACTGGATCTTTGACAAAAAGATTAGGTATTGAGGATGGAACTGTGCTTGAATATCCATTAATAGAGTATTGTCTCAAAGATGATAAATTGGGTGATCCAAACATAAGTCGAGAACACATTCTAGCATTTAATTGGCTTAGCGCTATTCAGCTTGATTTGATTGATGAAAATTTAAAACGTTTGAATGACTTTTTATTGGGTTTATTTCGGGGTGTTGGAATCAAACTAGTTGATTTTAAAGTGGAGTTTGGCTTCACACATGAAAGCGGAAAAAATAATATTATTTTAGCAGATGAAATCAGCCCTGATACCTGTAGATTGTGGGACTCAATAACTGATAAAAAATTAGATAAGGACAGATTTAGAAAAGATTTGGGAGATTTGATACCAGCTTATACTGAGGTCGCAAAACGACTTGGAATTCTTCATGAACAATCAAACGTATCTGCAGTTAATGTGACTAAACTTTCATCTGTAAAAAAAAAAAGTAAATGAAAGTTTCAGCAATAATAACATTAAAAAAAGATGTTTTAGATCCACAGGGCAAAGTCATTCATCAAGCTTTAGATGGGATGGGTTTTGAAAATATAAGTGAAGTAAGACAAGGTAAATATTTTGAAATAGATGTTAATGAGAATGATCCAAACAAAGCAAAAGCTGTTGTTGAAGATATGTGTAAAAAACTATTAGCTAATCTTGTAATCGAAAACTTTAAAATTATTGAAACACAATAATTAATGAAGTCATCTGTAATAACTTTTCCTGGTTCAAATTGTGATAGAGACATGGATGTAGCGCTCAAGAAATTTGGTTTTACCAACAAGATGGTTTGGCATGATGATAATGAGCTTCCTAATAGTGATTTAGTTGTGCTTCCAGGTGGTTTTTCATATGGAGATTATTTACGATGTGGAAGTATGGCATCAAAGTCTAAAATTATGCAATCGGTAATAAATTTTGCAAAATCTGGAGGATTGGTCATGGGAATTTGTAATGGATTTCAAATATTGGTTGAAACAGGTTTAGTGCCAGGAGTTTTGTTAAGAAATAAATATTTGGAGTTTATATGTAAAAATGTCTTTGTGAAATTGGACAACAAAGAAAATACATATTTTAAAAATCTTAATAAAGATGTTTTAGAATTTCATATTGCTCATAATGAAGGAAATTATTTTTGTACGAAAGATCAATTAAAAGAAATTAAGGATAATAATCAAATAGCAATTTATTATTGTAATAAAGAAGGCAAGATAGAAGATCAATATAATCCAAATGGTTCAATTAAAAATATTGCAGGCATTTTTAATAAAGAAAAAAATGTCTTAGGAATGATGCCTCATCCAGAAAGAATGATTGATCAAAGTTTATCGGGGGAAGATGGTTCAATTTTTTTCAAAAACCTTCTTAATAATATTAAATGATGGAAGTTAGTGAACAAATTGCTATAGATCATGGTCTCAAGTCTGAGGAGTATAAAAAAATTTGTAAGCTGCTGAAGAGAACTCCAAATATTACTGAACTTGGAATTTTTTCAGCGATGTGGAATGAACATTGCTCATATAAGTCATCGCGACTTCACTTAAAAAAGCTACCAACTAGAGGAAAAAAAGTAATTCAAGGTCCAGGAGAAAATGCAGGTGTCATTGATATTGAAGATGGTGATGCAATCGTTTTTAAGATTGAAAGTCATAATCACCCATCATTTATTGAACCATATCAAGGAGCTGCAACTGGTGTGGGAGGGATCATGAGAGATGTATTTACCATGGGAGCAAGACCGATAGCTAATTTAAATTCGATACATTTTGGATCACCACAACATAAAAAAACAAAAAATCTCTTACGAGGAGTTGTACATGGTATTGGTGGCTATGGAAATTGTATGGGTGTGCCAACTATAGCTGGACAAACTTCCTTTGATAGTTCTTACAATGGAAATATTTTAGTTAACGCAATGACTCTTGGTTTAGTTAAAAAAAATAAAATTTTTTATTCAAAAGCTGCTGGTTTAAACAAACCTGTAATTTATGTGGGTTCTAAGACTGGTAGGGATGGAATTCATGGTGCAAGTATGGCTTCAGCTAGTTTTGATGAAAAAATTGAGGAAAAAAAACCTACCGTACAGGTTGGTGACCCTTTTACAGAAAAGCTTCTACTTGAGGCATGTTTAGAATTGATGGCTGGTGACTCAATTATTGCCATTCAAGACATGGGAGCTGCTGGTCTTACTTCCTCGAGTATTGAAATGGCATCAAAAGGAAATTTAGGCATTGAAATTGATTTAAACAGAGTTCCTTGCAGAGAAACTAAAATGACTCCGTATGAAATCATGTTATCTGAAAGCCAAGAGCGTATGTTGATAGTATTAGAAAATGGTAAAGAGGAAACTGCAAAAAAAATATTTGATAAATGGAATTTAGACTTTGCAGTTATCGGAAAAACAACCAACTCAAAAAACATCGAATTATTTTTTAATCAAGAACAAGTAGCAAAAATACCTATTAATATTCTTGTTGAAAATTCTCCAATGTATGATCGTAAATGGAAAAAATCAAAATTGCCAAAAAAAAATAAAATTAAAAATGAAGTTCTGAATAAATTAAAAATAAAAGATGTTCTTAAAAAGGTTTTATCTAATCAGAACATATGCAGTAAGGAATGGATCTGGCAACAATATGATCATACAGTTATGGGTGACACTATTCAAAAACCAGGTGGAGACTCTGGGGTTGTAAAAGTACATGGAACAAATAAAGCTGTGGCAGCATCAGTGGACTCCTCAGCAGTATATTGTTGGGCTCATCCATTAACAGGAGGTAAACAAGTCGTAGCAGAAAGTTGGAGAAATTTGATTTCAGTTGGAGCAAAACCAATCGCTATCACTAATTGTTTAAATTTTGGAAGTCCTGAAAAAGAAGACAACATGGGTGAGTTTGTAGAATGTGTTCAGGGGATTGGAGAAGCAAGTAAATATTTAAATTTTCCAGTGGTTTCTGGCAATGTATCTTTTTATAACCAAACCAAAGAAATTGGAATCAAACCAACTCCATCAATCGGTGGTGTGGGTCTCATTAAAGATTACAAAAAGATGATTTCGATGGATTTAAAAGAAGTGGATAATTTAGTTTTAATTATTGGTAAAACTGAAGGTCATATTGATCAAAGTTTATTTGCCAGAACAATTTTAGATGAAAAAAATGGACCTCCCCCAGAGGTAAATCTTTTTAATGAAAAAAATAATGGAGAGTCAATACTCAATTTAATTGATAAAGGATATGTGAAAAGTGCTCATGACATATCTTTAGGAGGTCTATTAGTTGCAATAAGCAAAATGTGTATCAAGGGTAATAAAGGAATTAAGATAAGAAAACCAAAGAATTTAATTAATGAAATTCAATATTTTTTTTCAGAAGATCAAGGTAGGTATTTAATAGAAATAAATAAAGAAAACTTAAAAGAGGTATCAAAAATTTTAAACAAAAATTCTGTACACCATGAGGAATTTGGTATTATCACAAAAAACGATATGATTATTAATGAAAAGACAAAACTTACAATTGACGAATTAAGGTCTTATTATACAAATTGGTTAACTAAATATATGAGTTAAATATGGCAATGGATTTAAAAGAAATTGAAAAATATATTAAAGAAGCAATGCCAGATGCTGTAATTGATATTAAAGATCTAGCTGGAGATGGTAATCATTATTCAGCAACTATAACCTCTTCTCAATTTGCAGGTAAAAGTAAAATCGAACAACATAAAATGGTTTATAATTCATTAAAAGGCAAGATGGGAAATGAACTACATGCTTTAGCAATTAAAACAAAGGAACAATAATGGATGATCAAATAAAAAGTTTAATTCAGAGTCATATAGATACCAACGATGTGTGCCTTTTTATGAAAGGTACGCCAGATCAACCACAATGTGGTTTTTCAATGACTGTTTCAAATATACTTAAAATTTTAGAAATAAATTTTAAGGGTGTTAATGTGTTAGAGGATCAATCTCTAAGAGATGGAATTAAAGTATTCAGTGATTGGCCAACAATCCCGCAACTTTATATAAAAAAAGAGTTTATAGGTGGATGTGATATCATTAAAGAAATGTACGAGAGTGGAGAATTAAAAAAAATATTTGATGATAAAGGTATTAATTATAAAAAATAATTATTATCTAGAGTAATATTCAATTACTAAATTTGGCTCCATAACAACTGGATATGGTACTTCCTCAAATTTTGGAATTCTAACAAATTTGAATTTTTTATTTTTTTCATCCATTTGAATATATTCTGGAGCTTCTCTTTCTTTACTAGCTAAAGCAATATCAATAATTGCAAGTTGTTTTGATTTATCTCTTATTTCGATAGTATCCTCCTCTTTAACAGAATAACTAGAAATATTAACTTTTTTTCCATTAACTTTTACATGTCCATGGTTGATTAATTGTCTTGCAGAAAAAATTGTCGTTGCAAACTTCGCTCTATATATTACTGCATCTAACCTTCTCTCCAATAAACCAATTAAATTTTCACTGGTATCACCTTTAAGCATGCTAGCTTTTTTATAAATATTTCTGAATTGTCTCTCATTAATATTTCCATAATAAGCTTTTAATTTTTGTTTTGCTTGTAACTGAATTCCATAATCTGAAGGTTTTGAAGTTTTTGTCTGACCATGCTGACCAGGTCCATATGCTCTTGTATTAAATGGGCTTTTAGGTCTTCCCCAAAGATTTACTTTTAATCTTCTATCAACTTTATGTTTAGAGTTTAATCTTTTAGTCATTTAATAGAGGGCTTTATAAACTTACTCATTATTTTGTCAATCAACGTTTTTTACCCAAACTTGCAAATACACCAGATAATATACGTGTTTCTTTATCAGATAAGTCCATTTTGTAAAAAATGTTTCTTAAGTTTTCTAACATTTTAGGTCTCTTCTCTTTGGGTCTAAAAAAATTTATTTCATCTAAATTTTTAATACAAAGGGCTAACATTGATTGGATTTCTTTTTTACTTGCTGATTTTACCTTTTTAGATCTTTTAAATGGAATATTTTTTAATTTGATAAGATTAGCCACATATTGAGCAATTATGATTAAACTATGAGATAAATTTAAAGACTTGAAATCAGGGTTAGTAGGTATTTGTAAAGTGTAATTTGCATAGCTAACTTCATCATTTGATAAACCTGATGCTTCTGATCCGAATAAAAAACCAATTCTTTTTTTAAAATTAATCTTTTTTAAGTCTTCTAAATTAATATGTTTTATATTTTTATTTCTAAATCTTGCTGAAGTTGCAATTAAAATATCAATCTTTTCCAAAGCGTTTTCTAAATTATCGTAATTTTTACTTTGATTAATAATGTCTTTTGCACCAACAGAAGTGGCTAAAATTTTATCATTTGGGAAAATAGGTTTTGGATTGATTAAAACTAATTTTTTAAAATTAAAATTCTTTATTGCTCTAGCACATGCACCAATATTTTCTGATAATTGAGGTTTATGTAAAATAAATGAGATATTATTTTTACTCATCTATTTACTAGCAGGGGCATTGTCCTTAAATAATTTATAATCTAAGCTATCGATTAATGCTTTAAAGGAAGCGTCAATTATGTTTGTCGATACACCAATAGTAAACCAATTCTTTCCTTTTGAGTCTGTACTTTCAATAGATACTCTAGTAACAGCCTCTGTTCCTGTATTCAAAATTCTTACCTTATAATCAACAAGTTTTAAATCTTTTAGGTATTTTGAATATTTTGCAAGTCTGTCAACGTTTTGTCTAATAGCATTATCTAGTGCATTTACTGGTCCATTCCCCTCTCCTTCACACATAATTTTTTCTCCATCCACTTCTAATTTAGCTTTTGCAGAAGAAACTATTTCCCCAGACTTATTTTTTTTTACAGACACATCATACTCATTGATTGAAATATACCTTGGTATTTCTCCAATAATTCTTCTAGCTAATAATTCAAATGAGGCATCGGCTCCATCATAGCTATAACCAATAAATTCTCTATCTTTGACTTCGTCTAGTAGTTTTTTGATTTTTGGATCACTTTCCTCAATTTTAATTTTGATACTCTTTAATCTAGATATAATATTTGATTTTCCAGATTGATCTGAAACAACAATATTTCTAGTATTACCAACTTCCTCTGGATTGATATGCTCATAAGTTTTTGGATCTTTTTGCACAGCAGATACATGTAATCCTCCTTTGTGTGAAAATGCTGCGGCACCAACATAAGGTAAATGCTGATTAGGTTTTCTATTTAAAATTTCATCTAATAATCTTGAACATTCAGTTAAATTTTTAATGTTTTCTGATTTGATACTGATTTCAAATTGCGATGAAAAATCTTTTTTCAAAAAAAAAGTTGGAATTAATGACATTAAATTTGCATTACCACATCTTTCACCTAAACCATTGATTGTTCCTTGGATTTGTCTCACTCCAGATAATACTGCAGCTAATGAATTTGCAACTGCATTGCCAGTATCGTTATGTGCATGGATTCCCAGGTTCTTTCCTGGAACAACTTTAGAAACTTCGGTAATTATTTGTGTAACTTCGTGAGGTAATGTTCCTCCATTCGTATCACATAAAACGATCCATCTTGCACCTTGATCATATGCAGCTTTTATACAAGACAATGCATATTTTGGATTTGCTTTGTAACCATCAAAAAAATGCTCTGCATCAAACATGAACTCTTTTTTTGCTTTTACAAAATGTTTAGCGCTTTCAGAAATATTTTCTAAATTTTCCTCATTTGTTATTCCTAAAGCTACATCAACATGAAAATCCCAGGACTTTCCTACCAAACAAACAGCAGAGGTATTTGAATTCATGAGTGCTGATAAACCAGTATCATTTTCTGCACTTCTTCCAGATCTTTTAGTCATCCCAAAAGATGTTAGCTTTGAGTTTTTAAAATTATGTTTCTTTTGAAAAAATTCTGTATCTGTTGGATTAGCACCAGGCCATCCTGCTTCAATATAATCAACACCTAAATTATCTAAAGCTGAGGCGATTTTTTCTTTATCCTCCAAAGAAAAGTCAACACCCTGAGTTTGAGCTCCATCTCTAAGAGTTGTATCAAATATGTATAATCTTTCTTTGCTCATTTAAATTTCCAGAGTGTTTTACCATCTTTGTCTTCTATTAAAACACCTTTGTCATAAAGTTCATCTCTAATTCTATCTGCTTCTTTATAATTCTTATTTTCTCTAGCTTTATCTCTTAAACTAAGCATATTTTTAATTTCAGACTCACTAATAGATGCTTTATTCTTTTTAAAGTCATTCCATTGCTCAGAACTTTCATTCATCAAACCTATAAATTGGCATGCTGATATGAATAAGTCTATACCTTCACCTTTAGTGGCTTTTTCAAATAAATTGTGAAGGTTTGCAATATAACCAGGGGTGTTCAAATCTTCATATAATGGTTTTAAAATTTCATCTGGAACTTTAATTGATTTTAAATCAGATGAATACACTCTGTACCATTTATCTAGAGTATTTTCACAATCACTTAATAACTTATCATTCCAATCAAGTGGTTGTTTGTAATGAGTACTCATTAGAGCTAATCTAATTATTTGACCACTAATCTTATTTCTAAAATCTTTTATCTTAAGGATATTACCTTGGGACTTAGCCATTTTCTCATTAGACATTGTGATAAAGGCATTATGTATCCAATATTTTGCAAAAACTTTAGTTTCGTTTGCACATCTAGATTGTGCTATTTCATTTTCGTGGTGTGGAAAAATTAAATCTATACCACCACCATGAATATCAAATTCATTTCCCAAAAATTTTTTGGACATAGCAGAACATTCCAAATGCCAGCCAGGTCTACCTTTTCCCCAAGGAGAGTCCCAAAAAGGTTCATCATCATTTGAGGGTTTCCATAAAACAAAATCCTCAGAATTTTTTTTATTTTCACTAATTTCTATTCTTGATCCAGCAATCAATTCATCTAAATTTTTATTTGATAATTTTCCATAATCAGCAAATTTTTTTACCTCAAAATATACATGTTTTTGATTTTCATAAGCAAAACCCTTTTCAATTAGTTCGGTTATCATCTCTATCATTAGATCTATATGTTCTGTAGCTTTAGGTTGATGGGTTGGATTTTCACAATTTAAAAATTCACAATCTTTTAAAAAACCTGAAGTTACTTTTTCTGTAAGTTCTTTTGTGGAAATTTTTTGTTCTTGAGACGATTTGATAATTTTATCATCAATATCAGTTATGTTCCTAACATAGGTTACATTTGAAAAATTATTTTTAAGTAACTTATAGAGAATGTCAAAAACAACCAAAGGTCTTGCATTACCAATATGTGGATCGTCATAGACTGTAGGCCCGCATACATACATTCCTATTTTTTCTTTATTTTTTGGAATGAATTGCTCTTTTTTATTTGTTAAATTATTTGTAAAAAAAATATCCATCATTGATGATTAAGAAATATACCTTATTTGAGGATTTGTTAATCTAATTGATTAACTAGGAATCTTGCAAACTGGAATAGGCTCCATTTTATGCAAGTTTTGATTTCTAATTTTTTCGTATTGGCTTCTATGAGGAGAACTTGGGTTACTCATTGCATCCTCTAATTCGCTATAATTGAAACCTAACTGGCCTTCATCTGTTCTGCCATCATCCCACAAGCCATCAGTTGGGGGAGCATCAATTATCTCTTTTAATATTCCAAGTTCTTTACCTAATTCCCACACCTCTGTTTTGTTACAATCCGCTATTGGAGAAATATCAACACCTCCATCACCATATTTTGTATAAAAACCAACACCAAAATCCTCAACTTTATTTCCAGTTCCAACAACGATACCTTTGTTGGCTGCAGCTACTTGATAAAGAGTTGTCATTCTTAATCTGGCTCTAGAATTGGCATAACCATGTTCATTATCAAATTTATTTAATGTAGATGAAAATGTTTCAAATAATTTATCTAGACTAATAGTATGGGCTTCAACATTTTTAAATTTTTTTGTTAACCATTCCTGGTGTTTTAAACTTAAATCATGCTGATTTTCCTTTTGTTTTATTGGCATAGTTAAAACAATTGTTTTTAAACCTGTCATCGCACTCAACGTACTAGAAACAGATGAGTCGATACCGCCAGAAATACCAATCACTAAAGATTGAGCTTTACTTGGCATTTGATCAACGTAATTCTTGATCCAATTTGATATATATTTTACTTTTTCACTAGGATTCATAATTTACCATTTAATCTAAATTGATTTAAAAACAATAGTCTAAGATGCCGCTTGAATAGCGTTTTTTGAATAGCTGCTATTCTTTTTAATTTCATCAGAAATTAAAAATGCTAGTTCAATTGCTTGATCAGAGTTTAATCTAGGATCACAATGAGTATGATATCTGCTAGATAAGTCTGCGTCAGATATTTTTCTCGCTCCTCCTGTACACTCTGTCACATCTTGTCCAGTCATTTCAACATGTAAACCACCTGCATAAGATCCTTCAGACTGATGAACAGCAAACACATTTTTAACTTCACTTACAACATCATTAAATGGTCTTGTTTTGAAACCAGTTGTCGATTTAATTGTATTTCCATGCATCGGATCACATGACCAAACCACATTTAAACCTTCTTTTTTTATTCCTCTAATCAATTTCGGTAAAAATTTCTCCACATTCTTGTGACCAAACCTAGAGATCAAAGTAATTTTACCTTTTTCATTGTTTGGGTTTATTAATTCACAAATTTTTGCAATTTCATCTGGCTTAGAAGTTGGTCCACATTTTATTCCTATCGGATTTTCAATACCCTTACAAAATTCTACATGACCACCATCAATCTGTCTTGTTCTGTCCCCAATCCAAACAAAGTGAGCTGAGGTATCATGGTATTCTCCAGTGGTAGAATCGACTCTGGTCATGCTTTCCTCAAAAGGCAAATGTAAGGCTTCATGTGAAGTCCAAAAATTCACTGTATACAATCTATTGTTAAAGTCAGAAGTTATTCCACAAGCTTCCATGAATGCTAATGCATCAGCTATTTTATCTTCTAATTCTTTAAATTTTTTAGCTTGAGGACTTTTCTTAATATAATCTAAGTTCCATAGATGGACTTTATTTAAATCTGCAAAACCTCCTTTAGAAAAAGCTCGTAAAATATTTAAGGTTGATGCAGATTGTGAATAAGCTTTGAACAACCTTTTTGGATCTGGTTTTCTTGCTTTTTCTGTAAAATCAATTGCGTTTATATTGTCACCCAAATAACTTGGTAATTCCTTGCCACCCTGTATTTCAGTAGGGGCACTTCTTGGTTTTGAAAACTGACCAGCTATCCTTCCAAGTTTTACAACTGGTAAAGATGCCGAATAAGTTAAAACTAATGACATTTGAAGAATAACTTTAAATGTATCTCGAATATTATCTGGATGAAACTCTGCAAAACTTTCTGCACAATCTCCACCTTGTAATAAAAAGGCTTTACCATCTACAACTTCAGCAAGTTGTTGTTTCAAATGTCTTGTTTCTCCAGCAAAAACCAAAGGTGGAAAAGTTTTAATTTTATTTAAAACTTGCTCTAACTCTTTTTTATCTGGATATTCCGGAATATGTTTTACCGGATATTTTCTCCAACTATTAACTTTCCAATTTTTCATATTCAACTGAGGATTGTTGTATCAGAGTTTAATAATTATTCAACTTATCCACTTATTTTTTTTAAGTGAATTTTCTAATTTCAATAATTCAGAGGAATTAAAGAATGATTTGTAGTTTCCATAACCACCTTTATTCATGAAATTAGTCTTTTTTCCCTTCATATTTCCAGAAAAGAACCCTGCGATATTTTCCTCTCTTTCTCTAATCTCAATTTTTTTAAGATTATTGAAACTTGTATTTCTTTTAACAAAATCAATCTTTTTATTAGTTATTTCTAAATCTAAAAAATTACATAAATATTTTATTTGATTATCAAAATCATCAATTAGATCTGAATATTTTACTATATGATATTTTTTTCCTGAATTAACCCAGCTTTCGATATGTTCTTGCCAATTTGGAAGATTGGCTTTTTTTAAGAATGGTAATGTCTGATAAGTACAAAAAAAATCTATCATTTCACTTTTATCTTTTTTTTCAATTTCATAATAATTGTATAATGAAACAAATACATCAAGAGGGTTCCTAATCATTAAAATAATTTTACCAATTGGTAATTTGCTCATTTGATCATAACTTGAATGAGTTTTTAAAAAAACTTCTTTATCTTTTAATCTACTATCTAAAATAAGCTGATTGTTTTTTGACATGTGAAAGTCTGGTATCAATCGGTTTATTTCGCTTGAATTTTCAATAGTGTCATTATGATCATTAAATAATAAATCATAAATAATAAATCTCATCCAAGTATTTCCTGATTTAGGAAAAGAGGTAATAATATTAATTTTATTATTTTTCATAAAGTTTTTATTTATCTAATTACTTTTTTTAATAAAAGAATTTCAGATGGAATATACCAATTTATTCTACAGTCACTGATTTAGCTAAATTTCTGGGTTTATCGATATCATAACCTTTTTTTAACGCCGAATAATAAGCTAATTTTTGCAAAGGAATGGTTAAAAGAAAAGGTAGTAGATCTTCATTAGTACTTTCAACTTCGATTTTCTCCCAAATATTTTCTGAAATTACCTCATCTTTACTTTTATTTGTAATCAATAAAACTTTAGCTCCCCTTGCAATTACCTCCTGCATGTTCGAAATTGTTTTTTTATAATAATTATCTCTTGGAGCCAAAACTACAACTGGCATACCTTCCTCTATTAATGCAAGAGGTCCATGTTTCATCTCTCCTGCTGGATAACCTTCAGCATGAATGTATGATAATTCTTTAAGTTTTAAGGCACCTTCAAGGGCTATTGGATAAGAAAAACCACGTCCTAAAAACATCGAACCCTTTGCCTCATTAAAAGTATTTGAAATTGTTTGTATTTTGTTATCAATCAATAATGTTTGCTCAACTAGTTTTGGTAAATTTTTAAGGTCATCAATTTTTTTGTCAAAATGAGTCTTTTCAATATCTTTTCTCAATAAAGCAAGTTTCAAGGCTAGAATATATAAAATTAATATTTGTCCAAGAAATGCTTTAGTTGAAGCAACACCTATTTCAGTTCCACAATGTATTGGTAAGACAAATTCAGCGTCTCTTGCAATTGAGCTTTCTACTACATTTACAACTGCACACGTTTTAACACCGCTTTGTTTACAAAGATCTAAAGCAGCATAAGTATCTGCTGTTTCTCCAGATTGTGAAACAAATACATAAAGTGTTTCTTTTTTAAATCTATTTTTTCTGTATCTAAATTCTGATGCTATATCAATATTCACATCTAATGACGTTATTTCCTCAAACCAATATTTAGCCATTAAACATGAATGATATGCCGTTCCACATCCAATCAGGGTTATTGATGTAATCTCATTACTTTTCCAGGGAAAGTTATAAATATTAATATCTTTATTAGACATATCTATGTACTCATTAATTCCATCTCTAATTGTGTTTGGTTGTTCTTCAATTTCTTTAGCCATAAAATGTTTGTAATCACCTTTGTCATATTTTTCTTCTTTAGAGGACAATTCTAAAACTTTTTTATTAATTTTAGCTCCTTCCTCACTAAAAAATTCCACATGATCTTTTTTAATAATGCAAAATTCACCATCATTTAAATACGTAATCTTATTTGTCATCGATTTAAGTGCATAGGAGTCTGAGCCCAAATAATTTTCATTAGGACCATAACCAACAGCTAATGGTGAACCTCTTCTTGCACCAACAATTAAATCTGGTTGATCTTTAAAAATTATACCGAGCGCAAAGCTACCATGTAATGACTTCAACGTTTTTTGAATTGAATTAACAATGTTCTCTGTTTTAAGATTTTCAGTAATTAAATGGACTATTACCTCTGTATCTGTTTGAGACTTAAATTTGTGACCTTTTCCAATTAAAAATTTTTTTAATATCGTAGAATTTTCAATGATTCCATTATGGACAACAGAAACATTCTGGGAAGAATGTGGATGAGCATTAACGCTATTAGGGAGTCCGTGTGTTGCCCATCGAACATGACCAATGCCAATAGTTCCCTCCATGCTTTGAACTAAGGTATTTTTTTCTAAGTTTTCAACTCTTCCCTCAGATTTTACTTCATTAATCAATCCATTATAGAGCGTTGCCATACCAGCTGAATCATAACCTCTATACTCTAATTTTTTTAGAGAATTAATTATAGTTGCTGATACAGGTTTATTGCTATTAATTCCAATTATTCCACACATAGTTATTTTGATTTTCTTTTATAGTTTTTAATTTCTGTCTGTAAACTTCTTGTTAATGCTAATGATTTTTTCTTTACATTTTTTGTAATAACTGATCCAGCTCCAACTACACTATTCTCTTCAATTGTAAGTGGTGCTACCAATGATGAATTTGAACCAATAAATACATTGTCTTTTATTTTGGTTTTACTTTTTTTTACTCCGTCGTAGTTACAGGTAATTGTTCCAGCACCGATATTTACTGATTTGCCAATTTCACTATCACCAATATACGTTAGATGGTTTACTTTTGAATTTATACCTAAAGTGCTTTTTTTAATTTCAACAAAATTTCCAACTTTTGAACCATTTTTTAGAACTGCACCAGGTCTTATTCTGGCATAGGGGCCGATATCAACTTTATTTTCAATTTTACAATTTTCTAAATGTGAAAATGATTTTATTGTAACATTATTTCCTATTTTCACTTTTTGGCCTATAACTACATAAGGTTCGATAATAACATTCTTGCCTATCTTAGTGTCTTTTGAAAAAAAAATTGTTTCAGGACCAATCATTTTAACACCAACTTTTAAAAATTTTTTTCGGAGGTCATTCTGAAGCTTTTGTAAATTTAATTGTTTCATCTATGAAATTCTTTATATTAAGTATATATGTTTCTTAATTCACATATTATTTCTTAATAAAACTTTTAGTTATGAAACAAAATTTTACAATTCTTTTTGATTTAGATGGAACTTTAGTAGATACAGCGCCAGATTTGATGCGTGCTCATAATCATGTAATGAAAAAATTTGGTTATCCTACAAAATCTACTGAGGAAATAAGAAATCTTGTTGGCCAAGGTGCGGGTGCAATGCTTGGAAGGTCAATTTGGGGACAAGCTAAAAAGGAGTTTGGAAAAGTACAAGATGAAAAGATTAAAAAAGAGATGATTAAAGATTTTACTGACTTTTATGGAAAAAACATTGTAAAGGAAAGTACTCTGATAAATGGTGTGAAAGATTTTTTAATATGGTCAAAAAAAAATAATATTTCAATGGCTGTCTGTACGAATAAAACTGATTACCTCGCTGTTGATCTTTTAAAAAAAATTGGGATTTATGATTTTTTTGAATACGTAGCTGGACATAACACATTTGATTATTGTAAGCCTGATCCAAGACATTTAACTTCTGTGGTTGAAATATTGCAAGGTGATATAAAAAAATCATTAATGATTGGAGATAGTGAAACTGATGCAAATGCAGCAAAAGATGCTGGGATACCAGTTATCTTAATGGAAGATGGATATACTGAAAAAAAAACGAATGAAATTTACCATAATCACCTAGTTAAAGACTTTATTGGTATTGAAAAAATAGTGTCTAAATATCTTTAATATTGATTATTTTTTTTTAACTATTAAAAACAATGTCGTTAATTAGGAGTTATTTTGATAGTTCATAAAATTAAAGTCTATCCGTCTAAAATTCATTTACCAAAAAAAAATCAGCTCGCATGGAAAATTGCAGAAATTGCAAGTGATAATTCTAAATTAAATAAAGATGCAATTGAAATGTCAATTAATAGAATAATTGACAATGCATCAGTGGCCATAGCTTCTCTTAATAGAAGGCCAGTTATTTCGTCTCGAGAAATGGCTCTAAAACATTCAAGAAAAAATGGTGCAACATTATTTGGTGTAAACAGTAAATTGAAATTTGATTGTGAATGGGCAGCTTGGTCTAACGGAACAGCTGTAAGAGAATTAGATTTTCATGATACCTTTTTAGCAGCAGACTATAGTCATCCAGGAGACAATATTCCTCCGCTTATAAGTGTAGCTCAACAAAATAAAAAAAGTGGTTTGGATCTTTTGAGAGGAATAATAACTGCTTATGAAGTCCAGGTTAATTTAGTTAAAGGAATATGTTTACATAAACATAAAGTAGACCACATAGCTCATCTCGGTCCTAGTGTTGCTGCTGGAATTGGTTCAATGTTAAAGTTAAATACTGAAACTATTTATCAAGCTGTTCAACAGGCGTTACATACAACCATTTCAACTAGACAATCAAGAAAAGGTGAAATTTCAAGCTGGAAAGCATATGCTCCAGCGCATGCAGGAAAGCTTGCTATTGAGGCTGTTGATAGAGTTATGCGTGGTGAAGGAGCACCTAGTCCAATTTATGAGGGTGAGGATAGTGTGATAGCAAGAATTCTTGATGGTAAGAAGGCTTTATATAAAGTTCCTTTACCAAAAAAAGGTGAAACAAAGAAAGCAATTCTTGAAACTTATACAAAAGAATATTCTGCAGAATATCAATCTCAAGCTTTAATTGACTTAGCAAAAAAACTTAAAAAGAAAGTCAAAAATCTTAAACAGATCAAAAAAATTGATATTTTCACAAGTCATCATACTCATTACGTAATAGGGACAGGTGCAAACGATCCACAAAAAATGGACCCTAATGCTAGCAGAGAAACATTAGATCACTCAATAATGTATATATTTGCTGTTGCACTTGAGGATGGTACTTGGCATCACGTAAAATCTTACACTAAAGCAAGGGCTAAAAGAAAGAGCACAATTAAAATATGGAAATCAATAAAAACTCATGAAGACAAAAAATGGACTAAAAAATATCATGATCCTAATCCTCGAAAGAAAGCATTTGGTGCAAAAGTAGTAGTAACTCTCAATAATGGTAAAAAGATTACTGAAGAACAAGGTGTAGCAGATGCACATCCTTATGGTTTACGACCATTTAAAAGAAAAAATTATATCAATAAATTCCTAACCTTAACGGAAAATATCTTAAATAAAAAAGAAAGTGATAGATTTTTAAAAGTAGTTCAAAATTTAAGAAAATTAAAGCCAGGTCAATTGGATAAATTAAATATTGAGGTTAAAAAGAGTAAATTGAAAAGAAATTTTAAAAAAGGTATTTTTTAATGCACTTTATTGAAAAAGAGCCAACACAAAAAAGAGAGGATTTTGTTAATAAATTAAAATCTAACAAAATTCTAAGAGTTCCTGGAGCGTATAATCCTTTAACTGCAAAGTTAATTGAAGAAATCGGTTACGATGCAGTTTATGTATCTGGTGGAGTAATGGCAAATGATCTTGGCTTTCCAGACATTGGTTTAACTACTTTGCAGGATGTTAGTACAAGGTCCTACCTTATTTCAAGAGTTACTAACCTTCCAACAATTGTTGATATTGATACTGGATTTAAATCTTGTAAGGAAACGATTGAAACTTTTGAGGAATTTGGAATTACAGCTGTTCATTTAGAGGATCAAATTGAGAGAAAAAGATGTGGACACCTCGACAATAAAGAATTGATATCAACAGAAGCTATGGTTAAAAAAATTAAAGAGTGTGTATCAGCAAAAAAAGATCAAAATTTCAAAATTATAGCAAGATCTGATGCAAAAAGTGTAGAAGGAATAGATAAGATGATAGATAGATGTAAAGCTTATGTAGATGCTGGAGCGGAAATAATTTTTCCAGAGGCTTTACATGATGAAAAAGATTTTGAAAAAGTAAGGAAAGAACTTTCTTGTTACCTACTTGCTAATATGACTGAATTTGGTAAATCAAAATTATTTAATTATAAAGAATTAGAAAAACTTGGTTACAATATTGTAATCTATCCTGTTACTACACAAAGACTAGCTATGAAAAATGTAGAGGATGGATTGCGAGACATTTATGCAAATGGACATCAAAATAATATCATAGATAAAATGCAAACAAGAAAAAGACTTTATGAACTTGTTGATTATGAAAAGTACAATAGTTTAGATGAAAAAATTTATAATTTTAGTACTAAGGGACATGAATAATGAGTGATGATATTAAAAAAGGTTTATTAGGAATAGTTGTTGATGAGACAGAAGTTTCTAAAGTTATGCCTGAAATCAACTCTCTTACATATAGAGGTTATGCAGCTCAAGATTTATGTGAATATTGTAGATTTGAAGAAGTGGCTTATTTAATTTTAAATAAGGATTTACCAAACACAATACAACTTAGAAAATTTGAAAAAGAGGAAAAAAATAACAGAGATTTGTCCAAAGATCTTTATTCAATCATTAAAAAAATGCCAAAAAAATCTCATCCAATGGATGTTGCTAGGACTGCCGTAAGTATAATGGGACTTGAAGATAAAGAGACAACTGACTCTTCTCAAGAGGCAAATATGAGAAAAGCTATAAGAATTTTAGCAAAAACTCCAACTGCATTAGCCGCTTTTTATAGAATAAGAAAAGGAAAAAAGATTATTAAACCAAAGAAAAATTTAAACATTGCAGAGAACTTTTTTTATATGTGTTTTGGTAAGGTCCCACAAAAAGAAATTGTAAAAGCTTTTGATGTTTCTTTAATTTTATACGCTGAACATAGTTTTAACGTTTCAACATTTACTGCAAGAACTATTACCAGCAGTTTATCAGATATCCATGGAGCAATAACTGGAGCAATAGCTAGTTTAAAGGGTCCTCTTCATGGTGGAGCTAATGAAGAAGTAATGCATATGATGAATAAAATTAAATCTCCTAATAATGCCTTAAAGTGGATAAACAATGCATTGGATAAAAAAGAGGTGGTAATGGGTTTTGGCCATAGAGTTTATAAATCAGGTGATTCAAGGGTTCCAACTATGAGAAAATATTTTGCTAAAGTTGCAAAAATAAAAAAGGATAAAAAATTTGAAAAAATTTACGATATTGTTGAAAAAGTAATGATTGATAGAAAAAATATTTATCCAAATGTCGATTATCCAACCGGTCCCACTTACCATCTAATGGGTTTTGATACCGATTTTTTTACACCGATATTTGTTATTTCAAGAATCACAGGATGGTCAGCTCATATAATGGAGCAACATGCTGCTAATAAATTAATTAGGCCGTTAGCAAGTTATAAAGGAAATAAACACAGAAAAGTCGTTCAGCTAAATCAAAGATAGTTACTTCTCTATTTTTGCAAATCTACCATCAAATAAGATCTCACATTTCAAATTGTTGTTTTTAACAAATTCATCTATTGCTTTTTTTACATCTGGTAGATGACCAAAATTATAATCATCACACATAATTGTTCCATTAGATTGAACAACTTCCATACAACATTCTAAATCATTCTTAACTGTCTCATAAGTGTGTCCACCATCTAAAAATACATAGTCAATTTTTGACATATCAATTTTTTTTAAAATTAAATTAGAATTCCCTTTAATTAAAGTAATATTATCTTTGAACTTTTTTAAAAGATCTTCCACTGCTGCTTTGCTATATGGATTCTGTTTTATGACATATTTAAAGTATATTTTTTTAAATGGGTTGGAAAAATAAGTACTTGGTATTACTTCTGACTTATTTTCATCATTTTCTTCGAATAAATCTAAACCAATATATTTAAAATCACTTTTATGAATTAAATGCAGTAGTTCACAAACATTTCTTGCTGTTACTCCATGAAAAACACCAACTTCTAAAAAAGTTTTGGGACTTTTTTTTTTTACTTCTTTTAGAAAAAAATTACCTGCACCGTCCTGCTTAAGACTAGTTTTCCTAAAATATTTTTTATATTTCAAATGATTTAACTAAATGCTTCAACCCAGGTACCTTGCGTTGATGCTTTAGAATACTCTGTTGCACGACCTTCAAAAAAGTTCATATGCTCAACAGCATTTAACATTGTATCAAGCCATCCTAGAGGATTTTTTTCTACATCGTAAATTGGTTCAAGACCTAGTTGGACTAATCTTCTATTTCCAATAAATCTAATGTAATCTTTAACCTCTTGTGCTGTTAAGCCTTCCATTGGACCCATCTCAAAAGCTAAATCAATAAAAGAATCCTCATGCTCTACTATTGTTCTGCATGCTTCATAAAGTTCTTTCTTTAGTTTTGGTGTCCAAATTTCTGGATTTTCTTTTATAAACTCTTTAAAAATTCTTATCATAGAATTACAATGGAGAGTTTCGTCTCTAACCGACCAAGTTACTATTTGACCCATACCTTTCATTTTATTGTGTCTTGGAAAATTTAAAAGAATTGCAAAACTTGCAAATAACTGAAGTCCTTCTGTGAAAGCACTAAATACAGCAACAGTTTTGGCAATATCTTCTTTTGAGTTAACATTAAATCCTTGCATGTAGTCATATTTATCTTTCATCTCTTTGTATTTCATGAAAGCTGAATATTCAGATTCAGGCATACCGATTGTATCTAATAAATGAGAGTAAGCAGCTACGTGGACTGTTTCCATAGATGCAAAAGCAGTCATCATCATTAAAACTTCTGTTGGTTTAAATACTGTTGTGTAATGTCTTAAGTAACAGTTATTTACTTCAACATCTGCTTGAGTAAAAAATCTAAAAATTTGAGTTAAGAGATTTTTTTCTGGTTGAGACAAGTTTTTTTGCCAATCTCTTACGTCGTCTCCAAGTGGAACCTCTTCTGGTAACCAGTGTATTCTTTGTTGAGTTAACCATGCATCATAACACCAAGGATATCTAAATGGTTTGTATACAGGGTTCTCAACTAATAGACCCATCTTTTTAGGTTGAATTATTTCTTTATTTTCTGTCTTAATTTTATCTGCTACTGACATGATAAACACTCCTCATATTCTGGTTGATCGTTAGTTTGTTGATTTTTTGATTTATATACATTGGCTGTAACATCAGTCGATTTTGCGTTGTTGATATTTTCAGCTCTTTGAATTGATTTTGATCTACAATAGTAAAGGCTTTTAAGACCTTTTTTCCATGCATCAAAATGAATTCTATGTAATTCTTTTTTATGAACATCAGCAGGTAGAAATAAATTTACCGATTGTGCTTGGGAGATATATTGAGTTCTATCTCCACTCAGTTCAACAATCCACTTTTGATTTAACTCAAAAGCAGTTTTAAAAACATCTTTTTCTAAATCAGTTAAAAAATCTAAGTGAGATACTGATCCTTGATTAGTTGTTATTGTTGACCAAGTTTCGTCATCGTTTTTACCATGACTTTCTAAGATCTCTTCTAAATATCTATTTCTAACATTAAAGGATCCAGATAAAGTTTTGTGCGTATAACTATTGGCTGCAATTGGTTCAACACCAGGAGAGGCTCCTCCACAAATAATGGAAATAGAAGCTGTTGGTGCGATTGCTGTTTTGTTAGAAAATCTCTCATTAAATCCATATTCAGCTGCATCTGGACACGCACCTCGCTCTTCAGCTAATTCTTTTGATGCTTTATTTACTTGCTCATCAATTTGTTTGAATATTTTTTTATTCCAAGATTTAGCCATTACAGACTCAAGTGGAATTCTATGTTTTTGTAAAAAGGAATGAAAACCCATTACTCCAAGACCAACACTTCTTTCTCTCTCTGCAGAATATTTTGCATCCTTGAATTGGTCTGGGGCCTTATTAATAAAGTCTGACAAGACATTATCTAAAAATCTCATTACATCACTAATCATGTTTGGATCGTCTTTCCATTCATCGTATTTTTCTAAATTTAAAGATGATAAACAACAAACAGCAGTTCTGTCTCTTCCATCTTTATCAATGCCCGTAGGGAGAGTTATTTCACTACACAAATTAGAAGTTTTAACAGTTAGGTTTGCAAGTTTGTGGTGTTGTGGAATTTGTCTATTAACTGTATCAATATAAATAATGTATGGCTCACCAGTTTCAATTCTAGCTGTTAATAATCTAATCCATAAATTTCTTGCAGATATAGTTTGTTGAATGGATCCATCAGCTGGACTTTTAAGTGCCCACTGATCATCAGTTTCAACAGCACGCATAAATGCATCAGAAACTAAAACTCCGTGATGTAAATTTAAAGCTTTTCTGTTTGGATCACCACCAGTTGGTCTTCGCATTTCAATAAACTCTTCTATTTCAGGATGATCAATAGGAAGATAACAAGCAGCTGAACCTCTTCTTAAAGATCCTTGACTTATTGCCATAGTTAAAGAATCCATAACTTTAATAAATGGAATTATCCCAGATGTTTTTCCGACTTTACCGATCTTTTCTCCAATTGATCTTAGATTACCCCAATAACTTCCTATACCTCCACCCTTGGCAGCTAGCCAAACATTTTCACTCCAAAGATCTAAAATACCACCTAGACTATCTGATGCTTCGTTTAAAAAACAAGAAATGGGCAATCCTCTTTTGGTACCACCATTCGACAAAACTGGAGTTGCTGGCATGAACCAAAGATTACTAATGTAATTGTAAATTCTTTGAGCGTGTAAATTATCATCAGCATATGTGCTTGCTACTCTCGCGAACAAGTCTTGATAAGACTCATTATGACCAAGATATCTATCTTTCAATGTTGCCTTACCAAAATCAGTTAAGTTTGCATCTCGAGAACGATCTATTTTGATTATGATACCTTTGTCATTCTGAAAAAGTTCAGTTTCGTTGTTTAGTGAAAAAAGGTCTGGTCTATTATTTTTTTCTACTTCTTTAACTTGTGGGCTATATTCAGAGACAGCTTTCTTTAGGGCCTGCGATAGAATTTTATTCATATTTTTGTATTATATTTTGTTATTAGTACGAAAACAACTATATGTTGTGTGCGTTTAGCGTTAATACACTATATAAACAACAAATCAATAGAACATTTATAGAACACAAGGAAAAAAAATCAATAAAAAAATTAAAAAAAATGTAAGTAATTAACAATAATGTCAGTAAATTTAAAAATCGACCCCTATGGTTTTAGAGAGTATGACGCTCGATGGTTGTATGAAAAAGACATAAATCTCCTAGGCATAACGAATCTTGGCAAAGGACTAGGTACACAAATTATAAAACAAACAAATAAAACTAATCCAAAAGTAATTGTTGGTCATGATTATCGATCATATAGCGAAGATATAAAAGCAGCTCTTAAAAAAGGTTTAGTTTCAACAGGTTGCTATGTTGAAGATGTAGGTTTGTCTTTGTC
>CACJQO010000010.1:0-22307 GCA_902595565.1 uncultured Pelagibacteraceae bacterium
TTTTTCTTTATTAAAATTCAAAAAAGAGTCAGAAAAACGTACATTCACATTCTCTTTCCAAATTATATTAGAATTTGAAAAATTATAATTTCCCTCTTCTATTTTCAATTTTAATGATAGATCTGAAAATCTATCAAAGTCATATACATCTTTTACATCAAAATTTATTTTGGCATTAAGATTTTTATTATTTAAAATTTGAGACCTTAAAATTTCCATAAAAAAAGGGTTTTCTAAAAGATCTTTAATTCGAAAAGTTTTATATTTAAAATTCGAGACTAGATAAAATGGCTTAAATTCTATTAACCCTTTAAAAATTCTATTATTATCTTTTGATGTGATATCTAAAGTATTTTGATTAATTTGATATTTAAAAGTATTATTTTTATTTTTAAAACTTATTTTCAAATTTCCAGTATCATTTTTTTTTTTATAATCTGTTTCATTTTCAATTTTTAAAACAAGTTTTTTAGAAACGAATTCAAAATCTAAAATTTCATTCAATTTATCATTTCCGATTATTAACTTATAAGGAACATTAAAAACTTTACTTTTTGAAACTAAAACATTTTTCAAATTTTTAAGATCATAATAAAATTGGCTATCATTTATTTGGTTGATAAATAAAACTTCGTTATCTTTATTAGTAAAAAAAATATTACTTCTTCTAATTTTTATTTTATTTCGATTTGGTTCTGTTTTTAGGAGATTTGTAAAAAAACTTAGGTCAGACTTTTTAATATTAAAATCAACTTTATCAAAAATAACATCATGTGTTTGAATTTGATTAAAATTAAAAAAATTTTTAAAATTAATAAAGATTTTAAAATTTTTTACATCTCCAATTTTTCTTTGATCATTTAGTATGAATAAGTTTTTTGAGCTAAAATGTGGTTTGGGAAAAAAATTATATTGTATCCCATTGTCAAATTTTACTACTATATTATATTTTTGATAAATTTGATTTTTGATTTCTTTTTGAATTAATTCTTTATTGTAAGCAGTTGGTATTAAAAAATAAACGAGTGTCAAAAATATAGTTGAAACTACAATTAAAAAAACTTTGTTATTCTTATCAAACCTTAATCTTTTTGCGTCTAATATGAAGCGTCTTAAACTATTGAAATAATTCTCCAATAAATTATTTATAGATGAAACTTGTTTGCTAATTTTTTTAGATAATAAATTTTGTTTTCTCATATAAATTGAAACAAGTTATAATTTAAAATAAAAAATGTTAAACTCTGAATATTTAAAAAGTCTCAATAAAGCTCAAAAAGAAGCAGTTACATATCTTGATGGACCTCTTTTAATCGTTGCTGGTGCTGGTTCTGGAAAAACTAAAGTACTTACAACAAGGATAGCAAATATAATTAAGGAAAAAAAAGCTTATCCTAATCAAATACTAGCAGTAACATTCACTAATAAAGCAGCCAAAGAAATGCAAATTAGAGTAAGCAAAATTTTAGGCTCTTCAGCAACAGGGTTATCATGGCTTGGAACTTTTCACTCTATTTGCGCAAAACTTTTGAGAAAACACGCTCCAGCAGTAAATCTTAATTCAAATTTTACAATAATAGACACTGACGACCAAACGAGGCTAATTAAAAATATTTGTAAAGCAGAAAATATTGATATTAAACAATTAGCTCCAAGATATATTCTTGCAATAATTGATAAGTGGAAAAATAAAGGATTTTATCCAAGTGAAGTAATAATCAATCAAAAGGATATTTACGAAAAAACTATATTGCCAATTTATAAGATTTATCAACAGAAGTTGATTGATTTAAACTCTTGTGACTTTGGTGATCTAATTCTTCATGCAGTCAAAATTCTCGAAAAGAATAAAGATATAAGAGAAATTTACTCAAAAAATTTTAAATATATTTTAGTTGATGAATATCAAGATACAAATTTTATACAGAGTAAATGGCTTAGATTACTTTCAGAAAAAAATAAAAATATTTGCTGTGTAGGAGATGATGATCAATCAATTTATAGTTGGAGAGGAGCGGAAATAAAAAATTTTTTAGAGTTCGATCAAGTTTATGAAAATACAAAAGTGATTAGACTAGAAGAAAATTATAGATCCACTGAAAATATTCTAGCAGTAGCATCGAGCTTGATAGCAAATAACGAGAATAGAGTTGGCAAAACATTAAAGACAACATTAAATGAGGGTGAATTAGTCAAGTTAAATTGTTATAAAAATGGAAAAGACGAGGCTATTGGAATTTCAGACGAAATTGAAAAAATAAAGAAAGAATATTCATATAATAATATTACCATTCTGGTAAGAGCGATATTTCAAACAAGAGAATTTGAAGAAAGATTTTTAAAAATTGGATTACCTTACAGAATTTTAGGAGGAATAAAATTTTATGAGAGAGCTGAAATAAAAGATTGTGTTGCATATTTAAGATTAGTTTATCAAGAAAAAGATGATCTAGCTTTTGAAAGAATTGTTAATAATCCAAAGCGCTCGATTGGTGATAGTACGCTAAAAAGTATTCATGAATTTGCAAAAAATCAAAAAGATTGTTTAGAGATTTCTTCAAGAAAAATGATAGAAGAAAACTTGATTAAACCTAAAGCTAAAATTGGTTTATCGTCGTTTTTAGATTTAATTTCAAAATGGAGAAATGATCTAACAGTAAAAAAAGTGGGTCATGTGAAATTATTACAAACTATTCTTGATGAATCTGGATACTCAGCAATGCTCAAAAATAAAAAAGATCTAGAAAATGAAAACAGACTTGAAAATATAAAGGAATTGTTAAGCGCGATGAAAGAATTCGATAATTTGGAAAGTTTTTTAGATCATGTTTCGCTAGCAACATCAATTGATCAAGAATGGGAAGGTGAAAAGGTTAATATGATGACAATGCACGCCGCAAAAGGTCTGGAGTTTGATGTAATTTTTTTACCTGGTTGGGAAGAAGGACTTTTTCCCCACCAAAAATCTATCGAAGAAAAGGGCCAGAGTGGTTTAGAAGAAGAAAGAAGACTGGCTTATGTCGGATTAACCCGAGCTAAAAAAAAAGTAGTAGTATCTTTTTCGATGAATAGGTTTTACCAGGGTGATTGGATAGATAGTATGGCGTCAAGATTTATTGACGAACTACCAGATAAATATTTAGAAAAAAATTCTTTTTTCGATGAAGCCAAAGAAGAGATAGAAGAATTTGAATTTAATCAAGATATTGAAAATGAAAGCGGTATAAATAGTCCTGGATGGTTAAGGTATCAAAAAAGAATTAAATGATTAATAATCGAATAAACACACTAGTAAGTAAATTTAAGGAGTACGATATAGATGGATATATTATTCCCAAAAATGATGAATTTTTTTCAGAATACGCTACAAATAATAGGCTTAAAACTATCTCAAACTTTTCTGGCTCTGCGGGCTATTCAGTTATTTTAAAAAAGAAAAACTATTTATTTGTTGATGGGAGATACACTATACAAGCAAAAAAAGAAGCTGGCAAAAACTTTCAAATTATAGAATTCCATAAAATTATTAATTGTAATTTGTTCAAAAATTTGACAATAGGTTTTGATCCAAAGTTCTTTACATCTATACAAATTAAGAAGTTTTTTCATAAGAACAATAAAGTCAAAAGCATTGAGTTAAATTTAATTGATCAAATTCACAAAAATAAAGTTAAATCTAGTAAACCTTTTTTTTCTCTTAAAAACAAAATAGTTGGAGAAAACTATAAGAATAAAATAACAAAAATAAGGAAATACTTAAACAAAAATAAATCAGATTATTTATTTATCACAGCGCCTGAAAATGTTGCATGGCTTCTAAATATAAGAGGACATGACAATCCAAATAGTCCAATTCCTAACTGCCAATTAATCATGGACAATAAAAAAAGTTTTTATTTGATTTCATCTAAGGATAAAGTTTCAAAGTTAATTAATGAAAAAAAAATAAAATCTGATCAAGTAGTTGAGCCAGAGAATTTCAATAAATTCATTTCAAATCTTAAAGGTAAAAAAATTATAGTTGATAAAAATACTTGCTCAATTTTTTTTGAAAATATTCTAAAAAAAAAATTCAAAATTTTAAGTATTGTAGATCCAATTTATTCACTAAAATCATTAAAAAACAAAACAGAGATAAAAAATATGCAAAAAAGTCATATTTTTGATGGTGTTGCATTAACAAAATTTATTCATTGGATAAAAAATATTAACAAAAAAAAAATTACTGAGTTTGAGGCACAAAATAAATTAGAATATTTTAGAAAAAAAAATAAAGAGTATTTATATCCAAGTTTTAATACTATTGCTGGTACTGGTGGGAATGGCGCTATTGTTCATTATAGAGCAACAAAAAAAAACACAAAAAAAATTAATAAAAAAGATATTTTTTTATGTGATTCTGGTGGACAATATAAATATGGTACTACAGATGTGACTAGAACAATTTGTTTCTCTAAACCCAAAAAGAATATAAAAAATATTTTCACACGAGTATTAAAAGGTCATATTGCAGTTATAAAATCTAATTTAAACAAATATTCCTCTGGTAATCTGATAGATATTAGAGCAAGGAAATTTTTAAAAGAGATCAACTTAGATTATCAACATGGAACTGGACATGGTGTAGGTTTTTTTCTTAATGTGCATGAGGGGCCCCAAGGTATCTCTAAATTTAATAAAATAAAATTACGTGAGGGAATGATTTTAAGTAATGAACCTGGATATTATAAAAGAAATAAATTTGGAATACGTATAGAAAATTTGATTTATGTTAAAAAAAATAAAAATAAGCTGTACTTTAAAAATTTAACACTAGCTCCAATTGATAAAGATTTAATTAATTTCGATTTATTAACAAATGATGAAAAAACTTACCTTTGGAAATACAATTTAGATATTTACACAAAACTTCATAAATATTTAAACCCTAGTGAGAAAAAATGGTTAGCTACTTTTATGCAATAACTTTTGTAATTCTGATTGATTTATAATTTTAATCTTTAACTCTTTTGCAGCATCAACTTTACGTTTAGTTGGTTTCTCTCCAATTATCAGATAATCAAGTTTTTTTGAGACATTACTAACTATTGTTCCTGAATTTTTTTCTATTAAGGACTTGGCTTCTGCTCTACTCATACCGGTTAATTTTCCAGTAAACATAAATATCTTATCACTTAATACACCATCATTTTTATTTTCTATTGTTTTCTTGATATTTAAAATTTTTTGAAGATCTTGAATTACCTTTAAATTAGTCTTATTTAAAAAAAATTTTTTTAATGAAGTTATTTGAGTTTCACCAATTCCATCAATATTTAACAAATCATCGATTTTATTTTCTTTAGAGAGATTTATGAAATTGTCAGGACTTTTAAGTGTTTTTGCAATCAATTTAGCATTTTCAAAACCAATATGTCTTATCCCAAGAGCATATACAAATTTTTCAAAAGAAATATTTTTCTTATCTTCAATTGCATATCTTAAATTAGCGACAGATTGCTGTCCCCAGCCATCCATGGTTTTTATCTTTTCATAATTCAGACTAAAAATATCTTGTGGTAATCTAATCATTTTCAGTTTCCAGAAATTTTCTACAATCTTTTTACCAAATCCATCAATATTAAAAGCTTCTTTTGATACAAAGTGTTTAATTTTTTCTATAGTCATCTTATCACATTCATATCCCTCACTTGAGCATCGTCTAACAGCATCTTTTTTTTTTGTTATAGAATTGTATTCTTTGATTGTTTTACCTCCACAAGAGGGACACTTGTGGGGAAAAATATATTTTTTTGAATCTTTATTTCTTTTTTTTAAATCTACCTCTATAATATGTGGTATTACATCTCCTGCTCTTTCAACAACAACTATATCTCCTATTCTTATATCTTTTCTAATAATTTCATCCTCATTATGAAGTGTTGCATTTGATACAATTACACCACCAATATTGATTGGTTTTATTTTTGCAACAGGTGTCATTGCTCCTGTCCTTCCTACTTGAATTTCAATATTTAAAATTGTCGAAATACCTTTATTAGCAGAAAACTTATGCGCAATTGCCCAACGAGGAGAATTTGCAACATTACCTAAGCGTTTTTGTAAATCAAAACTATTTACTTTATAAACAATGCCATCAATATCAAAATCAATATCATTCCTTTTTTTTTCTATTTCGTGATAATTATTCATTAAATCTTTAATACCCTTTATCGTTTTGTTTAATGGATTTGTTTTAAATCCCCACTCACTTAGTTGTTGTAAATAATCACTTTGATTTTTAATTTCTAAATTATTTACATACCCAAATGCATAAGCAATAAACTTTAAAGGAATTCTCTTGGTATCTTTAGGATTTTTTTGTCTTAGTGATCCAGATGCAGCATTTCTTGGATTGGCAAATTTGTTTTTAAGATTTTTTTCAAAATCTTTATTTTGAATAAATACTTCACCCCGAATATCTATTTCATCAGGGAAATTTTTAATTGAAATATTTTTTGGAATATCATTAATTGTCATCAAGTTCTGAGTGATATCCTCTCCTTCTTTTCCATCACCTCTAGAAAGCCCAATTACAAACTTTCCTTTTTTATAAATTAATGAAGCAGAAATACCATCGATCTTGGGTTCTGCACTATACTCTAATTGATTTGAAATTTTTTGATCTAAAAAATTATTAATTTTTTTTTCGAAATTTATCAAGTCTTCCTCACTAAATGCATTTGAAAGAGAAAGCATGGGAACTCTATGAAAAACCTTTTTAAAAGTTTTAGATGGTTTAAAACCTACTATTTTTGAGGGTGAATTTTCACTCTTTAAAAAATTATATTTCTTTTCTAAGGATAATATTTCTGCTTTAATTTGATCATATTCATGATCATTCACTAAAGGCTTACTTAAATCATAGTAATGTTTATTAAGTTTTACTAAATTTTGAATTTTTTCATTATATCTTTTTTTAATTTTATTTTTGTCCATCTCATTCTAAAAGAGTTTTAAATTTTTTTATAAGACCTCCACTTTTTTTTTTAGTTACAGATTTCTTTCTTTTTCTTTTTTTATAAGTTTTATCAAATAAACTATACGAATTTTCATACCATTTTGAGGATTGGTAATTATACCCTAATAATTGGGCATACTTTTCAGCCTCATCAATTAAACCAATTGTATAATGTACCTCAACTAACCTATGTAAAGCCTCTTGTGTATAAATAGTGGTTTCATAATTATCAATTATTTTTCTAAATCTGTTAATTGCTGGAATCCATTTTTTTTTATCAAAATAATATCTACCCAAATACATCTCTTTAGCTGCAAGAATATCATTAATCAAATCTATCTTAAATTCTGCATCAATTGCATACTCTGTGTTAGGATAATTTTTAAGAATAATATTAAAATTTTCTTTAGCATTTAGGATTGATTGTAAATCTTTTTTCTCATCTACAATTTGCTCATAATAAGAAATTGCTAATAAATAATACGCATAGTCTATATCTTTATGAGTGGGATATACTTTTAAAAATCTTTTTAATTCTGCTACAGCATCACCATAGTAGTCTTGAATATAATAAGAATATGCAGCCATTAAGGCTGATTGAGGAGCGGAATCGGCTTGGGGAAACAATACTTCTGCTTCATTAAATTTTTTTGCAGCAAATAAAACGTCACCACTATTTAAGGCTTCCATCCCTTCCTTATAGGCTTCTTGAACTTGTAATTCTAAACTTTTTTCTTTAATTATTGTGTTCTTTAATGGTTCTTTAGAACATGAACTAAATAAACTTAAAATTATAAAAAAAACAAAAATCTTTGATTTTAACATATCTATTTTATACAGACTTAGATAAGAATTTCAAAGATCAATATATCTTAAGCAATCGATCTTAATAAGGTTTTATTTAGAATTGTATGTGGAAGATTTCTTTCTTGTATCTCAATAATTGAAAAGTTTTCTTTATTTTCAAACACTCTCTTTAATAGTTGATTTGTAAGAAAATGACCCCCTTGTGAACAGTTGACACTTCCAATTATTCTATAACCACTTGTGTATAGATCCCCAATGCAATCAAGTATTTTGTGATTAACAAATTCTTTAGGATTTCTTAGCTTTTCGGAATTTAAAATTTCATTACCCTTAACAACGATTGCATTATCCAAACTACCACCTTTTGCAAGTCCTTTTTCTTTAATTTTTTCTACATCTTCGAATAAACAAAATGTTCTTGAATTAAAAATATCTACCAAATCGTCTTCATATACATTTATTTTATTTTCTTGATTTCCAATCAAACAATCCTCAAATTTTAATTTAAAATTAATATCTAAATTTAACTTAGAAGGCTTTATGGAAATAAATTTCTCTCCGTGATGATACGATATTTTTTTTTGTATCTTAATTATTTTTATAGGCGCGTTGCTTTTTTCTAATCCACAACTTTTTAAAATTTCTATAAATTCTTTTGCTGAACCGTCTAAAATTGGAACTTCTTCATTGTTTATTTCTACCAGTGCATTATCAATCCCCAATCCAAATAAAGCACCCATTAAATGTTCAATTGTTGATACTTTTACTCCGTGCTCGTTAGATATAGTTGTATTTAATAATGTATTAGTTACGTTAGTGAAACTTGGGTAGACATAATTGTTTGCTTTTAAATCTACTCTTTTAAAAACAATTCCTGTATTTGGCTCAGAGGGTTTTATTAATACTTTGGAGAACTTACCACTATGGAGTCCAACTCCACTAAAAGTTGCTGCTTTTTTTAAAGTTTTTTGACTTAACAATGACACGATTAGACTTTTAATATGTTGAGAAAAAAAACTGAAAACAACAAATATTACGATAAAATACTAATTAATTAAAAAAATTAAAAAATCTCTCAAAAAAACCTTGTTTTTTAGTAATTTTACCAGTTAGCAAAACCTCATTGCTATTGTAGCCTGAAATAATTCTACTAGCTGTTGTAAAAATAGAGTAATCTGAATCATCTTTTAATTTTTCTACATAGCTAGCACTTAAAATTTGAGTCAATGAAATATGATATTTTTTTAGAGTCTTTTCTATATCTTCAATTAAATTTTTTGAAAGACAGATAAATTCTGTATCTAAAGAAAAAATATTACAATTAATATTTTCTGGTAAAGATTTATAATATTTATTGTCGATCACATATTTTTCTATAAGTATGTGTATAATTTTTTTATTTAGTAAATTCGATTGACATAAATTTTTTAAATCACTTAATGGATGAATTAAAGCGTCTGAGTTTATAAGATTTCCATTATTATCTTTTTTGATAGACAATTTTATTGAGTGAATTTCCTTACTATTTAAAATAACATATATGTCCTTAATAAAACTATTTAATTTTTTTTCAATTTTTAAAATATTAGAGTCTAAAAATTCATCTAATTTATTAAATTTTAATTCTGTAGAATTTTCTTCTATTTCTAATTTTTCAGAATAAATTTTCTCATTTGTTTTTTTGTTGATAACATAAATTATATATTCAGTATTATTTAGATAAAGATAAGTTTGAAAATCTGCTTCTCTAATCATTTATAACAATTTGATTTTTTTGACGTATATCCAAAATTTTTATATTACTAAATTCTATATCATCAAGTAAATCAATTGATAAATTTAATGACTCCTTAATTCCTGTGATTGGTAATTTAATTAAAACTCCTGAGATCATTTCAATATCCCATCTCCCTGAGGGAAAATGATAAAAGTTTTTTATGTTATTATAGTCAAAATCAGTTTGAAGGATAATATTTTTTAATTCTAAAAACTTTTCTGTTTCAAAATTTCCAAAAATAAAAGGTAAATTTTGAGAATAGTCTTTTTTATTAATAAATTGCCCATTAGATCCAACTAAATAATTTTTTCCATTTATATTCGTAGAAGCTAAAAAATTTGTTTTTTCAATTTTGATTTCAAGAGATGATGGATATCTTTTAAATACTTCATATTCTTCAATCAAATTATTAGAGTTTAATATTTCTTTTATCTGGGATTTTTGAATAGAGAATAGATCATTTAATTTTATTAAGTTCAAGATTTTCAAAAACTCATTATTATTAAATTCTATTCCTTCTATATTAACTTTATCAATTTTAGGAAAATCAAAATTTTTCAAATTTTTGTTATTTAAAGTGCCAAGAATGACTACTAATGAAATATAAAAAAAAATTTTCTTATTTATTTGTCGAGGCATCTTTTAAAATTAATTCAATAAGTTTAATAAAACTTATACCACGAAATGCAGCAATCTCAGGTACTAAAGAAAGTTTTGTCATTCCTGGCTGAGTATTAATTTCTAAAAGATAAAACTTACCCTTATAATATTTGAAATCTGAACGGGTAACTCCTCGACAACCTATTAAACTGTGTGCTTTAGAAGAAATTTTCATTATTTGCTCATATTTTTTTTTAGATAAATCCACCGGTATAATATGTTCTGTTTTTGCTTTTGGATTATATTTTGCTTGATAATCATAAAATTTTCTTTTTGGTTTTAATTCAATTGCACCAAGTTTTTTAGAACCAATCATTGCAGCCTGTATCTCTCTACCAGGGATAAATTCTTCAATAATTATTTTTTTATAATCTTCTAAATACTTCAATTTTTTTTTAATATCTTTTTTTGTACATATAAACACATTTACGCTTGAACCTTCATTGATTGGTTTTATCACGACTGGAAATTTAAGTTTTTTTTCAATTGTGCTAATAATATTTTTTTCATCTTTGCTGAAAGAAAAGGTCAAGAATTTTGGGGTCAATATTTTATTCTTTATAAAAATCTTTTTTGATAACACTTTATCCATTGCTATTGATGATGAAATTACGCCTGAATGAGTATAAGGAATTTTAAAACTCTCCAATATTGTTTGTATATAACCATCCTCACCAAACTGACCATGTAACGCATTGAAAATTTTGTTTGGTTTAAATTTTTTAATAACATCAAATAACTGAAAATTTGGCTCTGCTATTTTTACAAAATAATTATTTTTTTTTAATTCCTTAGCTACTTGTTTTCCAGTATCAAGGCTGATTGCTCTTTCTTTCGAAATTCCACCTGAAATTATTAATATTTTTTTCAAATTATTTTAAAATCTTAATTTCTTTTTCTAATTTAATACCAGTCTTTTCTAAAACCTCTTTTGATACAAATTCAATTAAATTGTTCATATCATTAAAAGATGCGCTACCCTTATTTACAAAAAAATTACAATGTTTTTCTGAAATACAGGCATCGCCAAAACTTTTGTCTAAAGGAACTGACTCTTTAATTAACTCCCAAACTTTCTTATTGGTTTGTGATTTAGGATTTTTAAAAGTGCTCCCACTAGTTTTAATTCTAGTAGGTTGTGCTTTTTCCTTTTTTTTAACTAAATTCTCAATTTCATTTTTTATTTGAGATGGACTAGATTTTGACCCTTTAAATGAAGCACTTAAAAAAATCAAATTATCAGATAAGTTACTTTTTCTATACTCAAATTTTATTTCTTTACTTGGGATAGTAATGATATTTCCAGATTTATCGATTGCTTGAACTGATATCAATATATCTTTAAACTCTTTGTTAAAACAACCTGCGTTCATTCTAATTCCACCTCCTATTGTGCCCGGTATACAAGATAAAAACTCAAATCCGCTGAGACTATTTTTTACAGCAAAATCTGATAGAGACTTATCAGTAACAGCACTTCCAGCAATTATCACATCATCTCCAAGAAGTGAGATATTATTAAAATTTTTTCCTAATTTTATAACTATACCATCAAATAAATCATCGGATATTAAAGTGTTAGAACCTGCTCCAAGAATAAATATTTTTTCCTGATTATTTACTATTTTCAAAAATTTAATCAGTTCATGAAGATTGTCAGCTTTAAAAAAAACTTTTGTTTTTCCACCAATGTTAAACCAGTTTTTTTTTTTAAGATCGTACTCAAATCTTAAATTTTCATCAAATTCTCTAAATAAAGTTTTTAGTTGATCTAATTTCATTATATTAATTTTGGCAGTTCTCTCATCCAATTAGAGATGGTGCCTGCACCCATTCCAATAACAATTTTTTTTCCACTCATATTTTTTTTGATAAATTTGGCTAATTGAAACTTATCATTTACTAAAAATAATTTTACTTTTGAATTTTTTATTAACTCTTTAGCAAAATTTATATAATTAAATCCTAACTTAATTTTTTCTCCCGCTGAATATACGGGGCATAGAACAACAATATCAGCATTCATAAACGCAAAAGAGAATTCTTTTCTTAAATCTTTAAGTCTTGACACTCTATGTGGTTGAAAAATGCAAACTTTTTCATAATCTTTATAAACCTTGTTAACACCATCCAAAACTACTTTTATTTCAGTGGGATGATGAGCATAATCATCATAAAAATCAATGTTGTTGTAAGTAAATATTTTATTAAATCTTCTTTGAACACCTTTAAAATTTTTTAATCCTTTTTTTATATCAGAAATTGAAATACCAATAGTAATTGCAACTGCAGTAGCCGCAACAGAATTTCTTACATTATGAATACCCAATAATGGTATTCTTATTTTTTTGATCTTTATTTTTTTCTTATTTGGGACATTTACTAATATATCAAATTCTGTAAAATTTTTATTTTGATTGATATTCTTAATAAAAAAATTTGATTTTGGATTAAGTCCATAGGTATAAAAATTTCTATTCCTTAATTTTTTAATTATCTTATTATTTACAGGGTCATCTAAACAAATAAATGATTTTCCAAAAGAAGGAACTTTTTTTATAAAATCAATAAAATATTTCTCTAAGTCATCCATAGATTTGTAAAAATCCATATGCTCTCTGTCTATATTTGTTATAATTGAATAAGTAGGGGGTATATGAAGGAAACTTCCATCAGACTCATCTGCTTCCAAAACTGTCCAATCACTCTTTCCTAATTTAGCAGTATTTTTGATAGAATTTATTACCCCTCCATTAATAATTGTTGGATCTAATTTAGTTTTTTGCAGTATTGAGGTAATTAAAGAAGTTGTTGTGGTCTTGCCATGTGAACCAACTACAACAATATTTTTCATAAGAGAAACAATATGAGCTAACATTCTTCCTCTGGTAATAATTGGAAGTTTTTTTCTTCTAGCTTCAATGTATTCTGAATTATTTTTTTTTATCGCTGAGGAAATGACTGCTATTGTTGCATTCTTTAAATTTTGTTTTTTTTGACCAATAAAAACCTTTATTTTTTCTTTTTTCAATCTATCTATATTTTTATTTGATGATAGGTCACTACCTTGCACTTTAAATCCTTTCCCTTTCATAATTAAAGAAAGTCCACTCATACCAATACCACCGATGCCAATGAAGTGAATAACCTCAGTTTTTGCTAATTCAATTTTCATTAATTATATTTAATATTTTTTGATTTACATTAGTCCAATTATTTTTGTAATTTAATTTTTTTAAATTTTCCTTTTTTTGTAAAAATTCAGAATTATTAGATAATATATTGGTTAAAAGTTGCTCTATATTATCCTCAAATGTCTCTTGATTAAGTATCCAACAACATTCCTTTTCTTTATAAAATAAAGCATTTTCAAATTGATGATTGTCCTTAGAGTTTGGTAATGGCACTGCGATAAATGGTATGTTTAATAAAGATAATTCAGCTAAAGTTGAAGCACCTGATCTAGTTATACAAACATCTGAATTATTAATTATTTCTTCAAAGTTTTTGTTGAAACTGAAGATTAAACATTCAACATTATTTTCATCATAGAAATTTTTTAAATTGAGAATATTTTTTTCATTTGTTTGTTGTAAAATTCTGATTGGGTGTTTTTTTGAAATATTAACAATTTTATTTTTTAGATTTATATCAAAGATATTTGCCCCCTGACTTCCTCCAACAATCAACAAATTTATTTTTTGATGGTTAAAATTTTTTTGTTTTAAACTATAAAATTTTTCTCTTACCAAAGGAAATATAGTTTCAATTTTATTTTTATATTTTGATGGAAAATTCTTTATTTTTTCTTTGTAACAAATTATTTTTTTGCACGAGCTTAAAAAAAATTTATTTGCTCTACCCAAAACTTGATTGGGTTCTACAAGGTAAATCTTTAATCTTAAGAATTTTGCTGCTAATAACAATGGAAGAGACATATAACCCCCGGTAGAGAATAATTTTTCAATATTATTTTTTTTTAATAATAAGAATGATTTTATTGTCAGTATAATTACTAATAATAAATTGATTGGAAATAAAAATATATTATTTAACCTTGGGGTATCAATAATTCTTAATTTATAATTTTCATTGTTTAAATATTTTAAGCCCCTCTTATCAGTTGTGATTATTACTTTTGCATCTCTTGATAAATGTTCATAAAGTATTACTGCGGGGATTACATGGCCCCCTGATCCTCCTGTAGTTATCAAGTAATTTTTATTCATTTTGATTTAGATTTCTTTTTGTAAAATTCAAAATTATTCCAGATAAAATTGAAATACTTATTATTGAGGAACCACCATAACTTATAAATGGTAATGTCATACCAGTTGTAGGAAATAATCTAATATTTACTCCAATATGAATTATAGTTTGCATTAATATAAGGCTTACAGATCCAACTAAAATTAATTTAATAGTTTCATCATTTTCAAAATTAACTTTTTTAAACACTGAGTAAATAAATACTAAAAACAATAAAAAGATTAAAATTATGGCAATTACACCAAACTCTTCAGAAATTACTGAAATAATATAATCTGTATGTGCCTCTGGAACTCTATTTTTTAAAGTTCCCTCTCCTATACCTTTCCCAAAAAAGCCTCCACTCGTAATGGATTCTAAAGCTCTGTCTGATTGAAAATTGTAAGTTCCGGTTTCGGAATCTATAAAAGATATTAATCTATTTTTAATGTATGTAAATTTTGAAACAAAAAAAATTAAGTACAAGAATATTAAAATAATTGATGAAAATAAAAAAAAAAGTAAAAATATACTTATACCCGAAGTAAATATTAAAACTGACCAACTAAAAAAAACTAAAAGAGTTTGTCCTATATCTGGCTGTAATGACAATAATAATGCAATACCTAAAGTTATTATAAAAGAACATAAATACTTTATATAAATATTGCTAAATTTCCGGCTACACAATATCAAGCTTATAAAAATGATAAGAAATGGCTTAACTAATTCTATCGGTTGAAATCTGGGTAGGAAATATAGATCTATCCATCTTTTTGAACCCTTAACCTCTACTCCAATTATAGGCACTAAAATTAAAAATATTAGTGATAAGAAAAATAATAGAGAAGAATATTTTAGAAGTTGTTCTTTTTTAATTGAGGATAATACAAAAATTATAATTATCCCTAACAAAATAAAAACTAAATGTTTAAAAAAAAATTGGTAATCATTTGTATCTAATTTATCAGAGGCAATTAATGATGTGGAAACTAATGAAAAGAATAAACCTGTTAAAAATAATAAAACAATCAGTGAAAAAAGAAACTTATCAATATTTTTCCACCAATCATAATAGATACCAAATAAACTATTCTTATTTTCCATACATAAATCTTTTTACTAATCGATTAAAATATAAACCTCTTTCTTCGAAGTTTTTAAACCTATCGAACGACGCTGCACAAGGGCTAAATAATATCGTATATTTAACAGAACTTTTTTTTTTGATTATAGAAAAAACGTTTTTCACTGCGTCTTGTAAATTTTTATAATTTTTAAATTTTACTTTACTTCTTAACTGTTTATTAAAAAAATTTTTATTTTCTCCATAAATAAAAGCGGTAACATTACTTAAATCTTTTTTTTTTAATTCTAATTTGTCACCTTTTTTATAAATACCACCCAATAACCATAATATGTTGGAGTCTTTTTTTAAAATTCCAACAGAAGATGAGAAACTGGTAGATTTTGAGTCATTTATAATAGTGAGACTCTTCTTTTGGATAATTATTTGTTGGCGATATTTCAAACCCTTAAAATTTTTTATCGTTTTTTGTAAAAGATAGTTTTTTAGTTTTAATTTTTTTGCCAGTTCAATAATAAAAGATAGATTTTCTCTATTTGACTCAGTTAAAAAATATTTATTTTTGATTTCCAGAAAATCATTGTAATTTTTTTTTGTATTTACTTTAACAATTTTACATTTAAATTTTTTAGTTTTTAATTTTCTCGAAATTAGTACGTCATCGCTTTTAACAAATGCTAAACAACTTTTGGATTGAGAGTCTAAAAGTTTAAATTTTGCATCAACATAATTTTGAAGAGTTTTATGTCTTTCAAGATGATCAGGTTTAATATTCAAAATTATTGAATACTTTGAACTAAATAACTGACTGTAATCTAGCTGGTAAGAAGATGCCTCTATCACAAAAATTGTATTTTTTGATATTTTTTTTTCATTCAATGGAGGGTTGCCAATGTTTCCAATAAGTCTCACATCTTTTTTTTGATCTTTTAAAACTTCATATAAAATTTTAGCAGTAGTAGATTTTCCATTGGTACCTGTAATAGTAATGCATTTATTTTTATAAAAAGT
The DNA here is from genome assembly GCA_902595565.1 of uncultured Pelagibacteraceae bacterium. GTDB lineage: Bacteria > Pseudomonadota > Alphaproteobacteria > Pelagibacterales > Pelagibacteraceae > Pelagibacter. The sequence goes on from CACJQO010000010.1 coordinate 16,591, forward strand.
AAAAAATACATCTAAATCAGTATAAATTTTTTTTTTATTAAGTTTTAGGAATTTAGATAATTTGCAATTAAAAATATTGATACCAGGGCTAATAATGATTATATCAAATTTTATTTTTAATAATTTTAATTTAGAAATTTGTTTTGGATGGGTGTTTTTTAAATCATCAAATAGATAAATATCAGCTTTATTTCTTAAAAATCTAAAGGATGATATTCCACTTTTTCCAAGACCATAGATTAATATTTTTTTTTTCAAAAAAATATTTTCAATTTTTTTTTTCATCTCAATTTTAAAGTAGCTAATCCTATCATTGCAAGAATTATAGAAATGATCCAAAACCTTATTACAACAGTCGATTCTGGCCAACCTTTTTTCTCAAAGTGATGGTGGATAGGAGCCATCTTAAAAATTCTTTTTCCAGTAAGTTTAAATGAAATAACTTGAACCATTACAGAAACCGCTTCCAATACAAAAAGGCCTCCGGTGATTGCTAAAACTATTTCATGTTTTGTTATTATTCCAACGGCTCCTAAAGACCCTCCTAAAGACAATGAACCAGTATCGCCCATAAAAATTTTAGCTGGAGGTGCGTTAAACCATAAAAATCCAAGACATGAACCTATTATAGCTCCACAAAATATTGCTACCTCTCCAGTTCCCTCTATGTAAGGAATTTGTAAATAATCTGAAAATACAATATTTCCAGTTACATAACTAATAAACGCAAAGCATGCTGCCACCAAAATTACCGGAACAGTTGCTAAACCATCTAAACCATCTGTCAAATTAACAGCATTAGATGAACCAATAATTACAAATATTGCAAAAGGAATAAAAAACCAACCAAGATTAATGATTAAGTTTTTAAAAAATGGAAAATATAAATTAGTTATATTTTGGTAATCTATGAAATTTACATAAATAACAACACCAATAATTGATAACACAATTTGTAAAATTATTTTAAATTTAGATGAAATTCCTGAAGAGTTACTATACTTAATCTTTTTATAATCATCAAATGCACCTAAAAGTCCAAATGAAACAGCAACGTACACACAAAACAAAATATTAATATTTGATAAGTCTGCCCACAAAATTACTGATGTGAGTAAACCTAATAGAATAATTAATCCACCCATAGTTGGTGTACCAATTTTTTTAATTATATGATCTTCAGGTCCGTCATCTCTAATAGGATTTAAAATTTTTTGATTTGAGAAGAATTTTATAAATGGGCCTCCAATTATTAAAACTATTAAGAGTGATGTGAAAACAGATAAACCAGTTCTGAAAGTTAAGTATTTAAAAACATTCAAAAATCCAAACGTATCTACATAGTTTAATAAAAATTGATAAAGCATCTACTTAATTCCTTTTAAATCATTTATCATCTTATTAAAACCTGTCGCATTTGAGGCTTTAACCATTAAATAATCGTTATTATTCAAATCATTTTTAATAAATTTAATCATTTGAGAGTTGGTTCTAAAAACTTTGCCTCTTTTTGATTTTACAATCCTTTTGAATATTTGACTTATATAGTTTCCCTTTAAAAAAATTTTATTGATTTTTGTTTTGTTAATTATTGGAACAATTGACTGATGAAGTTTTTTGGAATGATTTCCAAGTTCTAACATATCACCAAGTAAGAGATACTTTTTGAATTTTTTACTCTTTATTTTATCATAATTTAATATTGCAGATTTTAGGGATAAAGGATTTGAATTATAACTTTCATCTATTAGGTTTAAATTTTTTTTATTTATTTTTATTCTTGATAAATCTCCTCTCCCTTGGGGAGTCATAAAATTAAAAAAAACTTTTTTATCTAATTTTGTAATATTAATATTAATACTCATTACCGCTAAAGCAGCTAAAATATTATAAATATTATTTTGAAAATTATTAGAAATCACAAAACTTTTGTTAAAATCTTTAGCTTTGATATTTATCTTAAAATTATTATTAATTTTAATAACACTAATTAACTTCACATCAGATTTGTGATTTTTGATTCCAAATGAAATTGTGTTAATATTATTTTTGGCGGCTATTTTTTGATGTAATCTAAAAAAATTATCATCCGCATTTAAAATCAAAAAACCATTTGGTTTCGTATTTGAAATTATTTCAGATTTTGCAAGTGCAATATCTTTTATATTCTTAAAATTTTTAGCATGAGCGTAATTTATATTAGTTATAACGCTTATGTCCGGTTTGATAATTTTTGATAAATAATCAATTTCCCCTTTTTTATCCATGCCAACTTCCAAAACTCCATAATTGTCGTTCTTACTCAAATTAAAAAGGCTTAATGGAACCCCATATTTGTTATTATAAGATTTTGGGGAAATAGATGTTTTAGAAATTTTTTTTAAAGTTTTGCCTAATAATTCCTTTAGTGTAGTTTTTCCACAACTCCCTGTTATTGCAATTATCTTTGCATCTATATTCTCTCTGAAAATAGTTGATGTTTCGGTCAAAAATTTCAATGAATCTATTACTTTTATTTGTTTTTTATAATCTAATTTTTTTTTAATTTTATTTACAACTACTATGGAGGCTTTTTTCTTCAGAGCTTCTTCTACAAACTTATTTCCATCATTTTTCCTGCCTCGTATAGCAAAAAAAATGTCATTTTTTTTAACTTCTTTTGAATTAATTCTAGCTTGTCCCAAAATTAAATTTTTATTTAATTTTTTATCACCAGATGACTCTTTGATAAGATTTAATTTCAAATTATTTGATAAATTCAAATTTTTTAATTTAATTGCGTTTAAGATTATTTTTTTATCTGAAAAATAAATTTTACGATTACCAATTTCTTGAATTTTTTCATGACCCTTGCCAGCAACTAATAAGATATCGCCCGTAGTTAAATTTTTAACCGCTTCAGAAATCGCCTTTGCTCTATCAGAAATTTCTGATATTTTTTTACTATTTATCCCTCTTTTAATATCTTTTCTGATTTTATTAGGATTTTCCATTCTAGGATTATCATCTGTCAAATATATTTGATCAGCATACAATGAAGCTATTTTACCCATTTTTGATCTTTTATTTTGATCTCTATTTCCACCACAACCAAACAAAACAACAATTTTTTTATTAGGAAATTGCTCTCTTAGTGAAAGAAGAGATATTTTTAATGCATCTGGTGTGTGTGCGTAATCCAAAATAACTTTAGATTTATTTTTAATATTGCCAATTTTTTCTAGTCTTCCCTCAACGGATCTTATTTTTGGAATAACTCCCAAAATTTTATTTAAACTTAGATTACTTTTTTGAGCAGCTATAATTGCCATCATTATGTTCTTGAGTTGTATTTTACCTATAAGATTGAGCTTAATATTTTTGATTAAGTTTTTATATTTGATTGTTAACATTTGTTTCTCACCTACAAAATAATGAGATAAAATTTTAAAATGATTTTTTGGATTATTTATAGAATAAATCTTTAAATTTCTCTTTAATGCAATTTTTTTTATGTTTCTAAATTCAGGTATTTTTTCATCAGTAATTACATTGCCTTTAATAGGTAGAAGTTTCTCAAAAAGATAAAGTTTTGCGATTAAATAATCCTTTAAATTTTTATGATAATCTAAGTGATCTTGAGATAAATTTGTAAATATTCCAGAATTAAATTTTAAACCATCTAACCTATTTTGACTTAAACCATGACTTGAAGCTTCCAATATTACATCATCTACTTTCTGATTTTTAAGATAATTTAATATCTTCCCTAATTGAATTGGGTCGGTGGTTGTATTGGATAAATTGATATATTTGTTGTTTGATTTAACACCCAAAGTTCCAATAGATGCAACTTTTCTATTATTAAATTTTAATATTTGATAATAAAAATCAGCTACGGAAGACTTTCCATTAGTTCCTGTAATTGCTATTAGATTTGTTGGTTTTTTATTATAAATTTTAAATGAAACTTCAGCTAATAATTTCCTCACATTTTTTGAATGAATAATTAATACTCCATTTGGAAATTTTGTTATTTTTTTTTCAGTTACGATAATTTTTGAGCCTTTGTTTATTGCATCTAATATGAAATTATTTCCATCAATATTTGTGCCTTTAATCGCAAAAAAGATATTATCTTTTTTTACTTTTGAACTATCAAAACAGATGTCAGAAAAAAAAGTCTTTTCATATTTTTTTCCAATATTTGGGAAATAATCTTTAAGTAACATTTAGAAATTAAATTCACTATATTTTGTGGCTAAAATAGGCCCAATTTTTTCAACAATTTGACCTGTTGCCTCAACTGTTGTCCATCCAGCAGTATTAAAGGGTGTCCCTTTATACTTTATGTTTGATCCATCTCTATAATGATAAATATAGTTTTCATTTATTTTTGGTTCATCCAACATAACGGCTAAAACAAATTTTGGTTTAGATGTTGGAAATACTGACACAAAAGAATTAATCTTCTTATTTGAATACTCCCCATCCGCACTTTTTTCGGCTGTTCCTGTTTTACCACCAATTTCATATCCATTTACATTTGCTAGTGATGCGGTTCCATCTTTTGTTGAAACAATTTTTCTCAAGATTGGTAAAATTTCTCTTGATAAGTCTTGACTTAAAATTTTTTCTTTTTTTTCATTGTTGTTATTTTTGACCAACTTTGGTTTTATTTGATAACCCCCATTAACAACAATAGAATAAGCTTTTGCTAATTGAAGCAATGTAGTTGTAATGCCATGACCAAATGATGCTGTAGCAAGCGGACATTTTCCCCAATTGAATTTTATTGGTTTTCCTACTTCCTCAATATCAAAGTCAATTTTTTCTAAAATACCAATCTTTGATAAAAATGACTTAAATTTTTCTTCGCCCACTTGCTGAACAATTCTAACTGAGCCTATATTACCAGAACGAACTAATATTTGTTCAGCAGTAAGGTTGGATGGGATTTTTTTGTCGTATTCTCTTATCGGAAATCCTGCACACGTAAGAGATTTTGGCAAATCAACATATTCCGTTTCAGCAGTAATAATTTTTTCATCAAGAGCAGCAGCTAATGTGAAAGTTTTAAATACAGATCCAAATTCATATACACCTTTAGTGACTCTATTTATATAATTTGAATCTGAGATTTTCTCTCTCTGATTTGGATCAAAATCTGGAAGAGAAACTAAAGATAGTATTTCACCATTATTTACATCCATCAAAATTGCAGCACTTCCGATGGTATTAAAAATTTTGTTGAATTTAATTAACTCTTCTCTGATTAAAAATTGTAGGTCTTTATCTACTGTTAATTGAATAGGTTCTTTACTATTTCTTAAAATTTTGTCTAATGATTTTTCCAGACCCGAGACTCCGTTATTATCATTATCAATTTGACCAAGAATATGACTAAATAAGTTTTTTTCAGGATAAATTCTTGTTAATTTTTCCTCAGGTTGAATTGATTTGTCACCTAGTTTCATTACCTTTTCATAATTTTCTTCAGATATTTTTTTTTCTAAGTAAAAAAATTTTTTATTTTCTAATTGATTTTGAATTTTGACAAAATCTTTGTTGGGAAAAATATATTTTAGATTTATTAATAACTTTTTTTTATCAATAACTTTTCTAGTGCTTATGCCAATATCAATGGAGCTTACTGTCTTACTTAGGTATTTTCCATTTCTATCAATTATGTCTGCTCTATAAAGTTTATTGGAAGTGCTAATCAAATTTTCATTTAA
>CACJQO010000011.1:0-21542 GCA_902595565.1 uncultured Pelagibacteraceae bacterium
AGATTTGGTTTTTCAGCACTAGTTGTTGTTGGAAACCAGTCCGGCAAAATTGGAATAGCTCACGCTAAAGCAAAACAAGTACCAGATGCCATAAAGAAAGCAAATGAAATGGCAAGAAGAAAACTTATTCATATACCTCTTCGAGAGGGAAGAACTATTCACCATGATGTAAAAGCTAAAGATGGATCTGGCAGAATTGTATTGAGAGCAGCCTCTAAAGGAACGGGTATTATTGCTGGAGGTCCTGTTCGTGCAGTGTGTGAGGTTTTGGGAGTAAAAGATATTGTAGCTAAATCAATGGGAACATCAAATGCCCATAATGTGATTAGAGCCACAATGAAAGCACTATTGAAGCAAAATTCACCAAAACAAATATCTTCAATAAGAAATAAAAAAATTTCTGAGATTATAGAAAAAAGAGGATAATGATTAAATTAAATAATAGAAATAAGATTAATAAAACTAAACTAAGAGTTGGTAGAGGTATTGGTTCTGGAAAAGGCAAAACATCTGGAAGAGGTGTAAAAGGTCAAAAATCCAGATCTGGTGTAGCGATTAAAAGTTTTGAAGGTGGACAAATGCCACTATACAGAAGACTTCCAAAGAGAGGTTTCAACCCTATTAATAAAAAGACAATTGCAATATTAAATCTAGATAAAATTCAATCATATATTGATAAAAAAAATATTAAAACCACAGACACCCTGAATTCAAATTTACTAAAAAAACTAAAATTAATAGATCAAAATTCAATTAAATTAAAAATTTTAGGATCTGGAGCCATTAAAGATAAGATTAATATTGAGGCAGATCTTGCTTCAAAGTCTGCTGTTGAAAAACTTGAAAAAATTGGTGGTTCAATACAATTAAAAAAATAGTTTAATTTAATGAGCGCAACATCATCAAATACTGATTTAAGAAATAGAATAATATTTACCCTTGCTATTTTAGTGGTCTATAGATTTGGTACTTTTGTCCCTTTGCCAGGGATAGATCCTGAACAACTCAAAATAATGATGGAAGGTAATCAAAAGGGTTTATTAGGAATGTTTAATGTTTTTGCTGGTGGTGCGGTGAGTAGAATGGCTATTTTTGCATTAGGAATTATGCCATATATCTCCTCATCAATTATTGTTCAACTTTTAACAGGTGTTTCTGATTATTTCAAAAATTTAAAATCACAAGGAGAAACTGGTAGAGCAAAAATTACGCAGATAACTCGTTATGGGACTGTTTTACTTGCGACAGTTCAAGGTTATGGATTAGCAGTAGGACTAGAGTCTTCAGCTGGGTTAGTAATTAATCCTGGTGTTTTTTTTAAAATTTCAACTGTCACCACGATTGTTTCTGGAACTATTTTTTTAATGTGGTTAGGAGAACAGATTACCCAAAGAGGAATTGGTAATGGTATATCTCTTATTATTTTTGCTGGTATCGTTGCAGAAATTCCAAGAGCTCTAGTCACCACTTTTGAACTTGGTAGAACAGGAGCAGTCTCCACATTAATGATCTTAGCTTTATTTGTTTTATTAATCTTAACAATATTATTTATTGTTTTTATGGAGAGAGCTTTAAGAAAAATACTAATAAATTACCCTAAAAGACAAGTTGGTAATAAAATGTATGGGGGAGAGTCATCTCATTTACCACTTAAGATTAATCAAGCTGGAGTAATTCCCGCAATTTTTGCATCGGCATTACTATTATTACCAGTAACTTTTTCAAATTTTAATTTTTCTGATAATGAAACTTTTTTAAATATAAGTTCATATTTTACTCAAGGACAACCTTTGTATATGTTGCTTTATGCATCAGGAATAATATTTTTTACTTTTTTTTACACTTCAATAACTTTTAATCCAACAGAAACAGCTGATAATTTGAGAAAATATGGTGGTTTTGTACCTGGAATAAGACCTGGAGAAAGCACAGCAATTTATATCGATAATATTTTAACAAAGTTGACAACAATCGGGGCTTTATATTTAACTTTAGTTTGTTTAATGCCCGAGTTTTTAATTGCTAATTATCCAATTCCTTTCTATCTGGGAGGTACATCAATTTTAATTGTAGTTGTTGTTGCAATAGATACTGTAACACAAATACAAACAAGATTAATGAGTTCCCAATACGAACAATTGATTAAAAAAACAAAATTCGGAAGATAATTCGTGAATATAATCCTATTTGGACCTCCCGGTGCTGGAAAAGGAACACAAGCAAAATATTTAGTTAAAAAGATAAATGGTTTTCAAGTTTCAACAGGTGATATGTTAAGGGATGAAATCAAGAAAAATTCTGAAATAGGAAAAAAAATAATTAATGACATGAACGATGGTAAATTTGTAAGTGATGAAATTGTAAACGAATTAATTAAAAAAGTAATTTTTGATGAAAAATATAAAAACAAACTTATTTTTGATGGATATCCTAGATCATTAGAGCAAGCTAAAAATTTAGAAACTATTTTAGAAAGTTCAAATCAAAAGATTGATTATATTTTTTTTCTTAATGTTCAAAAAGAAGTAATAATTAAACGAGTTGAAAAAAGAAAAACTTTAGAAAAAAGATCTGATGATGACTCAAATATAATTCTAAAAAGATATGATACCTATATGGATATGACACGCCCCGTTTTAGATTTCTATTCCAAAAATTCAAACTTTTATGAAATAGATGGTGCGCTTAAAATAGAACAAATAACCGCTAAAATAGATGCTTTTCTTAATGTTTAAGACATTGACTTTGAAAGAACTTCTTATATAAAAGGCTAAATTTATCTCAAAATTTATGGCTCGTATTGCAGGAATAAATATCCCACAAAATAAATTAGTTCAAGTAGGACTAACTTATATTTATGGTATCGGCGATAAATTTTCAAAACAAATTTGCACATCATTAGCAATCCCTAAAGAAAAAAGAGTAAATCAACTTACTGATGATGAAATTTTGAAAATAAGAGAATACATCGATCAAAATTTTAAAGTTGAAGGAGATCTTAGAAGAGATTATTCACTGAGCATAAAAAGATTAATTGATTTAGCTTGCTATAGAGGTTCGAGACATAGAAAAAAATTACCTGTAAGAGGTCAAAGAACTAGATGTAATGCTCGAACGAGAAAAGGAAAAGCTATTGCGATAGCTGGAAAAAAATTAACACCACTTAAGAAATAAGCATGGCAAAAGCAGAAAAAAAAGATAATAAAGAACTGAGTCAAGATAAGTCGCCAAAAAAAGCTGTCAAAAGTTCTTATTCAAAAAAAAAGAAAACTAAAAAAAATATCTTAAATGGAATTGCATATGTTCAATCAACTTTTAATAATACAATTATTTCAATCGCTGACACTAATGGAAACGTAATTTCATGGGCATCAGCTGGACAAAAAGGTTTTAAAGGTTCTAGAAAATCAACTCCATATGCAGCACAAATAGCTGCTGATGCTGCTGCATCTAAAGCCTTAGAGTTTGGCATGAAAACTTTATCTGTGGAAGTTAAGGGTCCTGGTTCAGGCAGAGAAACAGCATTAAGAGCGCTACAAGCGAGAGGATTTAGAATTTTATCAATTAAAGATACAACACCGATGCCACATAATGGTACTAGGCCACCAAAAAAAAGGAGAGTTTAATGGATGTAGAAAATGTAAATGTGAAAAATTGGAAATCATTAATCAAACCTGCGAAACTTGATGTTAAAATAAGTGATGATTTAACTCACGCTACAATCATCGCTGAACCATTAGAAAAAGGTTATGGTTTAACACTTGGTAATTCACTTAGAAGAATTTTATTATCCTCAATCAGAGGAGCAGCAGTAACCTCAATTCAAATTGATGGTGTACTTCATGAGTTTACATCTATTAAAGGTGTAAGAGAAGATGTTACTGATATTGTATTAAATGTTAAATCTCTGGCATTAAAATGTGCTGCTGAGGGAACAAAAAAACTAGTATTAGATGCCAAAGGACCTGGTGAAATAAAAGCATCTGACATCGCATCAGTTCCTGATGTTGAAATTTTGAATCCTGACTTAGTTATTTGTAATTTAGATGAAAATACTCACTTCCATATGGAAATGAATGTTAATACTGGAAAAGGTTATGTTCCAGCTGATTTAAATAAACCTGAGGAACCACCTTTAGGTTTAATTGCAATTGACTCATTATATAGTCCCGTTAAAAAAGTTTCTTATTCAGTAAGTACCGCAAGAGAAGGTAAGGCTTTAGATTACGATAAATTAACGATGGAAGTTGAGACAAACGGATCAATTTCTGCTGAAGATGCAGTTGCTTATTCTGCTAGAATTTTTCAAGATCAATTAAAAATGTTTATTAATTTTGATGAACCTGTGGAAGCTCCGGTTAAAGAAGTTTCAACAGAGCCTGAATTTAATAAAAATTTATTAAGAAAAGTAGACGAGCTTGAATTATCTGTTAGATCAATGAATTGTCTTAAAAATGATAATATAATTTATATTGGTGATTTAGTTCAAAAATCTGAGGGTGAGATGTTAAGAACACCAAATTTTGGAAGAAAATCGTTAAATGAAATTAAAGAAGTTTTAACTGGAATGTCTCTTTATTTAGGGATGGAAATTCCAAATTGGCCACCAGATAATATCGCAGAAATGTCTAAAAAATTAGAGGAAAGCATCTAATGAGACATGGAATGGCAAATAAGAAGTTAAACAGAACTTCTGAACACCGAAAAGCGCTGCTTAAAAATATGCTTAATTCGTTAATAAAGTACGAACAAATTAAAACAACTTTACCAAAAGCAAAATTTTTAAAGCCACAGGCTGATAAAATAATCACATTAGGTAAAAAAGATAGTTTGCATAATACTAAAATTTTGATTTCTCAATTGCAGGATATTAAGTCAGCAAATAAAGTTAAAAAAACCTTATCTAAAAGATACGAAAAAAGAGCTGGTGGTTATACAAGAATTATTAAAGCAGGTTTTAGATATGGAGATAATGCGCCTATGGCTATAATTGAATTTGTTGATAGAGACGTTCAAGCCAAAAGAGTTGATAAAAAAAAGAAAGACTCAGCAAAAGAAGTTGAAAAAAAAGAAGATAAGAAAGCTGCCACAGCATAAATATAAGCCTTAAATATTCATGATTAGAAGTTTTATCGTTGAGTCAACGTGTAATAACATGCGTATTGATAGATGGTTAAGAAATAAATTAGGAAAAGTACCGCAAAGTCTTATTGAAAAAAGTTTAAGGTTAGGAAAAATTAAAATAAATAAAAAAAAAATAAAAAGCTCTTTTAAGATTAAAACAAATGATAAAATAGAACTCTTCAATATTGATTTTAAAGAAAAAATTAAACACGAGAAAAAACAATTCAATCCATCTATTGAGGTAATAAAATCTAACGAAGATCTGATTATAGATAACAATGAAGATTTTATAGTTTTAAATAAAAGTGCAGGAATATCGGTTCAAGGTGGAACAAAGTCAAAAAAAAATCTAGTAGATATATTTGCAAAAAGTGAAATATTTCAAGGAACAAAACCATTCTCTGTTCATAGATTAGACAAAGATACCTCAGGTGTTTTTATTATTGCGAAAAATAGACAAACAGCTCAACTATTGACCTCTCTATTTAGATTAAGAAAAGTGCACAAAACTTATTTGGCAATATGTAACGGAGAAATTGAAAAAGACTCAGGTGAATGGAATGATAATTTGATAAGGTACGATAATGGAAAAAAAATTATTGAAAAAGCTAAAACAATTTTTAAAGTGATAGATAAAAATACCAATGCTAGTTTAGTAGAAATGAAACCAATCACAGGAAGAAAACATCAATTACGAAAACAATTATTTAACATTGGACATTCAATTTTTGGTGATAAAAAATATAATTCGTCTGTTTCATCGAAAGGTATAAATAAAGATTTAATGCTTCATTCCTATCAAATAAAATTTATGATTAATGAAAAAAAATATACTTACAAAGCATTATTACCAGATTATTTCAATAAGTTGTTGAGGACTAAAAGATTAAATTTTTCAAATTAGTTTTAAATATTTCTATTAACTTATTTTCTAAATCATCATAATTTTGATTTTTAATTTGTTTGAGATTAGTAATACCTTTATCTTTAATCCCACAAGGAATAATCGCGTCATATTTTTTTAAATCGTTATTAATATTGATAGAAAAACCATGATAAGCTATCCATTTACTTACCCTGACCCCAATTGCAGCAACTTTTTTTATGGTTGAATTATCATTGTACCAAATACCAATATTTTCTTTATCAGCAAATGTTTCTATGTCATAGAGACTCAGGGTTTCAATAATTGTTTTTTCAATTACAGATATGAATTTTCTAATATCTTTCTTACCTTTTTTTAAATCAATTACAAAATAACAAATGAGTTGTCCTGGTCCATGATAAGTTATTTTACCACCTCTATTAGTTTTTATAATATTTATAGATTTATCTATTATCTCATTTTCTTTATAGCTTGTTCCCGATGTATAGATATGATCATGTTCTAAAACCCAAATCAAATCATCTACTTTTTTTAGATCAATATCTTTAAGTCGATCTTCCATAAATGATATTGCGTCTTCATATTTTACTGGATTTTGGGACTTTTTAATTTCTATAGGCATTTAAAAATTGTATTCTTTTCATTTTGTATTAAAAGATCCGTCTAAATAATAGGTGTATTTATGACTTTAATAAAAAAAATTAAAGATAAAAAAGTCAATTTTGAATTCAATAAGGAATATATAAAAGTTGTAACAGACAAAATTACCTCAAATGATGCATCTTTTATAACTAGATCTTTTGAGGAAATGCATCCCGCTGATGCTGCTGATATTATTGAGCATTTAAGTGAAAATGACAGAGAAAGTTTAATAAAATTAAATAATTTTAAGATTGATCCAGAAGTATTTGTTGAATTAAATGAGTCTGTTCAATCAGAAATCATTAAATATCTTTCCTCAGATGCAATTGTTAGGATTTTAAAAAATTTAGAGTCTGATGACGCCATAGCTATTTTAGAAAATGTTGAAGAAAAAGATAAAAATTCAATATTAAGTTTATTACCCCCAAAAGATCGATTTGCTTTATTAGAAGGTCTTAGTTATCCAGAGGATAGTGCTGCTAGGATAATGCAAAGAGAATTTACAGCAATTCCGAGTAACTGGTCGGTAGGACAAACTATTGATTATTTAAGAGAGAATAAAGACTTACCAGAAGAGTTTTTAGAAATTTACATTGTTGATGAAAATTTTAAACCTATTGGTGCTGTACCATCCTCTAAAGTATTAAGAACACCTAGAGAAACAAAAATGTCCTCAATTATGGATGATTCAATTTTTTTAGTTCCAGTGGATATGGATAGAGAAGAAGTTGGTAATTCATTTGAAAATTACAATTTAAACTCAGCTTGTGTTGTAGATAAGAATAATAAACTTGTAGGAATGATAACTTCCGATGATGTATTAACAGTTTTAAAGGAAGAGGCTGAGGAAGATGCTTTAAGATTAGCTGGTGTTGGTGACGAAGAAATTACAGATGGTGTTATCACAAAAACTAAAAGACGATTTAACTGGTTACTATTAAACTTATTCACAGCATTTCTAGCTACTTATTGTATAAGTTTGTTTGGTGCAACAATTGAACAAATGGTTGTCTTGGCATTTTTAATGCCAATAGTTGCATCGATGGGTGGTAATGCAGGTATGCAAACTTTAGCAGTTACTGTTAGAACTTTAGCAACAAATGATTTAACAAAAAATAACTTTAATCAAAACATTATAAAGGAATTTAATATTGGTATTCTCAATGGAATAATTTTTGCTGTTATAAGTTCTTTTATCGTTCAAGTCTGGTTTCAAGATTACCAATTATCATTAATAATATCGATCTCAATGATTTTGACAATGGTAGTGGCAGGTTTATTTGGAATACTTGTTCCAGTCACGTTAAAAAAAATGAAAATTGATCCAGCAATTGCCTCTAGTGTTTTCGTAACAACAATAACTGATGTAATAGGTTTTGTTTCTTTTTTAGGTGTTGGGGCTTATTTTTTATAGAATTTTAAAAATTATCAATCAACCTTATATTATTAATATAAAAAGATACGAAAATTTTTGAATTTTTTAATTTATTTGAAATTTTAAGATTTTTAATATTTCTTAATTCGAGATATTCAATCTTAACATTTTGTAATTTATTTATTTCATTTCCAGTTTTATTGAGTACTTTTTTAATATTTGATTCCTTATTTAACTTTCTTTTAAGTTTCATAATATTAGTAATTAATTTTGCAGCCAAATTTTTTTCACGTTTTTGTAATAATGAATTTCTGGAAGATAATGCTAATTTATTTTTTTCTCTAATTGTTCTACATTCTATTATTTTCGAAGAGTGTTTTCTTAAATATTTTTTTAAAAAATATAATTGTTGAAAATCTTTCTCCCCCATAAAAATTTTTTGAGGTTTGATGTATTCAATAAGGCGTTCCATTACATCAATTACACCCTCGAAATGTCCTTTTCTGTACTTAGCACATAATATCTTGTCTTTTTTTGAAATTGTAATCTTAGAGGATCTCTTTACTTTATAAATTTCTTTAACACTTGGTAAATATACATAATTAACTTTAAGTCTTTTCAAAATCGATAAGTCCTTCTTTCTATTTCTTGGATATTTCTTAAAATCATTTTTATTATTAAATTGTTTTGGATTCACAAATATACTTACAATAGTTTTATTACATTTTTTTTTGGATTTTTTAATTAACGATATATGGCCTTTATGAAGACTTCCCATGGTAGGTACAAAACCTAGATTAGACACATTTTCTAATGCCTCATTTAAATCACTATTATTCAATAAAATTTTCATTTGTATAAAACTTTTTAATAAGTAAAACATTTGAATGATTAAACAAGCAATTATTCCTTTAGCTGGTTTGGGTACACGTTTACTTCCATTAACCAGTGTATTTCCAAAAGAACTTTTACCTATTAATGGTAAACCAGGAATTGAATACATTCTAGATGAATGCATTGATGCAGGAATTAAAGAGGTTATTTTTATAATTTCAAATAAGAAGAAAATGATAAAGACTTATTTTTATAATGATAATTTTTATAAAAAAATTATTAAAAAAAAGAAAGATAAAAGAATTAAGGAAGAATATAAAAAAATTTTAAAATATAAAAAAATGATAAAATTTGTTTATCAAAACAAACCACTTGGTACTGGAGATGCCGTTTTAAAAACAAAAAAATTTATAAAACATAATTTTTTTTTAATGTTGTTACCAGATGATCTTATTATTAAAAGAAATTGTTCTAAATCAATGATAAAGATTCATAAAAAATACAACGCGTCTGTTATGGCTAGTATGAATGTTAAAAAAAATAATGTTTCGAGATGGGGAATTTATAAGTTAAAAACTAAAATAAATAAGAATAATTATTTGATCTCAAATGTTATTGAAAAACCTTCTGTAAAAAAAGCACCATCTAATAAAGCAGTGATTGGAAGATATATTTTACCTAGAGAAATTTTTTCAAAATTACTTAAACAAAAACCAGGTAAAGGAGGAGAAATACATATTACAGATGCTATCCAAACATTAATTCAAAATGATAAAAAATTCATTGCTCATAATTTTTCTGGAAAATATCTTGATTGTGGAAGCATGAGTGGTTACATCAAATCAACTTTAGAGATAGCTAAATCATGAAATTGTGTATGATTGGTACTGGTTATGTAGGTTTAGTAAGCGGAGTATGTTTTGCTGATTTAGGAAATGATGTAATTTGTGTAGATAATAATGTTGACAAAATAAATTTACTAAAAAAAGGTAAGATTCCAATTTATGAACCTGGTTTATCAGAATTAGTAATAAAGAATTTTAAGAATAAAAAATTAAATTTTTCTACAGATTTAAAAAAATCAATTAAAGACTCAGACATAATTTTTATTTGTGTTGGTACACCAACAAAAAAAGGCGGCAGTTCAGCAGATTTAAGTCAAATTTACAAAGTTTCTAAAGAAATAAGTTCTTCAATTAATAAATTTAAAATTATCATAACAAAATCAACAGTTCCCGTGACGACAGGAGATGAAATTGAAAAAATATTATCTAAAAGAAATAGCAAAAAGAAATTTTCTGTTGTTTCAAATCCTGAATTCCTAAGAGAAGGAGAAGCAATAAGAGATTTTGTTTATCCTGATCGCGTCGTCATCGGAACTAATGATAAAAAAGCAGGTAGAATTTTAAAAAATCTTTATAGCCCACTTATTTCTAAGGGTGCTTCTTATTTACAAACTTCTAGAAGAGCCGCAGAATTGATTAAATATGCCTCTAATGCTTTTTTGGCAACAAAGATTACTTTTATTAATGAAATAGCTAATTTATGTGAAAAAACCAACATTAATGTTGAGGATATATCAATAGGTATGGGATTGGATAAAAGAATAGGCAGTCGATTTCTTAGAGCAGGACCTGCTTATGGTGGATCTTGTTTTCCTAAAGATACAAAAGCTATTATTACAACAGCAGATAAATTTAAAACAAATTTATCAGTGGTGAAATCAGTGATTAAATCAAATGAAAATAGATCTAAAATTTTACTAGATAGAATTAATAGAATCTTAAATAGGAAAATTAAAAATAAAATAATTACTTTTTTAGGTGTTACATTTAAAGCTAATACAGATGATATGAGAGATTCCTCAAGTTTAAAAATGATACCATGGTTATCAAAAAAAGGAGCAACTATAAAATATTTTGATCCAACTGGTTATAAAACTGAATTTATGAAGTTTAAAAATGTAATTAATAAGACTTCAATAAAAGATGCTGTTCATGGGGCTGATCTTGTAATTATTCATACTGAATGGAATGATTTTAAATCAATTAATTTTAAAAGTTTAGTTAAAGGTAAGAAGTTCATGATTTTTGATATGAGAAATATATATTCTTCATCAAAGATTAAAGACCAAGGATTCAAATATTACAGTGTTGGAAAGTAATAATCTAATTTAACTCAAATATTGCATCTACTTCAACCGAAACACCTAATGGTAAACTATTTGTGCTTACAGCAGCTCTAGTATGCATACCTGCGTCTCCAAAAATTGAAGCTATCAAATCAGATGCGCCATTTATTACTTTAGGTTGATCAATAAAGTCATCTGTTGAATTTACAAATCCTGTTAATTTCACACATGATTTTATTTTTGATAAATCATTGTCGCAGGCTTTTTTAACTTGGGCAATAATACTTAAAGCGCATCTCTTAGCAGCATTGTAACCAGCCGTGACATCCAATTCTTTACCAACTTTTCCTTTAATTAATTCACCATTATCATCAATAGAAATTTGTCCTGATATGAATAACATTTTTCCTGTAATTTTTGTTGCAACATAATTACCAACTGGTGCTTTCGCTTCAGGAAGCTGTATATTAAGTTCTTTAATTTTATCTTCAAAGTTCATAATCAATTAATTTTTTTTGATTTTAGTTTTAACTTTATTAAATATTTTCTTTGTACCTTCTTTAATTTGATTTGTTTTTTTTATAGATCCTTCCTTAACTTGATTTTTCTTTTTGACAGCACCTTCTTTAATATTTTTGGCTGTACATGCTAAATACTCTTTCGAAAGTTTTTTCATCCCAGAACATTTATGTTCATCAGCAATTAGTATATTTGTGGAAAATAAATAAAATATTGAAATTATAAATATTTTTTTCATTTTTTTTTCTTACCTTTTGATTTTTTACTCTTATCGTATTCTTTTCTTTTCTCAATCAATATTAAAGCTTCTTCCATCGTTAATTCAGTGGGGTCTTTTTCCTCAGGAATAGTTGCATTGAGTGATTTATATTTTATATAAGGCCCATACTGACCCTTCATGACTCTAACAGGTTTTTTATCCTCAGGATGTTCTCCCAAATCTTTTATCATAGAAGAGGACATTCGACCAGGTTTAGCCTCAGCTATTAGTGTTATTGCTCTATTTAAACCTATGGAAAATATTTCCTCTACATTTTCTATTCTTGCTGATTTATTTTCACATTTTAAGTAAGGACCAAATCTTCCAACGTTTAAAGTAATGTCTTTTTGATTATCTGGATTTATTCCCAAAGATTTAGGTAGCGAACATAAAAATTGAGCTTTTTCCAAATTAATACTCTCTAATTCTAATCCTTTTGGTATTGAAACATTTTTTAAAAGTTCATTTACATCTGACTTTAATTTTTTAGTTTTTTTCTTTTTCTTACTATTTTTTTCAACTTCTAAATCAGAGGGGATTTTCTCGTATTGAAGGTAGGGGCCGAATCTTCCATTTTTCAAATATATATCATTTCCATTTTCATGTTTTCCTATAAATTTTGGTTCAGCTAATTGTGCTTGAGCAGCAGCTTTTGCTTTAGATAAGGGTCTTGTAAATTTACATTCTGGATAATTTGAACACCCTATAAAAGCGCCACCTCTGAAACTATTCTTTAAACTAAGTGTTCCAGAACTACATAATTGACATTTTCTTACTACATTACCCTCATTATCCTTATCAAAAATTAATTCACCTAGACTATCATTGAGTAAATCCAACACCTCTCTAGTTCTTTTTTCTTTTACTTCCGAAACATTATTATTGAAGTCTTTCCAAAAAAGTTCCAAAACTTTAATCCAACTTTCTTTGCCAGTAGTGATCTCATCAAGTTGATCTTCTAATCCTGCTGTAAAATTGTAATCTACATATTTTGAGAATAATTTTTCTAAAAAGGCTGAAATTAATTTACCTCTATCTGTAGGAAAAAATCTTTTATTCAATATTTCTGCATAACCTCGATTAGCAATAGTAGAAATAATACTTGCATACGTAGAAGGCCTCCCGATACCAAGCTCTTCAAGCTTTTTAACTAAACTAGCTTCAGAATATCTTGGTGGTGGTTGTGTATAATGCTGTTCATCTATTAGCGCCTCAATATTAATAGGTCCTTTAGACACAGCAGGTAAAATATTTTCATCATCATCTTTGCTTTGACTATTATAAATCTTTAAGAAACCATCAAATTTTAAAACTGATCCACTGGCTTTACAAATTGTATCATTATTATCTGACGTTATTGTGATAGTATTTCTATCAAATTTGGCTGACTCCATCTGAGAAGATAAAGCTCTACTCCAGATAAGATCATAAAGTTTATTTTGATCTGTACTTAGATATTTTTTAACACTTTCAGGAGTTCTTATAATATCAGTAGGTCTGATTGCTTCGTGAGCTTCTTGCGCATTTTTAGCTTTTTTGCCTGAATAATTCAAAACATCTTTAGGCAAGTATTCATTACCAATTTCTTTTTGGATATAATTTCTGAAACTTGTAACAGCATCTTTAGATAAATTAGTTCCATCAGTTCTCATATAAGTAATTAAGCCAATTGTTTCACCTTCCATTTCTATACCTTGATAAAGTTTTTGGGCAATTTGCATTGTTCTAGATGCACCAAAACCTAGTCGACTTGATGCGGTTTGTTGAAGAGTTGAAGTTGTAAATGGTCCAGAGGGATTACGATTTACTATTTTGCTAGAAATGTCAGTTATACTAAATTTTTTTTTATTAATACTTGATATGGCTTTATTTATCTCTTCTTTATTTCTAAATGAAAATTTTTCAATTTTATTGTTGTCAAGTTGACTAATACTAGCAGTGAAATTTTGATTTGCAGTATCAGCAAATTTAATACTTAAAGTCCAAAATTCCTCAGGTTTAAAAGACTCAATTGCATGTTCTCTCTCAGTAATTAATTTTAAAGCAACAGATTGAACTCTTCCTGCAGATTTTGAACCTGGGAGTTTCGTCCAGAGGATCGGGGATATATTAAAACCAACCAAGTAGTCCAAGGCTCTTCTAGCCATATACGCATCGACTAGTAATGGCTCAATTTGCCTAGGATTTTCAATTCCTTGAATAACAGCTTTTTTGGTTATTTCATTAAATACAACTCGTTCAATTTCTTTATCTTTTAAAAGTTTTTTTTCATTCAAATATTCTTTGACATGCCAAGCAATTGCCTCACCTTCACGATCAGGGTCAGTTGCTAATATAATTTTAGATGAGTCTTTAGCCGCATCAGTTATTTCTTTTAAATATTTTTTTGAAAAACTATCAACTTCCCATTCCATTTTAAAATCTTGATCTGGATTGACAGAACCATTTTTTGACGGCAAATCTCTTATATGACCATAACTTGCTAAAACTTTATAATTGTCACCTAGGTATTTATTTATAGTTTTTGCTTTAGCAGGACTTTCTACAATGACCAAATTCATAAACTACAAACTACTCAAAAGCTTTAGATAGTCAATTTAATAAATTTTTGTCTTAGTTTCTTCTTTATTTATCAATCTTTTAATATTTTCTCTGTGAGTAAAAAAAATCAAGATAAACATGATCGTAAAAAAAATTGCCTGATTAAACTGAATAGAAATTAATAGATAGATTGGTATAGATATTGAAGCTACTAAAGATGATAGAGATGAAAATTTAGAAATAAAAAAAGTTACAAACCAACATATAGAAAATATAATTCCAAAATATAAATTTATAGCAAATAAAATACCGACATAGGTAGCAACGCCTTTGCCACCTTTAAACTTAAGCCAAATTGGAAATACATGACCTAAAAAGGTACATAAAGATGCAATATATAAAAAATCTTGGTAGAAAATTTTTACATAAATAACTGGAATAATTGCTTTTAAAATATCTAATGCTAATGTGAAATAACCAATACTTTTGTTACCAGTTCTTAAAGCATTAGTAGCTCCAATATTACCAGATCCGATTTCTCTTATATCTTTTTTTAAAAATATCTTTGTAAGTATATATCCAAAAGGTATCGAGCCCATGAGGTATGAAATGATACCTATCAAAAAAATATCCATACTAAAGCTTAAATAATTCTTTTCCTTTTACAAATGTATTCGTAACCTTACCTTGGAGTTTTTTGTCTTCAATTGAGGTATTTTTTGATTTTGAAACCAATTTTTCTTTTTTTACAATCCATGGTTTACTTATATCTACAACACAAAAATCTGCATCATTGCCAATGGAGAGGTTACCTTTATCTATTTTGAGAATTTTTGCAGGATTTGAAGTAAGCGCTTTAATTAATGTTTCTAATTTTAAAGATCCATTGTGATATAACTCTAAACTTAAAGATAATAGAGTTTCTATACCTGATGCGCCTGTTGCAGCTTGAGAAAATGTTAATCTCTTTGACTCTTCATCTTCAGGTTTGTGATCTGAAACAATCACATCTATTAATCCATCCTTTAATCCTTCCACTAGAGCAATTCTATCTTCCTCACGCCTCAAAGGTGGAGATAGTTTTAAAAAAGTTCTAAAATCACCAATATCATTTTCATTTAAAGAGAGATTATTTATCGAAACACCGGATGTGAATTTTACAATTTCTTTCCTATGTTTGATCACTTCAATAGATTTTTGCGATGATAATTGAGAAATATGATATCTGCATTTTACTTTTTCAAGTAAAGTAAGATCTCTTTCAATCAAAATTCTTTCTGCGATCTCAGGAATACCTGATAATCCTAATTTAGATGCGATAATGCCTGAATTTATCATCCCATTTTTTGCAAGTTCATAATCTTCTGCATGTTGCATTATTAAACAGCCAATATCTTTTGCAGAATTCATTATCCGAGACATTAATCTGGGATTTTGAATAGTTTTAATACCATCAGTAAATGCTATTATACCTTTACTTTGCAGAAGACCAAATTCTGTCATATTGCTTCCTTCAATATTTTTTGTAAGTGATGCACACGGAAAAATGTTTATTCGAGATTTATCTCTTCCTCTTCTTTTTAGAAAATCGACTATAGATACGTTGTCTATTATCGGATCAGTATTTGGCATTGTTACCACAGAAGTTACGCCACCAGCTAAAGCAGCATTACTTAAGGTTCTAAAATTTTCTTTATATTCATAGCCTGGTTCACCTACAAATACTCTCATGTCAACTAAACCTGGAAATATATATTTCCCCTTTAAGTCAATTGGTTTTTCTCTAGTAGGAAGATTATTTGTATTAACCTTTTTTCCTACCGCTTCTATTTTTCCTTCTTCAGAGATTATAAGACCACCTGTCTCGTTAATTGAATTATGTGGATCAATTATATTTGCGTTTATAAAATATTGTTTTTTCATTTAAGTACAAAAAATCTTTAAACAGGCCATTCTTACTGCAACTCCTAGTTCTACTTGTTCTTTAATTACGCTTTTATTGATATCATCAGCTAAATTAGTATCTATCTCAATACCTCTATTCATTGGACCTGGGTGCATGATTAATGCATCAGCTTTTGCATGCTCTAATTTATCTGGTGTAAGGCCATAATATTCATAATACTCTCTGTTAGATGAGAGATAAGAACTTGTCATTCTTTCATTTTGTAATCTTAACATCATTACAATATCACAATCTTTTAATCCTTTTTTCATATCGGTGAATGTATTGACACCAAATTTTTCTATTTCCTTCGGCATCAAATTTGTGGGAGCAATTATATTTACTTCTGCTCCTAACATATTCAGTAAATAAATATTAGATCGTGCAACTCTTGAATGTAGGATATCTCCACAGATGGCAATTCTTAAACCTTCAATTTTTTTTTTTCGATTTATAATTGTCAGAGCATCCAATAAAGCTTGAGTAGGGTGCTCTCTTCTTCCATCTCCAGCATTTAAAACTGCACAATTAACTTTTTGAGAAAGTAGATTACATGCGCCAGAGTCTTGGTGTCTTATTACAATAATGTCAGGATGCATAGCATTTAGTGTCATTGCTGTATCAATAAGAGTTTCACCTTTTTTAATTGCAGAATTACTTATATTCATTGACATCACATCAGCTCCAAGTCTTTTTCCTGCTAATTCAAATGAACTTTGCGTTCTTGTTGAGGGCTCAAAAAATAAATTGATCTGTGTTTTTCCTCTTAGTGCATCAATTTTTTTATTTTTGCTTTGGTTTACTTTTATAAAATCGTGAGCTTCATCAAGTATAAGATTAACATCATTTATAGATAAATCTTGGATACCTAACAGATGCTTTTGGGAAATTTTAATAGCTTTATTTGTTTTAATTGCCATTAAAACCAACTCTATAGCTATAAAGTTGTATAATAGCAAGTATTAATTGTTCAAAAAATCTATTGCTCCTTGCAATATAAAGGCAGCAGCATTTTCATCAATTTTTTTTTCTCTTTTACTCACATTAACATCTAATTGACTGGAAAGATTAAATGCACCAACAGTTGATAGTCTCTCATCCCATAAACAAATTGGAATATCAATGTTTTTTTCAATATACGTAGAAACATCTTTTACTGATTGAGAAGATTTGCCAGAAGAGCCATCCATATTTAAGGGGTTCCCTATTATAATTCCCTTTATGTTGTTTTCGATGATTATTGATTTAAGTTGATCTATGAGGTTTTGAGAGGATTTTTTTTCTATAGTTATAAATGGTGTGGCAATTAATTGTTTTTCGTCACAAATTGAAACTCCTATTCTTTTTGAACCAAGGTCTAAGCCTATCAATCTGCACTTATCTAAGTGATTTTTTTTAAATTCCTCTAACGTGATCATATTGTATATTTTTAACTTAAATGATAGTTTGCGTCATACCTAAATAGCATATGAGTATAGATCTTAAAACAATAAAACATATATCTAAATTATCAAGAATTTCTGTTGATGAAAAAAGGGCAGAAAAATTAGCTGATGATTTGAATTCAATTTTTGAATTTATTGAAAAGCTCAATGAATTAAAAACAGATGATGTAAAACCATTAACGTCAATAGCCGAGACAACTTTAAAATTCAGATCTGATGAGATCAAAAGTAGAAATATTAGAGAACAAATAATTAAAAACTCTCCTGAAGATAATGAGGATTATTTTGTTGTACCAAAGGTAATTGAATAATGTCAGACATTACAAAACAATCTTTAACAGAATTAGTAGAGAATATTAAAAATAAGAAACTTTCTTCAACAGATGTGACCAAAGCATTTATTCAAAGGTCTGAAAAGTCTAGTGAGTTAAATGCTTATATCACAGATGATTTTGCACCTGCTTTAGATAAAGCAAAAAAATTTGATCAGAACCCAAATTTAGATTTAAAATTACCTGGTATACCTATGGCAGTTAAGGATTTATTTTGTACAAAAAATGTTAAAACAACTGCTGGTAGTAAAATTTTAAATAATTTTGTACCAACTTATGAGTCTACAGTTACTGAAAATATTTGGAATGAAGGTGCAATACTTCTGGGTAAATTAAATTGTGATGAGTTTGCAATGGGTTCATCTAATGAGACAAGTCATTTTGGAAACGTACAAAATCCTATTGATAAGAATTTAGTCCCCGGTGGTTCATCGGGTGGTTCTGCATCAGCAGTTGCTGGACAATTAACTCCAATCACAATTGGTACTGATACTGGAGGATCAATTAGACAGCCAGCTTCATTTACTGGAATTGTAGGTTTAAAACCAACATATGGAAGTTGCTCACGATATGGGATAGTTGCTTTTGCTTCCTCATTAGATCAGGCAGGACCAATGGCCCAAAATGTAAAAGATTGTGCTTTATTGCAAGAAGTAATCAGTACATATGATTCAAAAGATTCTACTTCAATTAATTTTAAAAGAAATCATTATAGCAAGGAACTTACAAAAAATATAAAAGGAAAAAAAATTGGAATTCCAAAAGAATACAGAGTTGATGGTATGCCTAAAGAAATAGAGGACCTTTGGCAAAAAGGTATTCAGTACGTAAAAGATTGTGGTGCTGAAACAATCGACATATCACTTCCACATACAAGTTATGCTTTACCAACGTATTATATTGTTGCTCCAGCAGAGGCATCTTCTAATTTAGCAAGATATGATGGTGTAAAGTATGGATACAGAGCCAAAGGTGAAAATTTAATTGATATGTATGAAAAAACTAGATCTGAAGGCTTTGGTGTAGAAGTTCAAAGAAGAATTATGATTGGAACTTACGTATTATCATCTGGTTATTATGATGCATACTATCTTAAAGCTCAAAAAGTGAGAAAACTAATCAAAAATGATTTTGATGAAGCATATAAGAAAGTTGATGCAATTTTAACTCCATCAACACCTAGCTCAGCTTTTAAAATAGGTGAAAAAACAAATGATCCAGTTTCGATGTATTTAAATGATATATTTACAGTACCAGTTAATTTGGCAGGCCTGCCTGGCATATCAATTCCTGCAGGACACGATACTAAAGGTTATCCTCTGGGTTTACAAATAATCGGTAAAGCCTTTGATGAACAAAATATATTAAACATTGCCTTTGCTATGGAGGAGAAAATAAGTTTTAAAAACAAAATTACTGATTGGTGGATCAAGTGAATAAGAAAAACACAGAATATTTGATTAATCGGAAAGATAATCAATATGAAGTTGTAATTGGATTAGAGGTACATGCTCAAGTATTATCTGAGTCAAAACTATTTTCTTCCTCATCAACTAAATTTGGTGCTGAACCAAATACACAAGTAAGTTTAGTTGACGCTGCGTTTCCAGGAATGCTACCTGTAATAAATGAATTTTGTATTAAACAAGCTATTAAAACTGGCATTGGTCTTAATGCAAAAATTAATAAACGCTCTGTATTTGATAGAAAAAATTATTTTTATGCTGATTTACCTCAGGGATATCAAATATCACAATTTAAAGATCCAATAGTAGGTGAGGGCAAAGTTATTTTGGATATGCCTAATGGTCAAAAAGAAGTAGGTATAGAAAGATTACATCTAGAACAAGATGCTGGAAAAAGTATTCATGATCTTGACCCTCAAAATACTTTTGTAGATTTAAACAGATCAGGAGTAGCTTTAATGGAAATAGTGAGCAAGCCTGATCTAAGATCCCCAGATGAGGTTAATGCTTACATTAAAAAATTACGATCTATAATGAGGTACCTAGGAACTTGTGATGGAAATATGCAAGAAGGCTCTTTAAGAGCGGATGTGAATGTTTCTGTAAGACCAAAAGGCTCAAAAGAATTTGGCACTCGGTGTGAAATTAAAAATGTTAATTCAATTAAGTTTATGCAAATGGCAATAGAATATGAGGCTAATCGGCAAGTTGATTTAATAGAAGAGGGCAAAAATATTGATCAAGAAACCAGACTTTTTGATACGAAGAAAAATGAGACAAGATCAATGAGATCAAAAGAAGATGCTCATGATTACAGATATTTTCCTGATCCTGATTTATTACCTTTAGAGGTATCGGAAAAATTTATTGAAGAACTTAAAAATGATATTCCAGAGCTTCCAGATGATAAAAAGAAAAGATTTATTGAAGAGTTTAAATTGTCTCCCTATGAAGCCAATATTTTAGTGTCAGATATTGATACTGCAAAATACTTTGAAGAAGTTGTAGCTAAAATGGGCAAGAACAAAGATATTAAGTTAGCAGTCAATTGGATTACAGGAGAACTATTTGCTATTTTAAATAGCAAAGGTTTAGAAATTTCTCAAAGTCCAGTGAGTGCCAAGAACTTCGCCATATTGATAAATCTAATTAAGAATGGAACTATTTCTGGAAAAATAGCAAAAACTGTTTTTGAATTAATGATTGATGGAGACAAAGATCCACAAAAAATTGTTGAGGAAAAAGGATTAAAGCAACAAAGTGATCCAAAAGCTTTAGAAGCTTTAATTGACAAAATAATTAATGAGAACAGAGAAAAAGCTATTGAATATAAACAAGGTAAAGAAAAATTATTTGGTTTTTTTGTTGGTCAGGCAATGAAAGCATCTGGTGGAAAAGCAAATCCTCAATTGATCAATGAGATCTTGAAGAAAAAATTATAAGGTTATGGGTTCAGACCTTAATATCACAAAACATTTACAAGATTACATACTAAAGAATGGTTTGAAACTACATCCAATTCAAAAAGAAATAATAGACTATAATTTATCACTTGGTGATATTAAAAGAATGCAAATATCTATTTCCCAATGTCAATTTCTACATTTGATTATAAAGATCTCCAAAATTACAAAAGTATTAGAGATAGGAACTTTTACAGGTTTAAGCACGTTGTCTATGGCTTTAGCATTACCAGATGAGGGTAGTATAATTGCTTTAGATAAAAATGAGGAAACAAATAAAATTGCTCAAAATTTTTTTAAAAAAGCTAATCAAAATCACAAAATTAAAACAATAATTAAGCCAGCTTTAGAAAGTTTGATGAGTATTAGAAATGAAAAATTTGATTTAGTTTTTATTGATGCTGATAAAATGAATTACCAAAAATATTATGAAATTTCACTAGATCTATTGAATAAAGAGGGTTTAGTTATTATTGATAATGTTTTATGGCATGGGGAAGTTGTTAACAAAGATATTAATGACAAATATACGAAAAGTATTAGAGATTTAAATAATTTAATTTCAAAGGACAAAAGAATT
>CACJQO010000012.1:0-18223 GCA_902595565.1 uncultured Pelagibacteraceae bacterium
ATAAATTCATGAACTGGATCTTTGGCTCCTTTAAGAGCAAAATCAATTATATAAAATTTAGCTAATGCATATTTTAAACTAATTTTTGAAGCAGTCACAATTCTTATGATTTTTTCTAGACTTTTGAAATCATAACCATAAAGAAAGTATGGAAGTGCAGCACAAAACCCATCAGATTCATTAACTTTTACACCGCCCGAAATTTTCTTATTTGATTTAATATTGTTTACAGTTTCTATAATATTTTGGTGTATCCATGGTCCTTTGATCATACCACGCCAATCTTTTACTTTTTTATATTTTGATCTGAGATTTAAATTTTTCCAATATTTGCTTCCAGGACCAAAATTCTTCAGAATATTTTTTTTAAATTCTTTCTCTATATCTTCATAATTTTCTAGAAGTGTTTGAAACATAACTTGTCCGATTTCATTATAACCTGATACTTTCCCAGTTTTTATATTGTAGAAAGGACTTTTATTTTTTTTTAAAAAAGTAAAATCTTTTTTACCTTTAATATAAGAATTAAGTTTTTTTTGATTGTATACCCAATGTAATGGTCTTGCAGCTGCATCAGCAACTGTTGCTCCCAAAAATACATGAAGGTTATTTTTCACTTTAATGTGATAAAAACTTTTCAGCCTCTAGTGCTGCCATACAACCCATACCAGCAGCAGTCACTGCCTGTCTGAATGTTTTATCTTTTACATCTCCAGCCGCATAAACGCCCGGTACATTAGTCTCCGTTGAATCTGGTTTAGTTATTAAATACCCCTCTTTATCCATACTTAGCTGATTTTTAAATAATTGTGTAGCTGGATCATGCCCAATTGCAATGAAGACACCATCTAATTTAATTTCGTCAATTTTATTTGTTTTAACATTCTTAATTTTAATTCCTTTAACATTTTTTGGATCTTTATCACCAATAACGTCTTCAACAACACTATCCCAAATAATTTCAATTTTTTTATTTTCCATAAGTTTTTTTTGAAGCATTTTTTCAGCTCTTAAATTATCTCTTCTGTGAATTAATTTTACTTTTGATGCAAATTTTGTAAGAAACATCGCTTCCTCAACAGCTGCATTACCTCCTCCAACAACAGCAACTTCTTTGTCTTTAAAGAAAAAACCATCACATGTTGCACATGCGGATACTCCAAAACCTCTGAACTCTTGCTCTGATTTTAAATTTAACCATCTTGCTTGTGCACCTGTTGAAATTATAATGCTATCAGCAGTGTATTTTTGACCAGTGTCCCCAATGGCTTCAAACGGTGTTTTTTTTAAATCGACAGAACTTATATGATCTTCAATCATTTCTGTTCCAACTGCTTTTGCTTGCTCTTTCATTTGATCCATAAGCCAAGGACCCTGAATAACATCAGCAAACCCTGGAAAATTTTCAACATCTGTTGTTGTAGTTAATTGTCCGCCTGGCTCTGAACCATAAACTAAAATTGGATTTAACATTGCTCTTGCAGCGTAAACAGCTGCTGTATATCCAGCTGGACCAGACCCAATTATTAACACTTTTGTGTGTTTAGTTGGATTTTGACTCATATGAAAGCTATATAGTGATTAATGACTAAATTAAAAGGTTTATTATTGACCGAGGGCATGCATGGAATGATTAGCCAAGTTGAGGGACTTGCCAAAGCTTTAGGTTTAGATTTTATACACGAGAAAATTGAACTGAATAATTTTTGGAAAATGATTCCCCCAAAAATCACGCCAATTAAAAGGTTTGTTTTTAAAAATGAGATTTTAGAAAAATTTAATGTTGTGATTTCTTGTGGCAGAAAAAGTGTAATTCCTTCAATTTTTTTAAAAAAAAAGTTTGGAAATAAAATCATGAATATTCACATCCAAGATCCGAAGGTATCTTTAAATAATTTCGATTTTGTAATTGCTCCAGAACATGATGATCTAAAAGGTGAAAACGTATTATCAACTAAAGGGGCCATCCACTATCTACGAGAAAGTGAATTAGATGATAATATAAATTATTTAAAACCAAAAATTCAAAAAGAAAAAGTAGTTGTACTTGTTGTTGGTGGTCCAAATAAATACTATAATTTTAGGGATAATTTAATTGAAGAAATTTTCAATAAAATCAAAAAAAATTTTCTTGATAATGGCTACCAATTAATTTTTATTCCTTCAATGAGAACCCCTCAAAGAATTATTGATAAAGCCAAAGATTTTTATAACGGGGATCAAATCATTATTTCAGATGTTGATAAAAAAGCTTATTTGTCATCACTTAAATTAGCAGACCATATAGTGGTAACTTGTGACTCAACGTCCATGATATCCGAAGCTGCAATAACAGGTAAACCTATATATGTAGCTGATATGCCAGCTATTAAGAACAACTATCGCTTCAAAAAATTTTTTGAGTTGTTCAAATCTTTAGATATTATAAGAAATCTAGACTCTTCTGTTGAGAGTTGGGATTATAAAAAACTTAATGAAACTGATAGAATAGCAGGTTATATAGAAAAAAGATTTGAAAATTATGACTTTTCTTAATTCAATTTTAAACAACTCAAAAAAATATGAAACTCCTTTTAATCATTGGGAATACAATAATGCCTTAAGCGATGAAGCAATTAAAGAAATTGAAAATGCAGATATCCCTGACATCAGTAAACATAATCTTAATTATGATGGAACAAGAGCTATTGATGGTGGTGCGGCAGAATTTAGAGAAGGAATAGCATCTGGAGGAAAAGCAATTAAGTTTAGATGTTTTGTCACAAAAGAAAATGCCTCACAATTTCCAAATTTGGTAAAATTTATTACTGAGCTTCAATCAAAGGAAACTTGTGATGCAATTTCAAAAATGATTGATAAAGATTTATCTAATTCGTATGTTAGAGTTGAAATTATATGTGATCGTGAAGGTTTTTGGCTTAAACCGCATTGCGATATTAAAGAAAAATTAATGTCGGGATTGATTTTTGTTAATAATGCAAAAGAGTCGGAAGATCTAGGCACTGATTTTTATAATGAAAAGTTAGAAAAGGTTAAAACAGTTCCTTACAAACATAATTATGGATATTTATTTACTAGCGGACCTAATACTTGGCATGGTATGGAAAAGAAGAAGATTATTAAGGAAAGAAGATGTATTCAGGTAAATTATGTCACTTTCCCCACTGATTGGAAAGTTGAGTAATTAATTTAACAAACTTGAATATAAACCAATAAAACTAAATACACCCAATACTAAACAGATCCCTGTTACTGCTTTCAACTGGTCACCATCTTCATGAATATTTGTTTTGTCATAAAGTTTCCAATAGGCACATTTATCTAGATTATTGGTCTTTGATTTTAAAAATTTTTTTTTGATAGGAAGTTTTAATAGTTGAGCACTAAAAATTTCACTTTTTTTAGATGCGTCTTCGATAACATATTGACGAACTTCTGAACTCATATAGATAAATTATAAAAATAAATTTGATGAATACAACTTATCGATTATTCATTTTGGGCAATTATTCATAAGAAAAAAAAATTATACAACTTTTAATTGTAATATTATTTCAGTTCTTGTAGTGCAATGACGTCAAGTTTTTTTGTTTTAAGAGATTTTATTGCCTCCAAACATGCTTGAGCAGTTGACATATTTGTACAATATGGAACTTTATTTTTTAAAGTTGCTCTTCTTAGTGCAATAGCATCGTTTATTCGATGCTCACTGTTTCCTCCACCAGTATTAATCACAAGAGCTATTCTTTTTGAATCTAAAACATCTACTATGTGAGGTGTTCCACTGCTGACTTTATTTATGATTTTACATTTCATTCCATGTTTTTTAATGTACTCTGCAGTACCTTTTGTTGCACTTAACTTAAAATTTAATTTAATTAAATCTTTAGCCAGACCTATCCCCTCATCCTTATGGGAGTTTTTCAAAGATATAAATGCAAGACCGTTTTTTGGAAGTGAATTCGCAGCAGCAATTTGACTTTTTGCAAATGCCATGCCAAAATTTTTATCAAACCCCATTACCTCACCAGTTGATTTCATTTCTGGGCCAAGAAGTAAGTCGCTATTTGGAAATTTATTAAATGGAAATACTGCTTCTTTGACTGCATACATTCCTTTTGATTTTTCCTTCAAATTGAATTTCAATAATTTCTCACCAGCCATTACTCTTGATGCAATTTTTGCTAATGGCAAACCTTTTGCTTTAGATACAAAGGGTACAGTTCTACTAGCTCGAGGATTTACCTCAATTACATAAATTTCATCTTTTTTTATTGCAAATTGGATATTCATGAAACCTTTGACTTTTAAAGCTAACGCTAGTTTTTTAGTTTGATTTTCAATTTCCTTTACTAAAAATGGTTTAATCGATATTGGAGGTAAACTACAAGCAGAGTCCCCAGAATGAATACCAGCTTCTTCAATATGCTGCATTATACCAGCTACATATACCTCTTTACCATCAGATATTGCATCAACATCAACTTCCATTGCATGATCAATGAATTTGTCGATCAAAATTGGATTTTTTTCTGCAGCTTTAAAAGCTTCTTCAATAAAATTTCTTAATTGCCTTTTTTCATAAACTATTTCCATTGCTCTTCCACCTAAAACATATGAAGGTCTTACCATTAAAGGTAATCCAATTTTATCAGCAATCTTGATCGCTTCTTTATAAGTTTTGGCAATTCCACTTTCTGCTTGTTTTAATTTTAATTTATTCAATAAATTTCTAAATCTATCTCTGTCCTCCGCTAAATCTATAGAGCTGTATTGAGTTCCTAAAATAGGTAATTTGTTTTGATGTAAAAATTTAGCAAGTTTGATTGGAGTTTGTCCTCCAAACTGGGCAATAATACCAATTAAGTTTCCATTCATTTGCTCTTTTTTGATGATATTAAAAACAAATTCTTCCTTTAAAGGTTCAAAATAAAGTCGATCACTAGTATCATAATCGGTAGAGACTGTCTCAGGATTACAATTTACCATGATTGTTTCAAAACCAGCTTCTTTTAAAGAAAAGCTTGCTTGACAACAACAATAATCAAATTCTATTCCTTGACCAATTCTATTTGGTCCTCCTCCTAGAATAATTATCTTTTTTTTACTAGTCGGCTCTGCTTCACACTCTGAAACTATTGAAAAGTTTCTTTGATAAGTCGAATACATGTATGGAGTAAAAGATTTAAATTCAGCAGCACAAGTATCAACTTTTTTATAAACAGGTAATATTTTTAATGCTATCCTCTTTTTTCTCACAACATCCTCAGAAAGATTTGCTAATTCTGATAATTTTTTATCTGAAAAACCCATAGATTTAATCCTATTAAATTCTGTAAAATTTTTTGGTAATCCTTTTTTTTTTAAATTTATTTCACAATCAACAATTTCTTTAATCTGACCAAGAAACCACGGGTCAATTTTAGATAATTTAAAAATCCTATCTAAACTAATATTTTTTCTTATCCCCTCAGCAACTAATAAAATTTTGTTTGGAATATTTTCTTTTAGTTTTTTTTCAATTTGTTGTTTTGATAAATTAAATATTCTATCAAGACCTGAAAAACCAGTTTCTAAAGATATCAAAGCTTTTTGGAGAGACTCTTTAAAATTTCTCCCTATTGCCATAGCTTCACCAACAGATTTCATCGAAGTGCCGAGAGTGGCTGGAGAGGATGAAAATTTTTCAAAAGTAAATCTTGGTATTTTGGTAACTACATAATCTATACTTGGTTCAAAAGATGCAGGAGTAACTTTGGTGATTTCATTTTTGAGTTCATCTAAAGTATATCCGACAGCTAATTTTGCTGCTACTTTTGCAATTGGAAATCCAGTTGCTTTAGATGCCAAAGCTGATGATCTTGATACACGTGGGTTCATCTCAATTATAACCATTCGACCATTTTTAGGATTAATCGCGAATTGAACATTGGATCCACCTGTTTCAACCCCAATCTTTCTTAAACATGCGATAGATGCATTTCTCATAACCTGGTATTCTTTATCAGTGAGAGTAAGTGCTGGTGCAACTGTTACCGAGTCACCCGTATGTATTCCCATTGGATCAATATTCTCAATGGAACAAATAATGATACAATTATCTTTCTTATCCCTAACGACTTCCATCTCAAATTCTTTCCAACCCTCCAAGCATTCTTCAACTAAAACTTGACTAACAGGAGACTCATGTAATCCATTTTTTACGATTTTTAGATAGTCCCTCTTTGTTTTTGCTATTCCTCCACCAAGTCCACCAAGTGTGAAAGCGGGTCTTATGATTGCGGGTAAACCAATCTTTTTTAGAACTCTGGTAGCTTGATTATTGTTGTTTACGATTTCAGATTTAGGTAAATCTAAACCAATTTCTATCATATTTTTTCTAAATTTTTTTCTATCCTCAGCATTTGAGATTGCCTTTGAATTAGCCCCAATAAGTTCAATTTTATATTTTTTTAAAATCCCTTTTTTTTCAGCCTCCATAGCTAGATTAAGAGCAGTTTGACCTCCCATTGTAGGAAGAATTGCATCAGGTCTTTCTTTTTTAAGAATTTTTTCCAATACATCTAAAGTTATTGGTTCAACATAGGTCTTGTCTGCAACATCTGGATCTGTCATTATGGTAGCAGGATTTGAGTTTATCAAAATTACCTTATAACCTTCATCCCTAAGAGCTTTGCAAGCTTGTGTTCCTGAATAATCAAATTCACATGCTTGTCCGATGATGATTGGGCCAGCTCCAACAACTAATATTTTTTTAATATCTTTTCTTTTTGGCATTTCTTTTTATATAATGAATAAATTCTTGAAATAAATAAACACTATCTTGCGGCCCAGGATTGGACTCTGGATGATACTGAACAGAAAATACTGGTTTATTTTTTAATCTTATGCCTTCAATACTTCCATCGAATAAAGACTTATGAGTAACCTCAATATTTTTTGGTAATGTTTCTTTGACTACTTCAAAACCATGATTTTGACTAGTGATTTCAACATTATCATGAATTAAATTTTTCACTGGATGGTTTGCTCCTCTATGACCCAATTTCATTTTTTTTGTTTTACCTCCAAGAGCCAGTGCAAGAATTTGATGACCTAAACAAATACCAAATATTGGTAAATTTTTTTTGATAAGGTCTTTGATAATATTGATCGCATATTTGCCAGTTGCTGCTGGATCTCCAGGACCATTGGATAAAAAAATTCCATTTGGCTTAAGATCTAATATTTTTTCTGCAGAAGTCTTACACGGAACAACAGTAACTTTACAATTAAAGTTCGAAAAATATCTTAAAATATTTTTTTTTATTCCATAATCAATTGCAACAACATGCAAAGACTTTTTTTTATTTTTCTCAAAACCAGTTTCTTTTTTCCAAGTTTTAAGCCCTTTCCAAATATAATTTTTTCTGGTGGATACGACCTCGGCAAGATCTAAATTTTTTAAACCACTCCATTTTATCGTTGTATTTGTGAGTTTGTTAATACTGAATTTTCCTTTATTTGAATAACAAATGGTACCTTTAGGAGCACCTTTATCTCTAATGAAATTTGTAAGGTTTCTAGTATCTAATCCAGTGATACCAATAATTTTGTTTTTTTTAAGCCAATAATCTAAATGTAAAAATGATCTGTAATTTGAGGGATTAGTTATTTCAGAATTAAAAATTACTCCTCTGGTCCAGATTTTATCTGACTCATGATCCTCATGATTTGTTCCAACATTTCCAATGTGAGGAAAAGTAAAATTAATAATTTGACCTGCATAAGAAGGGTCAGATATGATCTCTTGATATCCAGTTAATGACGTGTTAAAGCAAACTTCTCCTGTTGCAACGCCTTCATAACCAATTCCAATACCTTTAAAAACTTTCTTGTTTTCAAGAACTAAAATACCTGTATGAGTTTGGGAAATTTTTGAGCTATTATTTTTTGCTTTTTTGATCAATTACAACTCATGAGTTAAAGGTTAATACAATAAAAGGTTTATTATCGCAACAGAGATGTATTATAAAATTGTAAAAAAACAATTTTTCTTTTGAAGAATTTTTTCTTTAAAGTAGATTAAAAATTATGTCCTTAAAAGAGACTATAGAAACTGAATATAAAAAGTCGCTTAAATTAAAAGATAAAACTAAAATCTCAACTTACAGGTTAATTCTATCCTCCATCAAGGATTTGGATATCTTAAATAGATCTGGTCCAAATAAAAAAGAGACTGATGATGACGATATTAAAAAATTATTTAAGAAGATGATGAAACAAAGAGCCGAATCAATTGAAATTTATAAAAAAAATAATCGGTCTGATCTTTTGGAAGTTGAGCAAAATGAATATGATATTTTATCAAGTTTTTTACCAAAACAATTAAATGAGGAAGATACAAAAAAAATATGCGAAGAGATAATATCTAAAATAGGTGCTAATTCAGTAAAAGATATGGGCAAAGTTATGGGAGAGTTAAAAAAACAACATGCTGATGAGATTGATTTCTCCAAAGCTGGAGCGCTGATTAAACAAATACTTAATAAGTAGTCATGAAATATCCAAAAGAATATTTAGAGGAAATTAAAACAAGATTAAAAGTTTCAACAGTAGTTTCGAAATATGTCAGTTTAAAAAAAAGAGGTAAAGAATATGTTGGACTTTCACCATTTAAAAATGAAAAAACCCCATCCTTTACTGTTAATGATGAAAAAGAATTTTATCATTGTTTTGCAACATCCGAACATGGAAATATTTTTGACTTTGTAATGAAAACTCAAAATTTTAAATTTGGTGAGGCCGTAAAGCATTTGGCAAATTTAGCTGGTATGCAACCCTATATTTTCTCAAAACAAGATGAAGAAAGAGAAACAAAGTGGAAAATATACTCATCTATTTTCTTGGAATATGTGAATTTTTATCATGATCAACTTTTGAAAAATGAAAAATATTTTAAAGCAAGAGATTATCTAAAAAATAGATCACTTGATAAAGATCAAGTTAAAAAATTTAAAATCGGTTTTGTGGAAAAGAATCCAAATTTATTTGAAGAATTAAAAAAAAATTATCAAATTGATGATTTACTAGAAACAGGATTATTTTATTTAGATGAAAAAAAAAATATTTATGTTGAAAGGTTTAGAGGAAGATTAATTTTTCCAATCAATAATATTTCAGGACAACCAATTGCTTTAGGGGGAAGAATAATTGAAAAAAGTGATTTTCTGGCTAAGTATGTTAATTCTCCAGAAACATTATTCTTCAAAAAAGGATCCAACTTATACAATTTAGATTTAGCAAGAAAATTGTCTAATAAGTTTGACAATATTTTTTTAGTTGAGGGTTATATGGATGTGGTTGGTTTAAGTAAAAATGGAATAGAAAATGCTGTTGCTAACTTAGGTACTTCTTTAACAGATAAACAAATATTTACTCTTAATCAGTTTTTTAATGATATTATTATATGTTTTGATGGTGATGAGAGTGGTTACAAGGCAGCCTTAAGAGCAGCAGAAAATTCTATAAGAGAAATGAAACCTGAAAAACAAATATCATTTTTATTTTTACCGGACCAAGAAGATCCAGATAGTTTTGTTAATAAAAATGGTAAAGAATATTTTTTTGATTATTCAAAACAAAATAAAGTATCAATACATCAATTTATATTCAATCATTATAAAAAAAATACTCAAAATAATCCCTCTTCTATGGCAATTTTTGAGAAAAAATTAAGATCCATAGCTAATACAATAAAAGATAGTTATATCAAAAAATACGTCTTAGAATATTTCATAGAAAAAATTTCTGGATTAACTCCATATACGAGTCAAAATCAAAAAAACTTTTTTGTAAAAAAAACCAGATCTTTAGAGAAGACCCAAAAGCACTTTAACGAAAGTCAATCATTGTCAGGTGTAGAATTAAAAGAATTTTCATTAATTTATCTTATTATTAATAACTTGAATTTGATGCGGGATCACATTCATTTGCTCAAAGATATAAAATTATTCTCTGAGGTAAATAAACAAATTTTTGAAAACATTGTATTCAAACTAAACTTGGGAAATGATTTGTCTATTGGTCAGCTAGATATTGACTCTCAACTAATTGATAAAATTACAAAGTTTGCTCCAATTAAACATATTTTGCAAAAAAAAAATATTAAAGATCATGAAATCCTTGAATTGTTTGAAGATATAGTTCGAGACCTTAATAATTATGATCTAGAATTTAGAATACAAGAATTAGAATCGAGATTTTCAAAAGATTTAAGTGAGTCAACATTTAACGAGCTAAAAGAGCTTAAAAAAAAGCAAAATATCAACTAATAACCTAAAATTAATAATGGATTTTCTTAAATTTGCCATTATATACATCTTTTCAAATATATTAGTGTGGAAAGAATAATTACAAAATCATTTGCTCGTTTAATGGGACGTGGAACCCACAGAGGTTTTATTACTCATGAGGAACTAAGTAAATCTCTAGGAAAAAGAAATCTTTCAGATCAAAATTTAGCACAGGCTTTTATTCATATTTTGGATGAAAAGATAACCTTAGTTGAAAAAAAATCAGATTTTAAAGTTTTAAGAAAAAAAGAGGGCACATCAAAAGATGAGGGTAAAACTATTGAAAAAAGTGATGATCCAATCCGAATGTATCTTAGAGAAATGGGAGGAGTTGAACTTTTATCAAGAGAAGGTGAAATTGCTATTGCAAAAAGAATAGAGGCTGGGAAGGATGTAATGCTTATCGCATTATCTCAAAGCCCTATAACTGCCCAACAATTTTTTGAATGGAATGAGAAGCTTCAAAAAGATGAAATTTTAGTTCGAGAAATTATTGATATTGATACCAATTATATGGAGGACGAGACAACTGGTCCAAGCGCAAAACAAAAAAATTCTGGGGAAGTTGATAACGATGAGAGTTCTGGAGAGGATAGTGATGAGGATTTTAACCCGACTTTGGCTGCAATGGAGACAGAAATTAAACCCAAAGTTCTTAAAACAGTACACAATTTGACTAAGGATTATAATAAATTAATAAAGTACCAAAAAGAAAAACTAGATTGTATTTTAAACTCAAAAATTTTTTCTCCAGCAAAAGAGAAAAGTTATGAAAAGACTGTTAAAGAAATTTTAGAGGATATTAAATCTCTCCAATTATCTCCATCAGTTTTAGAAGGATTGGTTCAAAAACATTACGTAGAAAATAAAAAAATAATTTCTTTAGAAGGAAATCTCATGAGATTGGCGTTAGATCATAAAATTCCAAGAAATGAATTTTTAAAATTTTATGTAGGTAATGAGATTAACCCAAATCTCAAAAAATTCTTAGATACTAATTCAACGTGGAAGCAATTTTTCTCTAAAAATAAAGAAAAGTTTAAAGATATTCGTGAGAGATTAATTGAATTTAGTCATAAAATAGGAATGTCAGTAACAGATTTCAAAAAACTTGTAAGCAGAGTTCAAAAGGGTGAAAAAGAGTCAAGAATAGCGAAAAAAGAGATGGTTGAAGCCAACTTAAGATTGGTAATCTCGATTGCCAAAAAATATACAAATAGAGGATTGCAGTTTTTGGACCTTATTCAAGAAGGAAACATTGGATTGATGAAAGCAGTAGATAAATTTGAATATAGAAGAGGATATAAGTTTTCTACATATGCCACATGGTGGATTAGACAAGCAATTACAAGATCAATAGCTGACCAAGCTAGAACAATAAGAATTCCTGTTCATATGATTGAAACAATTAATAAAATTGTTAGAACCCAAAGACTTATCTTAAGTGAATTTGGTAGAGAGGCTACTCCAGAGGAATTAGCAAAAAAACTAAGGATGCCATTAGATAAAGTTAGAAAAGTTTTAAAAATTTCTAAAGAACCTGTATCTTTAGAAAAACCTGTCGGTGATGAGGAAGATAGCAGCTTAGGAGATTTCATAGAAGATACGAAAGCTTTAGCTCCTCTTGAACAAGCAATTAAATCAAATTTAGGAGAAGCTACAACTAAAATACTATCAACATTGACTCCGAGAGAGGAAAGAGTTTTAAGAATGAGATTTGGAGTTGGTATGAATACTGATCATACATTAGAAGAAGTTGGTTTACAGTTTTCTGTCACTCGAGAAAGAATTCGTCAGATAGAAGCAAAAGCACTTAGAAAATTAAAACATCCTAGTAGATCAAAACAATTAAAAAGTTTCTTAGAAAGTTAAGATTGTTTTTGGGCCGTTAGCTCAATAGTAGAGTACTGCATTGACATTGCAGGGGTAGTTGGAGCGTAACCAACACGGCCCACCATTATGAGATTTGTTTATTGATAAAAATAATAAAACAAAGTAAAAAAGATTTATTTAGGGCCTGTAGCTCAGTTGGTTAGAGCAGTACACTCATAATGTATTGGTCCCAGGTTCGAGTCCTGGCGGGCCCACCAAGTTTATTATTAATTTTTTGAAAATTCTTCTAATGTGTTAAATAATGCGTTTATGTCATTGTCATTTGAGTTTAAAATAGATGCAAATTCTTCCTTTTGTGTTCTAGCTAAACTCAAACCTTCAATAATTAAATCTCTGATCAAAGGGTTTTCTGGATTTTTAGTGTAAACTCTCCAATCAATTTTGACCTCAGGTCTCTCAGAAGTACCTTTTAAAAGACTATTTACAATTGTATAATTTTCACT
Organism: uncultured Pelagibacteraceae bacterium; assembly: GCA_902595565.1. Taxonomy (GTDB): domain Bacteria; phylum Pseudomonadota; class Alphaproteobacteria; order Pelagibacterales; family Pelagibacteraceae; genus Pelagibacter. Next base: position 12,671 of record CACJQO010000012.1, read on the forward strand.
AAGAACTTCCTTTGATAAAACATCGATTTCTGGATTTGTATACTCAGACAATCTACTAGAGAAGCTTTTTAGAAAATATTCTTTAAATAATCTTGAGTATTTCTTTTTTTGTTCACTATCTAGGTTTTTTCTAATAGAACCAAGTGTATAGAAACCTATACCTCTAATATCAACAGTCTCCTCAGCAATTATTTTAAGTTTGTCAATTTTTTCATTTTTTGACAAATTTTCTGAAAGTATTTTTGATGCTCTATTAACAGTCGATTGTACAAATACATCTGCCTCAATTGAGAAGGAGCTGTTCAATGTAAAAAAGTATAAAAAAATTACTAGAATAATTTTTTTTTTATTCATTCTTTAACTTTTATTGGCTTATCTCTTCCCAATCACTATCGTCTTGGGTATTTACTATTTTTCTCGAGTTAAGAATTTTTTGTTGTCGATCTTGTAAGTAAAGGCTTTTGACTGATGCATAGAAGTCTAATGAATTGTTTTCTAAGTTTTCAATTGAGTCATAATTTTTGGCCCTAAAGTCTACACCAGATGCACCTTTTGAATAATAATAATCTGAATTTTCAAAATATTGAGTGTCTTTGTTGACTGTTACATTGTACCAAGGGTCGCCTCCTAAGAAATTTAAAGTTGAAGCCACTGTATCCCTAATTGTACTGGGACCTAAAACTGGTAGAACAATATAACATCCTGGACCAACTCCTGCTTTGGCTAGAGATTGACCATAGTCTTCCTTTTCATAATTTGTTAGTCCTAAATACTGCGCAACATCGAAAATTCCCAAAATACCCAATGTTGTATTTATAATAAATCTTCCAGTATTAACTCCAGCTTGTTTGAAATCTCCTTGCAAAACATTGTTTGGAATTGTCAACAAATGGGAAATGTTTTCTAAAGAATTACTTACTCCAGTTTTAGCTGGTGAAGGTAGTTTTCTATATAATGATGCAACAGGTTTGAAAATCACCCCATCTAAAGTTTGATTAAATGCAAAAGTCACTCTATTAATATTTTCAAAGCAATCCTTTACTTCTGTAGGTTCATTTTTTTTTAATATTAAATCTCCATCGGATCCAGCGTTGACATTTAGGGTTAACGCAAGGGTTGTAAATATAATAATTAAGAATTTTTTCATCATATTAATTTTATATTATATTGGACCATAAAGTAAAATAAGTATTAATTAAATATAAAAATGTATCAAAAAATAGGCTTAAAAATGGCCACAAGTTATTCCCCAAATTTTAATTTACCCAAAAGAGCAAAAAACAGAATTAAATTTATTATAATTCATTATACAGGTATGAAAAAAGAATCTGCAGCTATTAAAAGACTGCAAGACCCAAAATCAAAAGTTAGCTCGCATTATTTGATTAAAAGAAATGGTGAAATAATAAATCTAGTTCCAGATCTTTTTGAAGCTTGGCATGCGGGAAACTCAAGTTGGAAACACTTTAAATCTCTTAACAAAAATTCAATAGGTATTGAGATAACTAATCCAGGTCATCAAAATGGTTATAAAAAATTTTCAAAAATGCAAATATTTTCACTTCAAAAATTGCTTAATATTTTAATAAAAAAATATAAAATTAAAAGAAAATATGTTCTCGGTCATTCAGACATATCTCCTGGTAGAAAAAAAGATCCAGGTGAAAAATTTCCATGGGAAACGTTGGCCAAAAACAAATTATGTGTTTGGCATAACCTTGATCAAAAAAAGATTAAAAAGTTAAGAGAGAAATATCTTATAACTAGAATTGATGAAAATTTATTTTTAAAAAATCTGCAAAAAATTGGCTATAATGGTGTTAAAAAATTTAAACCTAATAAAAACACCAAGTACCTTACGTTGGCTTTTCAAAGACGATTTAGACAAAGCCTTGTTAATGGTAAGATAGATAAAGAGTGCCTATTAATTAGTAAAAACCTTCTTTAGCAATAAAAATTTAGCTTGAAATATCATATTTTAGTAATAAGTTGAATTTGCCAGATGAACGACTTATCGCTTTAAAATTTTAAAGAGGAAAGTCCGGACTCTACAAAGATGCAGTGCCAGGTAATACCTGGCAGGGGCAACCCTAGGGATAGTGCCACAGAAAATATACCGCCTTAACAAGGCAAGGGTGAAAAGGTGTGGTAAGAGCGCACCGGTTCTATTGGTAACAATGAACGCTGGAAAACCCCACTGGGAGCAAGACTAAGTAGAGATGACATTGTTGAAAAACTAAAAGCTGTCTTTGGCTAGTCATCAGGGTTAGTTGCTCGAGCTTAGGAGCGATCTTAAGCCTAGACAAATGGTAAGTTTAAATGACAGAACCCGGCTTATAGTTCATCTGGCTTTTTATTGAAATTACATATCTATCCAATGTTCACGTTTTGACTCATTCTTGCCTGCAATTAGTATTTTTCAATTATAAATAGTATTTGTTGACTCATTTCCAAAAAACCCATAAGATCCCATAAATTCCCAAATAGGGGATTTATAGGACTTTATGGTTTATGTTTTTATCGACCTACGAAAACAAATTGGACAAAAAAGGAAGGGTGTCGGTGCCTGCAAGTTATAGATCATATTTGTCTAATTTAGGATATAATGGAGTAATTTGTTATCCATCATTTAACAATCAATCTATAGAGGCATGGCCTCAAGACAGAGTAGAAAAAATTTCAAATTCTATAGACTCTTTAAATCCTTTTGAGGAAAAAAGAGATTTTTTTGCAACATCAATTTTATCTGAAAGCACAAATTTACAATTTGATAGTGAAGGAAGAATTTCACTTACTTCAAAATTATTAAAACATGCAAAAATAAAAAATAGCATGGTCTTTGTTGGTCAGGGTAAAACATTCCAAATATGGGAACCAACAATATTCGAAAAATTTAAGGTCAATGCGAGAAAAAAAGCTAATTTAAATCGAGCTAGTCTTAAATGGGAGCATCAACTTAACAAATAACGGGGGATAATAAAATGACAATTAACTTTAAAGTACCAGAAATTAAAGAACTTAAACCTAGAATATTAGTTCTTGGTGTAGGAGGTGCTGGTGGGAATGCAATAAATGAAATGATAGATTCAGGTGTTGACGGTGTTGAGTTTGTAGCTGTAAATACTGATGCTCAGGATTTAAAGACCAGCAAATCAAAAACAAGAATTCAAATTGGACTAAACTTAACCAAGGGTTTAGGTGCTGGCGCAAAACATGAAATAGGTCAAGCAGCAGCAGGTGAATCTTTGAATGATATTGTTGATATTCTCAAAGGTGCAAACATGGTTTTTATAACTGCTGGAATGGGTGGAGGAACTGGTACAGGTGCTGCACACGTGATTGCAAGAGCTGCCAAAGAATTAAACATTTTAACAGTTGGTGTTGTCACATTACCATTTTTATATGAAGCACCATCAAGAATGCGAAGAGCACAACAAGGATTAGATGAACTAAGAAAACATGTTGATACTATAATTGTGATACCAAATCAAAATTTATTTAAAATTGCTAATGAGCAAACGACTTATAAAGAGTCATTCCAATTATCTAATAGTATTTTAAGACATGGAGTTCAAAGTGTAACTGATCTCATGGTTAAAGATGGATTAGTAAATTTAGATTTCGCAGATGTAGAGACAGTAATGTCTTCAATGGGTAAAGCGATGATGGGAACAGGAGAAGCTGAAGGTGAAAATAGAGCTGAGAAAGCAACCGAATTAGCTTTGAATAATCCACTTATCGATGATTATTCGTTAAAAGGTGCTAAAGGACTGTTGATAAACATTACAGGCGGGGAAGATCTAAAACTTTTTGAGGTAGATGAAATTGTAAATAAGATAAGATCAGAAGTTGATCCAGAGGCTGAAATAATAAATGGTTCAATTATTGATCCAGCTTTAGATGGAAAAATTCGAGTATCAATAGTTGCAACTGCATTAGATGGTCAACAAACCGACTCTAAATCTGTCATCAATATGGTTCATAGAATTCAAAATAGAAATCCAGGATATTCAGATTTTACAACAAGCAATGGTGTTACTTCATATAACTTTTCAAATGCAAGTTCTAATCCAGTGTCTGATGGTGCAAATGCTCTAAAGTTAGAAAATGAAGTTGTATCAGAAAATATTAATAATAATGAGAGTGTTGATGAGGTAAATCATCAGTATCACGAAGAATTGTTAAAAAATCAAGAAGCTGAAAATATTGTAGAAAACATTTCAGAGGACAATGATACTTCTTTTTCACAAGAAGCATTGAGCTCATCTAATATTGAAGAATCCTCAAATGATTTAAAGGAATTTGGTGTGGATACAGATGAACCAGATCTATTTAATACAGAAAATCAAGCTTCAACATCTGAAGATTTGCTTGGATCATCAGATGAAGATCAAGAAGAGGATGATTTAGAAATACCTGCATTTTTACGAAGGCAAAAAAATTAATGGTCTTCGAAAAAATAAATGGAAGCCACCATGGTATCGGATGCTCCAAAACATTATCCGGTATTGCTTAATGAAATAATTAGCATTATTACCCCTCAACATGGTGGCACATTTATTGATTGTACTTTTGGTCAAGGTGGTTACACCAGAAAAATTTTAAGTTATAAAGATACGCAGGTAATTGCAATTGATAGAGATATAGAAAGTAAAAAAATTGCGGATAAAATTTCTGAAAAGTTCCCAAACAGATTTATTTTTAAACATAAAAAGTTTAGTCAATTAGACAACCTCAAACTTAAAAATGAAAAAATACGAGGGATACTCTTAGATTTAGGTTATTCTTTTACTCAAATCAAAGATCCAAAAAAAGGTTTATCATTTAATTCTGTTGGAGATCTAAATATGCAGCTGGGTTTAAATAATTTTTCCGCAAGTGATGTAATTAATAATCTGGATGCTCATGAACTAGAGAAAATTTTTAAATTTTTTGGTGAAGAACTAGAAGCCAAAAGAATTGCTTTTAATATTGTTAAAGAAAGAAAGACAAAAAAAATTGATACAAAAAAATTAGTCGAATTGGTAGAAAAATCAAAAAAAAGAAAAAGTTTTAAGATAAACAACTCCACAAAAACTTTTCAAGCTCTTAGAATTTTTGTCAATAAAGAAATTAGTGAATTAATATATGGTTTAATTGCAGCTACAAAAGTATTAAAAAAAAATGGTATATTGGCAGTTGTAACTTTTCATTCACTAGAAGATAAAATCGTAAAATATTTTTTTAAAAGTTTATCTGAAAAAAAAAGTATATCCCGGTATATGCCTAATATAAATCAACCTGAAACATTATTTAGGATGGTTGAAAAAAAACCAATAACACCATCTGCTAAAGAATTAAGAGAAAACACACCATCAAGATCAGCAAAACTCAGATACGTAATAAAGAAAAATGATTTTTATAATTTTGAGACAGATATAATTAAAAAATTTAAAACACTTTTAGATATTGAGAATTTTAGTGAAAAATTATGAAAAAATTTTTTGTTACACTCTTTGTATTTTCTTTAATTTTTTCAACGGCAATAGTTAAAAATTCAACAAAAAGGATTGA
>CACJQO010000013.1:0-16557 GCA_902595565.1 uncultured Pelagibacteraceae bacterium
TTTATTTTCAAATGCGATTAAGTTTTTAAAATTAAGAAATATAAAAAATAAAACGAATAATAAAATATTCAATTTTTTTGAAAAATACATAATGTTAATTTGCAAATTTTTGCTCAATACCACTTAAAGGAACGAGTTTAATACTAAACATAAAATCTTCAGTTGGCTCTAGGTCCCTATCTTTATAATAGGTTTTATTATATTTGATGCCAGCCGTTAGACAATCATTTCTATATTCATAAATTAAATCATAGTACTCTGTTAAATTTATTTTTCTGTTTTCTCTAGTTCTAAAAGTTATAAAATTTTGTTCGTCAAAATTAAATGTTGTTACATTTTCTAAAATATTTGTATTTCCAATATCTCCGTTTTCTTCCACATAATTAAACGTTGTAACAAAATTATTTTTTAAGAAAGTAGTGCCAAATGAATTATATTGAACTTCATCTAAGTTGTGATTTACTGAAAATTCATAATTAAAATTTATATTTTTATTTATATTATTTGTTAGTTTACCGAAATAATTCGAATTTTTTTTGTCAAGTGTACTATTAGAGGGAATATTGTTATTAGATTTAGTTCTTATAACTTTACCAAGATTAAATTCAAAATATTTATTTATATTACTTATTTTTTCTTTTTTATAATCGATACCCAAAGTTAAACTTTGTCCCGATTCAAGTGTATCTATTAGACTTAGTCTATTAATATTAAATATATTTTGAGTATTTATTTGTCTACTCTCATTTTTATAGCTATTCATATCTGAGGGATTTATTCTTAATGATAATTTTGGATTTAAATAATCATTATAATTTTCACCCTTATTAATTAGAGGAAAACTTGAAACTGCTTCAAATATATTCATAAATTTTACATGTGGACTTGAGTCATATTCAGCGTTATTTTTTCCTGCACTAATGGTATTTTTAACATAATAATTTAAATTATTTTTGAAACCATTTTTTGAAAAATAATCATAACTTTGAATATCTAAATTATTTATCATTCTTGATCTTAGGCTATTAGTATCTTTTAATATGTTATCTCCCTGTGAAATAAAATTGAAAGAGGCAAAATTATTGCTAAAGAAACTTTTTGTGAAATCATAGTAAGGTAGAACATATTGATAACGATCACTGTTTTGTTTAGAGAGATTTTCGTAGGCAGTAACACCAGTATTAAATGTAAACTTTTCATTTTCAAAGTTTAAATTTATATCAGAGGTTAATGTGTCATAATTGTCAGGTTTAAGCTCAGTATCTATCAAATTTGAATCAAAAACTTTTAGATATGAGTCATTATTTACTTTTTGGAATGAAATATTTAATGAACTTTCTCTAAAATTTTCAAAATCCATGTCCATTTTAAATTTTGAGAATAAATGTGTTAAAGTATTTTTTTTATTTAATTTTTTAGACTTGTAACCATCAACAATATTGAAGTCAGAGATAAAAAACGAATTCTCATTTTGTTGTCTGTACTCATTTTGAAGCATCAAAATATCTTTATCAAATAGTGTTGGTTTAAAAGTAAAATCTTTGTTAATAGATGGGGCAAAATAATATGGTATTTGTAAAGAAGATCCTAAAATATTTGAATTATTTATATGTGGAACTAAAAAACCAGATTGTCTTTTAACAGTTGGTCCTGGATGAAAAAATTTCGGAAAATATAAAATAGGAAAGTCGTAAAATTTTACTAAGGCGTTATTATAGTCTATTTGCCTTTTATTTTTGTCATAAATAATCTTATCAGCCTGAATACTCCATGGAGGGCAACTGTCATTTTTTTTACAAGTAGTGAAAACACCTTTGTTTATTGTAGTAATACCATTTTTGCTTGATGAAGAAATTCCTTTAAATCTTGGGTCATTATTACTATCGCCAAATATATCTTTTTTAAATTCAATATCTATATTTTTAGCTATGTAATTTTGGTTTTTAAGATTTACAACTGCGCTCTCAAAAAAAAATTTGTCGCTAAAGGGTTGGTCGTAATTTGTATTAATAAATATATTCTCACCCTTTAAAATTTTATCTTTTAAAGAATAGTTAAATTTTCCAATTTCATATCGAGTAAGATTAGCTATATCTAAGATGGTTGCACCTTTATCTGAACTTATAATCATTTCATTTCTAAGTATTACAACATTTTCAATTTCAAATTTATAATCTCTATCAATTAATGCATCAGATTTACCTTTAATCTCTATCTTTTCCTCATTTTTGAAATAAAAAATATTTTGAGAAGAAAAATTATAGTTATTAAGTTGATCCTTAACATTTATGTTACCTTGTGCTTTTAAAATATTTTTGGATTTGTCAAATTCAAATTTATCAGCTTCAATAGTAATGCCATTATCGGTAGTAATATTACCTCTATTTTTTCCAATTATCTTATTTCCGCCATCTAATATCTCTAATTCAGATACATCGAATGTAATTTGCTCATTACTATAAACTTTAAAGATAAATAGATTAAAGATTATTATAAAAAAAATTAAGATTTTATTTTGCATTTATATTTCTCATAAACAAAGAATTTATCAAAGTAAGAATTACCAGGGGAATAAATACAGAACTTAGAACATTTATTTTTTCTGAAGTTCCTAAAATGTAAAAAAAATTATTAATATAATAAATAATTACTGATAAAAATAGACCAACAATTATTTTTAGACTTTTGTTTTTGAAAGTTTTAGTATTCATCATAATTATAGCTGAAAAAATAAACATTAAAATGAAATAAAAAGGAAATGTAATTAACTTTAAAAGTTGTAAATCTATTTCAGTTAGAGAATAATTCAATTTTTTGTAATTTTTTCTCATTTCTATTAATTCCATGAATGACAAGGAGGACATATTGGAAAATAAATTTCTTATTAATTTATAATCAAAATTAGTTTTGAATCTTAATTGTTTCACAATCTCCCTGTTATTTTGAATATAAATTTCAGCATTTTCTATTACCCACTCTTTGTTAGAAATATCAATTTTTTGACTCTTAATATTCCTAATAATCTGAAAATTTTTGTCAAATTCTGAAATATAGGCATTTAAAAGTTCATTGTTGTTAAATGAGTTCGCATTTATCATCAGTATATTTTCATTATATATGTCCTTGATCCATAAACCATTATTAGTAATTACTGCAAGATATTTTTTATCCTCAGTATAATTTGATTTCAATCCTAAATATAAATTTTTCAAATTAGATGACAAATTATAAAAAATAGAAATTATTATAATTCCAACAAAAAAAGTTGTTGTGATCAAAATAGAAAATATCTTTGTATTTTTAAGTCCTGAGTATTTAAAGATATTCATTTCATTATCTGTAAAAAGATTGTTAAAAAAGAATTGCGTTGATATTAAAAAAATAAATGGAAACATTTCGAAAACAAATATTGGAGTGTTTATTAGGGAGAGATATAGAGGAAAATAAGATTCAACATTAGTCTTTTTAAAAAATTCTAATTCAGTAAGAAGATTGAGCACGTATATCAAACAAAAAAAAATAAAAAAAACGTTCAATAAAGATAACAAATAAGTTTTAACTAAAAATTTTGTATATGTGTTCATTTTAAAACTTTCATATTTTTGAATCTTATCAGATAATTGAAATAAAGACTTACAACTAATACAATTGGAATTACAAAAAATTTAAGATTTTTAATAAAGTCTTCATTTATTAATCTGATAGTCATTTCTGAGAGAATTATTGTAATAAAACCAATTAGAAAAATTAAAATTCTATATTTTGAATAATTTATATTTTCTTTAGATTTGAATATCAGCATTAAAGAAATGAGAATTAAAACTGGAATGTATAATGGAATAATAATTCGTTTATATAATTCTTTAATTATATTATCAATATTATCATTTTTACAGTTTTCAACTTTGAAATTTTTATCGATTTTAAAAAAATTAAAATTCATTAAATTATGGTAGCATTTAATAAGATCTAAAGTTGCTACTTCTTGGGTTTTTTTATAAGTTGTAGTGTTATCTTCGAAATTACTTAAGTTAAAATCAGTTTTTTTAAATTTAAAATTAGTTATCTTATTGTTAATGACACTAATTGTTTCTCCAAAATTTAATTCTAAAAATTGGTTTTTACCTATTTTTTTAAACCTCCCTTCTTTTGCAAAAGTAATTTGAAAATTATCTCCAGAGCCTTTTTTTAAATATATTTCTTTCAAATTTCCAAATTCATCCTTTGAATTGCTATAAATTGTTAAGCCTTTGACTGCATCATTAAATATTCTTGGCTTAATAAAATTCTCTAAATAATTGTATGACGAATCTCTCAAAAAAGATCTGGCTAAATCTTGACTTTTTGGAACAATAGTCGCTGTCAAAAATATCTGTAGCAGCATGATTAAAAATGAGAATTTTATAAAAAAATTTATAATATCAATTTTATTTATCCCAAAATTCCAAAAAATAATTAATTCGTTTCGTAACTCATATTTTCCAATTACATACAGAAAGCTGAAAAATAATACAAATGGAACTAATTTACTGATCACTTTTGGAAAATTTAATAGAGAAAAATTAAGATAAACTAAATAATTTCTACCATCCTCAACAATTATGTCCAAGAAATTCACAGCCTGGAATATCCATATAATAATACTTGTAGAGAAAAGAGTTATTAGAAAAAAAACTAAACAATCAAATAGTAATTTTCTAAATAAAATTTTTTTCATTGAAATCTATCAAAATATATTTATATATTTTCAACTATTAGTTTACAATTTAAATACAACTCAAAGTACATATATATAAAAAATGTCAATAAAAATAAGTATTAGAAATAGTTTAGACCAAAAATCCGTAAAAAATCATGTTTTTTTTACCAGTAAAAATTTTGGAATAAATGGACTTAGCAAACTCCCAATATCTAAATTTTCTAGTTTTATAAATCAGTCACTTAGCTCAAATGAATTTGGTAATAAGAATTTTTTATCATTAGATATAAATGCTTCGCAAAAAGTTATTTTGATAAAAATTAAAGATAGTCAATCGCCATTAGAAATTGAAAAAATTGGAGCTGAATTTTATGTGTATTTAAAATCAAATTTATATTTAAAAACAACTTTTTATGAACAAAATATAAGTGACACTTTTCCAAAAAATAAATTCTTTTTTGATCAATTTGCACAAGGCCTTCAATTAAAATCATACGAATTCAATAAATATAAATCTAAAAGTAAAGAAAAAAAATTTGATATAGAGGTCTTAAACAAAAACAAAACTTTCCAATTTAATAGAAACAAGAAGTATAGATCTCTGATTGAAGGTACAAATTTGACAAAAGATCTCGTTTCAGAACCAGGAAATATTCTTCATCCAGATGAATATGCAAAAAGATTATTACAGCTTAAAAAATTTGGTCTTAAAGTAAACGTTTTTGATAAAAAAAAGTTGAAAAAGCTTGGTATGAATGCACTTCTGGGCGTAGGACAAGGTAGTATAAGAGGATCTTATCTTGTTACTTTGGAATGGAAAGGTTCAAAATCAAAAAAGAAACCTTTAGCATTTGTTGGAAAGGGAGTTTGCTTTGATACTGGTGGTATTTCTCTTAAGCCTGCAAAATTTATGGAAGATATGACTTATGATATGGCTGGTTCTGCAGTTGTTGTAGGTTTAATGAAAAATCTTGCATTAAGGAAAGCAAAAATAAATGCTATTGGAGTTGTAGGTCTTGTTGAAAATATGCCTGGCGGTAATGCTCAAAGACCTGGTGATATAGTAAAATCTTACAGTGGTAAGACAATTGAAGTTTTGAATACAGATGCTGAGGGAAGATTAGTTTTAGCTGATGCACTTACATATACAGAAAAAAAATATAAACCTGAATTTATTGTTGATTTAGCAACTTTAACGGGGGCAATTATAGTTTCTTTAGGTTCTGAGTTTGCAGGACTTTTTTCAAATAATGATAAGTTGTCTAAACAATTGTTTGATGCGGGCCAGAAAGTTGGTGAGAGGGTATGGAGAATGCCACTTGATAAAAATTATGATAAATTAATTAATTCTAAAAACGCTGATATGCAAAATATTAATTATGTTGGAGGAGCTGGCTCAACTACTGCAGCACAATTTTTACAGAGATTCATCCTCAATAAAACTCCTTGGGCACACTTAGATATTGCAGGCATGGCATTTTCAAAATATGGAGGTGCTTTAAACTCTGAGGGTGCAACTGGATTTGGAGTCAGATTATTAAATCAATTAATTGAAGATTATTATGAGTAATATTGAACAAACTTTATCAATTATTAAACCTGATGCAGTAGAAAGAAACCTGGATAATGAAATCAAACAAATGTTTATAAAAAATGGATTTAATATATCTAAAGAAAAAAAAATCCAGATAGAAAAATCAGAGGCTGAAAAATTTTATAAAGTTCATGAGACAAAACCATTTTACAATGATTTATGTGCATATCTTTCATCAGGTCCTATTGTTGCAATGATACTTGAGAAAAAAAACGCTGTAGCTGACAATAGAAAATTGATGGGAGCAACTAATCCGAAAGATGCAGAGAATGGTACCATTAGAAAAAAGTATGGAATTTCAATAGATAAAAATTCTGTACACGGTTCGGATAGTGTTGAAAATGCAAAAATTGAAATTGATTTTTTCTTTAAAGATTAGCTAATATTTTTCTGATAGCTAATGGATATAAAACATGTTCATGTTTTAATATTTTTTTTTGAAGGGACGAGGGTGTCTCTTTTTTTGATAATTTAACCTTTTTTTGAAGAATTATTTTTCCCGAATCAAGTTTTGAGTTTACTAAATGTACCGTGCATCCTGAGTATTTTTCTTGATTTTTGATTACTCTATTGTGTGTGTTTAATCCTTTATATTTTGGTAATAAAGAAGGATGTATATTCAATATTTTTCCTTTGAAATTCTTTATAAAATCTTGAGATAAGATTTTCATAAACCCCGCGAGACATACAAGTTTAATATCGTTTGACTTTAAATCTTTTAAAATTCTTTTTTCTGAGATTTTTTTTTTATCATAATTATAAACTTTTTTTTTAATTTTATATAATTTTGCGAACATAAGTCCTTTCGCCTTTACATTATTTGAAATAATTAAATTTACTTCGATTGGAGAAAACTTTTTTAAAGAAAATTTAATGAGATTTTTTAAGTTACTCCCCTTACCAGAAATAAAAACTGCAGTTTTTATTTTTTTAGGACCAATTAATTTTGCCATTCAATTTTATTTTTTTGGAATTTTTGGATATTTTGCCAATCACATAAGGTTTATAATCTTTAGAAAAATATTTATTAATTTTTTTCAAATTTCTCGGATTTATAATTAGACAAAAACCAACACCACAATTAAAAGTTTTTATCATTTCGTAGTCATTTACATCATTTTTTTTTAACCATTTAAAGATTTTAAGAGGCTTTATCTTTTCTAAATTAATTTCTGCACAAAGATTATTTGGGATAACTCTTTTTATATTTTCTGGTAAACCTCCACCGGTAATATTTGCACAACCATTTACCAGTTTCCTGTTAATAAGATTTAAAATTTCTTTAACATAAATCTTTGTCGGTTTTAGTAACTCTTTTTTTAAAAAAACATTCTTATTAATTGTTATGTTTTTTCTCTGAATAATATTTCTAACTAGTGAGTAACCATTTGAATGTAAGCCACTTGATGGAATCGCTAAAATAAGATTATTTTCTTTAATATCATTTTTGTTTAAAATCTTTTTTTGTTCAACTAAACCAACTGCAAAACCAGCAATATCAAATTTATTTCTTTCATATGTACCAGGCATTTCAGCTGTTTCACCACCAACCAAATCACAACCTGATATATCACACCCTTTGACAATACCTTTTATGATTGATTTTAGTTTTGGTAAATTAATTTTGTTTATCGAAATATAATCTAAGAAAAAAAGTGGGGCAGCACCTTGGACTATTAAATCATTTACACTCATCGCAACTAAATCGATACCAATAGTATCAAACTTTTTTAAAACATTTGCTATTTCTATTTTAGTACCAACCCCATCAGTGCATGCTACAATTTTTGGATTTTTTAAATTATCAGGTATATTTGTTATAGAACCAAAACCACCTATATTATTAAACTTTTTTTTGCCCTTTTTTTTTGATGAAATCGAAGATATGAACTTTATAAACTTATCTGCAGCCTTAATATCAACTCCGCTTTTTTTGTATGTTAATAGATTTTTTTTCATTATTATAAAGTATGATAATTAGATTTAAAAATTTTTCATATTTTTTATATATTTTTTTTGCATTTCTATCTTTAAATATATTTTTTTTTTCCACAGATAAAGTTGAAGCAAAATCTTTTGATGTAAATAATATTGAAATTTCAAAGCCGTTTGAAATAAATTTTGATAAAAACAAGGTAATAAACGACGGGTTTATTAAAGCTTTTTCAAGATTAATCTCAACTATTACAGTTTCTTCAGATCAAGAAATAATTAAAGGAATAAAATTAGCTGAAATAAAAGGAATGATAGAGTCTTTTTCAGTAAAAGAGGAAAAGTTTATTGATGAGACTTATTATGTAAATTTGGGAGTTGCTTTTAATAAAAAAAAAATTTTTAATTACTTAGAAAATAAAAATGTGTTCCCATCAGTTCCAAATAGAAAAAAATTTTTATTGTTTCCAATTATAATAGAGGAAAAAAATGATAATTTAATAGCCTTTTCAGAAAATAACTTATTTAACAATTGGAATAAGTATAATAAAAAATCACATCTTCTAGAGTATCTTTTGCCAACCGAAGATCTAGAAGATTTAAATCTCATAAAAAAAAATTATGAGACAATTGAAAAATATAATTTTGAAGAGATTACTAAGAAATATAATTTAGATGACTCAATTGTAACTTTAGTTTTTAAAAATGATAATAATGTAAGAATCTTATCAAGAATAACAATTGAGGACAAAGTAGTATTAAAAAATCTTTCATTTTCTGACGTAAATTTTGATGATGAAGATGATATTGCAAGTTTAATAGATGAATTAAAAATAATTTACGAGGATCACTGGAAAATTTTCAATAGAATTAATACCTCAATTAAACTGCCAATATTTGTCAAATTAGACTCTGATGATAATTTGAAAGTTTCAAATTTTGAAAAAATATTAAATGAAATAAATTTAATATATGATTATTTTGTTTTAAAATTTGATAAAAATCATATCTATTATCAAATTATTTTTAATGGTACCCCAAATATATTTCTAAAATTAATGAAAGATAAAAATTTTGTTTTTAACACTCAAAATAAGACATGGATTTTACAATGAAAGATATAAATCAAGAAATTATTAAATTTAATTATGATGGTAATTTTAAAGAAGATGATTTTTATGTATCAAAAAGTAATAAGCAAATATTTGATTTATTAAACAAATGGCCTAAATGGGAAAAAAATTTTCTCAATATAAGTGGTGAAAAATTTTCTGGAAAGACACATTTAATTAATATTTTTTTAAAAAAATATAAAGGAACTAAAATTGAAGCTAATTTATTATGTGATAATGATTTTAAAAAAATAAAAATCTTCCAAAATATTATTTTAGAGAATGTTTCTGAAAAGATAAATGAAAATTTATTTTTTACTCTGTGTAATATAGTTGAACAAGACAATAAATATTTAATAGTTACCTCTGAAAGTTCCATTGTAAATATTGATTTTAAGTTGAATGATTTAAAATCAAGATCAAAAAATTTTTTACTCCAAAATATTGATAAACCTGATGATGAACTTTTATTTGCTCTAATTTTAAAAAATTTATCTGATCGTCAAATATCAATAGATAAAAAATTAATTGACTATATTATTAAAAGAATTGATAGATCATATGGAAAAATAGTTGATTTTATATATAAAATCGACGAAGTAAGTTTAAAAAAAAAAAGATCTATTAATTTAAGTACAATTAAAGAGGTATTGGGAGAATAATTGAATAAATATAGAAGTCACAATTGTAACGAACTTAGAAAAAAAAATGTTGGGAGTAATATTTTACTTTCTGGTTGGATCAATAAGAAGCGTGATCATGGAAATCTCTTATTTTTAGATTTACGTGATAACTATGGCATCACACAATGCATAGTTGATAAGGGAAATAAAAACTTTAAAGATTTAGAAAAATTACAACTTGAAACAGTTATTAATGTAGAGGGTATAGTAGTTGATAGATCAACTGATACAATCAATAAAGAGATTGAAACAGGAGAGATTGAAGTCACTATCGAAAATTTTGTTGTTTTAGGAAAGTGCAAAGAGTTACCAATGCCTGTTTTTAGTGATCAAGAATATTCTGAAGAGATCAGATTAAAATATAGATATTTAGATTTAAGAAGAAAAAAAATTCATGAAAATATTATTTTGAGATCAAAAGTTATTGCGTTTATCAGAAATGAAATGAGTAAATTTGGATTTTTAGAGTTTCAAACACCAATATTAACTTCATCAAGTCCTGAAGGAGCAAGAGATTTTCTTGTGCCAAGTAGATTGAATCCAGGCAAGTTTTACGCTTTGCCGCAGGCACCTCAGCAATTTAAGCAACTCATAATGGTTTCGGGTTTTGATAAATATTTTCAAATCGCTCCATGTTTTAGAGATGAAGATGCTCGTGCTGATCGAAGTCCAGGAGAATTTTATCAATTAGATTTAGAAATGTCTTTTGTTGAGCAAGAGGACGTTTTTAATGTCGTTGAACAATTATTAGTTAACACCTTTAAAAAATTCTCAAAAAAAAAAATTATAACAGAAAATTTTCCAAGAATTACTTATAAAGATGCTCTTTTAAAGTATGGAAGTGATAAGCCTGATCTTAGAAACCCACTGATAATTGAGGACATTACAGCAACTTTTACTAGAGAGGATGTAACTTTCGATATATTTAAAAAACTTGTGAGGTCTGGCTCAAATGTGAGATGTATTGTTACTCCGAATACGAAAGAAAAACCAAGAAGCTTTTTTGATAATATAGATAGATGGGCTAAAGATGAGGGGGCTTCTGGTCTAGCTTATTTCACTATTGAAAATGGGATTTCTGCAAAAGGACCAGTGGGTAAGTTTTTTTCAAAAGAATCTTTAGAGGAAATCATGAAAAAAACAGGTGCAAAAGTTGGAGATAGTATATTTATGGCTTGTAGTAAAAAAAAGGATTTAGAGCGAATAACCAGCTTAGCTAGAGATAAAATTGCAAAAGACTTAAATTTGATAAATGATAATACTTTCGCATTTTGTTGGATAGTTGATTATCCAATGTTTGAAAAAAATGATCAAACTAATAAAATTGAATTTAGTCACAATCCTTTTTCGATGCCACAAGGAGATATTAAAAAACTTGATTTTGAAAAACCTTTGGAAATGTTAGCCTATCAGTATGATATAGTATGTAATGGGATTGAACTTTCATCTGGTGCTATAAGAAATCATATTCCTGAACTTATGTATAAGTTATTTGGTATAGCTGGTTACAATAAAGATCAAGTTGACGAAAAATTTAGTGGAATGATTAATGCTTTAAGCTATGGTGCACCACCGCATGGGGGAATTGCTCCTGGAATTGATAGAATAATAATGCTTTTGGCAAATGAAAAAAATATAAGGGAAGTAACTATGTTTCCCATGAATCAAAACGCTCAAGATTTAATGATGAATGCTCCATCATCAATAGATGAGAAGCAACTAAAGGAGCTTAATTTGGCTCTCAAAATAAAAAAATAGATTATTTTTTACCTTTAAGATTTATCTTAACATCTGATAAATCAACTAAATTTTTCTTATAGTTATTTCTTACAAAACCTTTACTAGTAATATCTTTTACTATTTTCAATAGTTGATTTTGATCATCTGAGTTTTGCTCATCAATGTTTGAAATTTCTGAATTACCAATTGATGGTGTATGAGCTAAATCTTCTCTATTTTGATAAGAAATCGCTAATTCTCTAAAAATATAGTCTAGAATTGATGTTGCGGTTAAAATTCTATCATTTCCATGAACTTTACCTGAGGGTTCAAATTTTGTACCAACAAATGCACTTATAAATTCATCCAGTGGTACACCATATTGTAGACCTAGGGACACTGCTATGGCAAAATTGTTCATTAGAGCTTTAACTAATTCACCTTCTTTGCTTGTATCAATAAAAATTTCTCCAATTTTTCCATCTTCGTATTCACCAGTGTGTAAATATACCTTATGATCACCAATAGTTGCTTTTTGGATGTAGCCTTTTCTTCTATCTGGCATGCTAAATCTTTTCCCTGATTTTTCTAAATTATTATTATTTGACTTAATTATGTTTTCTAAATTTTTTGATGGTGGTTGGTTATTTGTGGCTACTACATCAATTTTCTTATTTTCTACAATTTTTTTATTATTTGGATCTAAGCTTTTAGTTTTTCTATTATCAAGTTTTACGTCCAGGATTTCAAATTTACCATCGTCACGTTTTTCTAAATTTTTAAGCTCAGTTTCACTAATGTCGTCTAGATAATGATTTACTTTAAAAGTACAAGTGTAATATGTTTCAACTAAATATTTTGCCATTTAACCTCAATTATTGTTTTAAATTTTATTTGAATAATGAATCAATTAATTTATATACAAAAACAAATTTTAGTCTAATTTAATTTATACAATTTTGAATTGAAAAAAATAATTTTATTATGTTGACACTTTTAAAAAAAATTTTCACCTGGTGGAATCGAGATACTTTTGGAACCAGAATAAAAACAATTTTATTTGGTAAATTAGTAGGTACAGATCATTTAGGAAATAAATATTACGAATCTAAAAATGGAAAAAGATGGGTGGTTTATGCTGCTGAAATTGATGCATCAAAAATACCAGTTGAGTGGTATTCATGGATACATTTTACTCATAACAAAATAGAAAATAATCATGAATTAAAAAAATATGATTGGCAAAAACCTCATCAAGAGAATTTAACTGGCACAGAATCAGCTTATTATCCAAACAAAAACAAAAATGCTATTCAAAAAAAATATAGGTCTTGGAAAGACTAAATTTAATTTATTTATATTTCTTTTTTTAATTATACCCTTTTTTGTATACTCTGAGCAAAATCAAGAAGGAAGTTACACTAATATAAAAATTTTAGATAAAATCTCTTCAAAAAATATTTTAATTAAACTTAAAAATGGAGAGGCAAAAAAACATAAAGATCTTTTAATTAAAAGCATGAAGTGTAAAAATTCCGAATTTGATGATAATCCAGAAATTACAGCTTATATTCAAGTTAGTGATCTAACAAATAAAGACAAAGACGATGTGTTTGTTTTTAATGGCTGGATGTTTTCATCAAGCCCGTCAATAACTCCATTTGATCACCCTGTATATGATATTTGGTTAGTAAGCTGTTATTAAAATATCTTTTCATTATCTAGCCAACTTACATTAAAATCAGACTCTATAAATTTTTTATGGCTTAAAAGCTTTTTGTGCAAAGGGATTGTTGTCGTAATACCTTCAATAACAAATTCATCTAGTGATCTATTCATTCTTTGAATAGCTTCTCCTCTATTTCTGCCATGACAAATTAGTTTGCATATCATACTATCGTAATATGGAGTTACTTTATAACCTTGAAATATTGCTCCATCTACTCTTGTCCTAAAACCAGATGGTTGATGACACATGCCGATTGTGCCTGGAGATGGCTGAAAATTTTTTTCTGGATCTTCAGCATTTATCCTACACTCAATAGCATGACCCCTAGGATTTATATCTGATTGTTTAAGAGCTGTTTCACCAGTAAAAGCAATCCATATTTGTTCTTTAATTATGTCTATTCCTGTTACCATTTCAGTAACAGGGTGTTCAACTTGAACTCTCGTATTCATTTCTAAAAAGTAAAATTTTCCATCTTCATAAATAAATTCGACTGTACCAGCTCCTTGATAACCGATTTTTCTAACCATATTTACAGTTTTATCAAATAAATCTTTTCTAATCTCGTCGTTTAAAACTGGGCTTGGAGTTTCTTCAATTAGTTTTTGATGTCTTCTTTGAACAGAGCAGTCTCTTTCATGTAAATGGATTGTTGCATTTTTTCCAGCTAAAATTTGAACTTCTATATGTCTTGGATTTTGAAAAAATTTCTCAATATAAACTTCGTCATTGCCAAAATATTTTTTTGCCTCTGATTTTGCTGTAGAAAACATTGTCTCGAAATCTTCTTCATTTTGAACAATTTTCATACCTTTACCTCCTCCACCTCCAGAGGCTTTAATTAAGACCGGAAAACCAATTTTTTTACACAACTCTTTTGCTGCAGCTACATCTTGAACACCACCCTCAGATCCTTCTATAACAGGTAGTCCATTTTCTTTTGCAATTTTTTTTGCTTGAATTTTATCTCCCATCATTTCAATATGTTTTGCAGAAGCACCGATAAATTTGATTTTATTTTCTTCAAGTATCTTTGCGAAGTTTGCATTTTCAGATAAAAAACCATAACCAGGATGAACTGCTTCAGCATTAGTCAAATCTATAGCTGATAAAAGTGCAGGAATATTCAAATAACTATTAGCCGGTTGATGAGAACCTATGCAAACACTTTCATCTGCTAATTTAACATGCATGCTTTCTCTATCCACATCAGAATGAACAGCAACTGTGGAAATTCCCCATTCTTTACAGGCTCTTATAATTCTAACTGCAATTTCTCCACGATTTGCAATCAAAATTTTTTTAAACATTATTCTAAAATGATAAGGGTTTGGCCAAACTCCACAGGTTGACCATCAGCTACAAGTATTTTTTTTACTATTCCATCAGAACTTGATGGCACATGATTCATAGTTTTCATAGCCTCTACAATCATAACAGTTTCACCTTTTTTTATTTTTTTTCCAACCTCTACGAATTTTTTAGCTCCAGGTTCAGGTGCATGGTAAGCAGTACCAATTATTGGTGATGTAACTTCAATTCCAGATATATTATTTTGACTTTCTAAATTTTTATTTGAGCTTATTTCTTTAGATAATGTTTGATTTGTTTGATTATTGATTGAAATATTATTTTTTGAGACTTTTATTTTGGTATCTTTTTCAGTGTACTCCAATTCAGTAAGATTAAATTCATCTAAATAATCACTTAACTCTTTTATTATTTTTTTATCTATTTTCATTTTGGATCAGCTTTTGCATTGAAATTATGGCTAAAATATAACCATCAGTATTTAGACCAAATATTCCACCAGTAACTACGTCACTTATTAAAGATTTTTTTCTAAATTCTTCACGTTTATAGATATTTGAAATATGCACTTCAATTATAGGTTTTTTAAAAATTTCTAAAGCATCTCTAATTGCAATGGAAGTGTGAGTAAATGCAGCAGCATTAATTATCATCCCATCAAATTTTTCTCTAGCATTTTGTATTATATTAACTAATTCACCCTCTACATTCGATTGTGCAAATTCAGTGGAAAGTCCTAATTTTTTTGATTTCTCTAAGCATTCTTTTTTTAGTTTGTTAAAAGTAATCGATCCATATTGTGATTGTTCTCTTTCACCTAATAGATTAATATTTGGACCATTAATAATAATTATTTTATTATTCATTCAGCATTTATATACGATGAAAAAAAAAATAAAAATAAAATTAAATGGAAAATTAAAAACTATTAATAATAAATCAACATTATTCAATATTGTTCAAAAAAACAAAATTCCATTAGCGAAAGTTGCTATTGAATTAAATCAAGAAATAGTGGATAAAAAAAAAATTAAAAATATCAACCTAAAAAATAATGATAAAATAGAAATTGTTCATTTTATTGGAGGCGGTTAAAATTGAAAAAAGATAAATTTATTATTTCTAAGAAAAATTTTAGTTCTAGACTTATTGTTGGAACTGGTAAGTATAAAAGTATGCATGAATGCGCCAAAGCAATCAAATTATCTGGAGCCGAAATAGTCACAGTTGCCGTTAGAAGAGTAAATATTTCCGATAAAAAAAAACCACTATTAATGGATTATATAGATCCTAAAAAAATTACTTACCTTCCAAATACTGCCGGTTGTTTTAATTCAAAAGAAGCATTAAGAACTTTAAGATTAGCACGAGAGATTGGTGGATGGAAATTAGTAAAACTTGAAGTTTTAGGTGATAAAAAAAACTTATTTCCAGAAATGATTGAAACACTTAAATCTACGGAGATATTAACTAAAGAGGGTTTTAAAGTTATGGTCTATTGCAATGATGATCCTTTAATGGCAAAAAGATTAGAAAATTCTGGAGCCTGCGCAATTATGCCTTTAGCTGCTCCAATAGGATCCGGTTTAGGTATAATTAATGAGATCAATATTAAGATAATAAGGAAGCAAACAAAATTACCATTAATAATTGACGCTGGGCTAGGACAAGCCTCAGATGCAGCTATAGCTATGGAACTAGGATGTGATGGGGTTTTAGTAAACACTGCAATCGCTAAAGCAAAAAAACCATTTCAAATGGCTTTAGCATTTAAAAAC
>CACJQO010000014.1:0-14613 GCA_902595565.1 uncultured Pelagibacteraceae bacterium
TAAAGTTAATTGATTTCTTCAGTGATGATAGTGAAAAAAATTTTATGAATATTTTTTACAATTTTAATTTGGATAAAGATGCGATTCTTAAAAATTATAAAATTGATAAGTCGTTGAATAAAAATTTAAAATATTCATTTAATAATATAAATCAAAAACAAAATAGTATTTCTGAAACTTTTATTTTTTCTGCAGGCTCAGACTATTTCAAAAATGAGATAAATTGTAATCTAAAAGGCGAATATTCTTCAGCATTTATAAATGGCATTTTTTCATTAGATGATAATAAACAGCACGAAATAAGAACTACTATAAATCATTTGGTTGAAAATACAAAAAGCTATCAGTTAATAAAAAGTGTGCTTGGAAAAAATACAAAGTCTGCTTATCAAGGAAGAATATATGTAGACTCAAAGGCTCAGAAAACAGATGGATATCAATTAAGTAAAGCAATTTTGTTAGACGAAACCTCAGAGTTTAACGCAAAACCTGAATTAGAAATTTATGCTGATGATGTTAAATGTTCTCATGGATCAGCATCCGGTAGTCTTGATGATAATTCAATTTTTTATTTAATGTCTAGAGGACTAAATTATAAACAAGCTAAAGGACTATTAATAAATGGTTTTTTGCTTGATGTAATCGAAAAGATTACTGACGCTGAAATTAAAGATTTATTAAAAAAAATGATTGGTTTAAAAAAATGAACATAGATAATATTAAAAAAGAGTTTCCTATCTTTGATGAAAAGATACAAAACAATGATCTAGTTTATTTGGACAGTGCTAATTCTTCTCAAAAACCTAAAGTTGTTATTGATAGAATAAACGAATTCTATACTAAAGAATTTTCAAATGTTGGTAGAAGTATTCATTATTTGGCAGTTGCAGCTACAAATTTGTATGAAAATACGCGATCTTCTGTCCAAAAATATATTAATGCAAAAGATAAAAATGAGATTGTATTTACTAAGGGTGCAACTGAAGCCCTCAATTTAGTTGCTAATACACTTGGCCAAAAGTATTTGAATGAAGGTGACGAAATTTTACTCACTGAGTTAGAGCATCATTCAAATTATGTACCATGGCACTATTTGAGAAAATCAAAAAATATAAAGATTAATTTTGCTGAAATAAATGAAGAGGGAGAAATTCCAATTGAAAATATTGAAAAAAAGATTACACCAAAAACAAAGGTGATTGCCATTAATCATCTATCGAATGTCACTGGTGCAATCCTACCAATTAAAGAGATTACTGAGCTTGCGCATGCAAAAGATATAATTGTTGTTGTAGATGGATGTCAAGGTGCACCACATTTAAAACTTGATATGCAAGATCTAGACTGTGATTTTTATGCAATTTCTTGTCATAAAATGTATGGACCGACTGGACTTGGAATTTTGTATGGAAAAAAAAAATGGCTTGAAGAATTACCGCCTTATCAAGGTGGTGGTGGAATGATTAAAGAAGTTAAAAAAGATCGTATTACTTATGGTGATCTTCCAAATAAGTATGAAGCAGGCACTATGGCCACTGCACAGGTGATAGCTTTTGATAAGTCTATCAAATTTTTAGAAAGTATTGGAATTGAAAATATAATTAAACATGAAAAAGAATTAATAGAATATGGTCAAGAAATTTTAAAAAAGAATAATTCAGTAAAATTAATTGGTAATCCAAAAAATAAAGGTGGTGTAATATCGTTTACGATTGAAGGGGTACATCCACATGACATAGCGACAATACTTGACGAAGATGGAGTAGCTATTAGGGCTGGACACCATTGCTGTCAAATATTACACGACAAACTTGAAATACCTGCAAGTGCAAGAGCATCAGTAGGTGTCTATAATACTAAAAGTGATTTTGATCAATTAAATGAGTCTATAAACAAATGTAAAAAAATTTTTGATTTAAAATGAATTTAAAAGAATTATATCAAGAAATAATTTTAGAACATGGAAAAAATCCAAGGAATTTGAGGAAGACTGAAAATTTTAATAAAGATGCGAAAGGGAATAATCCTTTATGTGGGGATAATGTACATGTTTATTTAAAACTGAACAATCAAAGAAAAGTTGAAGATATTTCTTTTGAAGGAAGTGGTTGCGCAATATCAATGGCTTCAGCTTCAATAATGACAGATTTGATTAAAGGTAAAAGTGACAATGAAGCAAAGGAGATCATAGATGATTTTCTTGGAATGATAAAAGAAAATCCTGAATTAAAGTCTACGATTTTAGAGGAAGATGATAAAACAAAGCTAATGTGTCTATCAGGAGTAAAACAATATCCTATGAGAGTAAAATGTGCTACTTTATCATGGCATACTTTGATTTCTGCAATGGAAGATGATGGAAAGCAAGTGAGCACAGAAGATTAATATTATGGAAATAAAAGAAAAAATTATAAATGAAATTAGAAAAATTTATGATCCTGAGTTACCAGTTAATATTTATGAACTTGGTTTAATTTATGATATTCAAGTAAAAGGAAAAAAAGCTGAAATTAAAATGACCTTAACCACACCAAATTGTCCTGTTGCAGAGAGTTTACCAAAAGAAGTAAAAGATGGAGCTATGCAGGTTGAAGAAATAGATGATGTTGATCTTCAACTAGTTTGGGACCCACCTTGGAACAAAGATATGATGTCAGATGCCGCTAAGTTGGAGTTAAATTTGTAATGAATCCTATAATTAAACTAAGTGAAAATGCAGCAAACAGAATTAAAGAAATCATGTCTAGTGCCGAAAAAGATGCTTTAGGAGTGAGAGTTTCAGTTAAATCTGGAGGATGCGCAGGCATGTCATATGTAATGGAATATTCTAAAGAACTTAACCCGAATGATGAGGTAATTGAGGACAAGGGAGTTAAGGTTTTTATAGATTCTGCTGCAGTAATGTACTTATTAGGTACTGAAATGGATTACAAAAAAGAGGATTTTTCCTCAACTTTTGTGTTCAATAATCCCAATGAAACAGAGAGATGTGGTTGTGGGGAGTCCTTTAAAGTAGAATAAAATTTAGTATCCCATAAGTTGCATAGCTGTATTGCTTAAAATGCATATCTAGTATATAATCATTACATGAACGTTTTTGAATTTAGAAATTTATTAGCGTCTGAAGACAGAAAAGAAAAAAGAAAAAGCTTTCAAAGATCTTTAATCAAATCTGTTGAAACAGGAGCTAATGGAACTCAAGATTACGTTGTTAAAAAGGGTCCTGGCAAAAATAAGATTGCCACTACCAGACAATAATTTTTAACAACTATAATACATGTCGAACTCTATTGGGTGTGGTGTGTGTTCGAAATTATGTATTTCCTCAAATTTTAAAGCAATGTAAGCATCTATCTGATCATCAGTGAAAACGTTACCTTGTTTTAAAAAATCTCTGTCCTTATCCAAACTTTCCATTGCTTCTCTTAATGAGCCACAAACAGTAGGTATTTTTTTAACTTCATTTTCAGATAAAGCATAAAGATCTTTATCAAAAGATTTACCTGGATCAATTTTATTCTTAATACCATCAAGTCCAGCCATAAGCATTGCTGCAAAAGTTAAGTATGGGTTTCCAGCTGCATCACCAAATCTAATTTCACATCTAGCAGCCTTTTTACTAAGAGTAATAGGGATCCTACATGAAGCTGACCTGTTTCTTGCTGAGTACGCTAATAACACTGGTGCTTCAAATCCTGGGATCAATCTTTTGTAACTATTGGTTGTTGCGTTTGAAAAAGCGTTTATAGCTTTTGCATGTTTTAAAATTCCACCAATATAGTGTAAAGCTAAATCAGATAAGCCAGCATATTTATCTCCTGAAAATAATGCTGTATTTCCTTTCCAAATTGATTGGTGCACGTGCATACCTGATCCATTATCACCTTTTACTGGTTTAGGCATGAAAGTTGCAGTTTTTCCAAATGAATGTGAAACCATATGAACCGCATACTTATATAGTTGCAAGTTATCTGCTTGATCAACTAAAGTTCCAAAATACATTCCAAGTTCATGCTGACTTGGAGCAACTTCATGGTGATGTTTCTCAACTTTAATACCCATGTCTTTCATTGCTTTCAAATACTCACTTCTCATATCTTGTGCACTATCAACAGGAGGAACTGGGAAGTAACCACCTTTGATACCAGGTCTATGTCCCATATTTCCATTTTCATATTTTTTTCCAGTGTTGTAAGGGCCTTCAGTACTATCAATTTTGAAGCCTGTTTCATTCATGTCATTTTTAAATCTTACATCATCGAATACAAAAAATTCAGCTTCTGGACCAAAAAATGCTTTATCGCCAATTCCAGATTTTTTTAAATATGCCTCAGCTTTTTTTGCTGTTCCTCTAGGATCTCTCTCGTAAGGATCTTTTTTTATTGCATCCAAAATATCACAAAAAATGTTTAATGTATTATGAGATGTAAATGGATCAACCACTGTTCTGCTTAAATCAGGCTTTAGAATCATGTCAGATTCATTGATAGCTTTCCAGCCTGCAATTGAGGAGCCGTCAAAGAAAATTCCATCGTTTAACATATCTTCGTCAACTACCTTAGTATCCATCGTGACATGTTGAAGTTTACCTCTAGGGTCAGTGAATCTTAGATCAACGTAATCAATCTCTTTTTCTTTTATAACTTTTAATACATTTTTTGCGCTCATTATATCTCCTCTGTAATCTTGTGGGTTGTGATACCAAATAAAGACTGATAAATAATCCTCTTTTACTTAATAACACCTATGCATTTTTAACATAAGTGTATATTTAAAAGACTAAAAATACTAACAATTCAGAGTTGAATAATGACATTACTTGATAAAGAACCGGTTCAAAGAGTTGTTAAAATTATTAAAGAATTCGATCAAAATTTAAGTGTTAGTGTTTTAGAAACTTCAGCTAGAACAGCTTTAGAAGCCGCATCTTCTTTAGGATGTGAGGTAGGAGCAATTGTTAAAAGCTTACTTTTTAAGACAGATAATAAGTTTACTTTATTTTTGGTTGCTGGAGATAAGAAAGCTTCATTAAGAAAAATTAAAAAAAATATTAAATTTGATGATGTTTCAATGGCTACTGCTGAAAATGTAAAAAACATTACTGGTTATACTATTGGCGGTGTTTCACCAGTAGGTCATTTAGAAAATGTTGATATTTATATAGATAATTCTTTAAATAGGTTTGATTTTTTATTTGCTGCTGCAGGCCATCCGAATTGTATATTTAAAATCAATTTCTCAGATTTAAAGAAAATTACAAAAGGAAAAATTGAAGATATTACTGAATGAGACAACCAAAACTATTTGATTATATTTTATTAATTTTGTTAGCTTTAATATGGGCATCAGCATTTTTTAATATCAAAATTGCAACCTATTCATTTGGACCAATTACTATTGCATTTTTAAGAGTGTTTTTTGGAGCAATACCAGTTTTGTTACTTTGTTATTATAAAAAAATAAAGATTGAAGCTTTTTCAAAGGATTGGCATTGGTTTGCGATGATAGGATTTATAAATTTAGTAGCTCCTTTTTTTTTGATTGCCTACGGCGTGCAATCAGTTCAAAGTAATTTGGCTGCGATATTGATGTCAACTACACCCTTAAGTTCAACTGTGCTTGGTCATTTTTATACAAAAAATGAGAAATTTAATTTTATCAAAACAATAGGAATCTTAATAGGTTTTTCCGGAATACTTTACTTATTTTCAGATAATATTTTGATTAATGAAAATAATTTTTTTTCCGCAATACTAATCCTATTAGGCTCAACTTGTTATGTAATAGGTGGTGTTTTAACCTTAAAAATTAGTAAGAAAAAAAATGAAAATGTAACTGGCTCAATACTGGTTTGGGCAGTTTTGATTTTGATACCTATCGTAAGTATTGTTGAACAACCATGGAATGTTTCGCCAAGGTTAGATTCAACAATATCCGTGATATATCTTGGCCTAGTTTCTACTGGAATTGCATGGTTATTGAGATTTAGAATTTTAGTTAACAATGGACTGATATTTCAGTCACAAGTTTCATATTTAATTCCAATTTTTGGAACTATCTTGAGTTACATTTTCCTGAAGGAATTGATCACCTTTAAAGTTTTGATATCTCTCATTGCAGTATCAGTAGGAATTTATTTTGTGAGAAAAGCAGACAATAAAATTAGTAAAATTAAGCTCGATTAATACAATTCTTAGTTGAAAACATTATTGACCCATTTACATCATTCCTAAAAAGGTCTTTAATTAATTTATATAAATAACAAGAGGAGAAAAAAATGAGTGCAGAAGCAATGAAAGTGTCATCTGTATTAGATACTTCTCATTTAAAGGTTAAATTTCCGTTCAAAGCAAAATATGGAAACTACATTAATGGAAAATTTGTAGAACCAAAATCAGGCAAGTATTTTGATAATGTTAGCCCGATCTCAAATGAGAAAATCTGTTCAGTTGCACGATCAGACGAAAAAGACGTAGAAGCAGCATTAGATGCGGCTCACGCAGCTTTCCCTGAGTGGGGAAAAACAGATATCACTACGCGATCAAATATATTGTACAAAATCGCTGATGTGTTGGAAAAAAATCTAAATTTGTTGGCTACAGCCGAATGTTTAGATAATGGAAAACCAATAAGAGAGTGTATGGCAGCAGATTTGCCTTTGGTTATTGATCATTGGAGATATTTTGCTGGTGTGATTAGAGCAGAAGAAGGTTCAATCGCTGAAATAGCAAATAATCAATACTCATACAATTTTCATGAACCATTAGGTGTAGTTGGTCAGATAGTTCCGTGGAATTTCCCATTATTAATGGCGACATGGAAATTAGCTCCAGCTTTAGCAGCAGGTAACTGTTCAGTTTTAAAACCAGCTGAACAAACGCCAGCATCCATAATGGTGATGATGGAACTTATTGGAGATTTATTACCTCCAGGAGTTGTTAACATTGTTAGTGGTTTTGGATTAGAAGCAGGTAAGCCTTTAGCATCATCAAAAAGAGTTGCTAAAGTTGCATTTACTGGTGAAACTACAACAGGAAGATTGATTATGCAGTATGCTGCACAAAACATAATTCCGATTACTTTGGAGTTAGGTGGAAAATCTCCAAACATTTTCTTTGAGGATATCATGGATAAAGATGATGATTTCTTTGATAAATGTATTGAAGGTTTTGTAATGTTCAATCTAAACCAAGGAGAGGTTTGTACTTGTCCAAGTAGAGCTTTAGTTCAAGAGTCGATCTATGATAAATTCATGGAAAGAGCTATAGCTAGAACAAAAGCTGTTGTTCAAGACAATCCTTTGAAAATGGAAACTATGATTGGGGCGCAAGCGTCAGTAGAGCAAATGGAAAAGATTAAATCTTATCTTGAGCTTGGAAAAAAAGAGGGCGCTAAAGTTCTAACAGGTGGAAGTGTTGCTAAACTTAACAGCGGGTTGGAAAAAGGTAATTACATTCAGCCAACTGTTTTTGAGGCAAAAAATGAGATGCGAATTTCTCAAGAGGAGATCTTCGGACCAGTTGTATCTGTGATTAAATTTAAAGATGAGGCAGAGGCATTAAAAATTGCTAATGATACTCTTTATGGTTTAGGAGCAGCTGTATGGACTAGAAATGGTAATATAGCTCACAGAATGGGTAGAGCGATACAAGCAGGAATAGTATGGACTAATTGTTATCATGCTTACCCAGCTCACTCACCATTTGGTGGATACAAACAATCTGGAGTTGGTAGAGAAACTCACAAAATGATGCTTAATCATTACAGACAGAATAAGAATCTTCATGTTTCTTATGCTGAGAAAAAATTAGGCTTCTTTTAATCAAATAATATATACTGGTCCATGATTCGATATCATGGGCCAGAGAAAAAATATGAAAGTATCTGCAACACATTCGGCACTTAGTTTATTATCTGAACTTAAAGAAAAATATGGTGAAAAGTTAATGTTTCATCAGTCAGGTGGATGTTGTGATGGTAGTGCACCTATGTGTTTCCAAGAAGGTGAATTTCCATTGGGAGACAATGATATTAAACTTGGAGAAATAGGTGGAGTTCCATTTTATATGAATGGTGATCAATATGAAAAATGGAAACACACTGATCTTACGATTGATGCTGTAAAAGGAATTGGTGGAATGTTTTCATTAGATAATGGAACTGGAAGAAGATTTTTAACTAAATCTGAAATATGTCTCGTAGTGGATAACGATAATCCAAATCATTAAATTTATTTAACAATGCCGATTTTTTTAAGTTCACAAAAAAATTGTGAAGGATTGGATTGATTATAATAATCATATGAATGTTTCTTATTATCTTTTGATCTTTGACAAATATGGGGCGGATATATTAAATGACACCTTCAAAATGGGCGAGCATTCAGCTAGGACTACCGGAAAAAGTACAATGATTGTTGAGTCTCATATTACCTATAATCAAGAACTAAAGATGAATGATGAGGTAGATGTGAATTTAGTTTTTTTTGATCACGATAAAAAAAGGTTGCATTACAAGATGGAAATGATCCATAAGCAAAAGCAATATTTAGCATCAACGATTGAAGTCCTTGCATTATATGTTGATTTAAATAATCGAAAAGTCTCAGAATTCGAAAGAGATAAATTAGAAATTATGGATAATTATATTAAAACAAATAAAGAAAAGTTTGATATTACAAACCTTAAGTTTTCCTCTAAATTGAAAAAGTAAATAAATTTACTTCCAGCCCGCGTACTGGAAGTAATTATCTATTTATTGTCCTGGTGCTTTGTATGCACCTGATGCAACTTCACTCGCTTTAACAGTAGCTTTATTAAAATCAATAGCTTCCAACATTGTTAAATTTTTAACTGCTCCTGATGCCTCTACTACAAGTTTTACTGCTGCAAAGTCTTCAAACGTTGTAAGTTCATTAACAACAATAAAGTCATATGGACCTCTAACTATATCCATACTATGCATTGTTCCACCCATAGCTTTTGTTAATTGTTCAACTACTGCTTTTCTATCACTTTTAGGATCTTTTAAAAAACCCTGAAAAGCTTTTTCAGTGTAGTTTCCCATTATATATGCTTTCATATGTTACCCCTTTTTTATTTTAAAAATATTACAGCAAAATTTATGTATGTAGAAGTGGTATATTTGTCTAATTATTTTCTATTCGGTCCATTTCTTTAAGTTCGACTTCTAATTTATCTAATTCCTCGCCACCTGCCATCATGCTTAAAAGTTTTTCTCTTGATATATCTTTTTTTTGAAATGTTCCCATACTTTTTCCTCGATTTAAAACTGTAAAACTATTTCCAACAGGATAAGCATGATGAACGTTGTGTGTTATTAAAATTACAGCTAAACCTTGCGATGCTGCTTTAACAATATATTTCAGGACCATTGAAGCTTGATGTACACCTAATGCTGACGTTGGTTCATCTAATACCAAAACTTTTGCCCCAAAATAAATTGCTCTAGAAATAGCGAGACATTGTCTTTCACCTCCAGACATTGTACCGACAGCTTGTGATGGGTCTCTCACATCGATACCTATTTGTCCCATTCTTTCTGCAGCTATAGTATTAGCTTTTTCAATATCAAAAGTTTTGAAAAAAGGTAAACCTTTTTGTGGCTCTCTGCCCATAAAAAAATTTCTAGTAACACTCATAAGGGAAACCAGTGCTAAATCTTGATAAACAGTTCCTATCCCAATATCCAAAGCATCTCGTGGTGAGTCAAAAACTATTTTTTGATCTTCAAAAATAATTTCACCTTCATCAGGCTTATGAACGCCCGCTAAAGTTTTTATCAAAGTAGATTTTCCAGCTCCATTGTCACCAAGTAAGCACATTATCTCACCTTTTTTTAGTTTCATAGTGACATCCTTTAAAGCAATCACTTTACCAAAAAATTTACTTATATTATTGAATTGAACTAAATATTCAGACATCACTTAGTCTCCGTAACTTTTTTTCTAATATAATTATTGAATACTACTGCAATTAACATCATTGCGCCTAAAAAAACCTTAAACCAATCAGTATCAACATCTGTATAAAAAATTCCCATTGATACAGTGCCAAAAATAATAGCGCCCAATGCTGCTCCGATGGCAGAGCCATAACCTCCAGTCAAAAGACAACCGCCAACCACGGCAGCTGCTATTGCTTCCAATTCTTTTAAAGTTCCTCTCATAGTATCTGCAGAACCTGCATCTAAAACTTGAATACAAGCAAATATTGTCGATGCTACAGCTGTTCCAATGAATAGACTTATTTTTACTCTTCCAACAGGTACACCAACATTTGTAGCACCAACTTTATCTCCACCTGATGCAAATATCCAATTTCCATATCTAGTTTTCATAAGTATCCAAGTCGCAAATAATGTAAGAGCAATAAACCATATTACTGATGGTGGAATACCTGTAGCTAATGGTGTACCGTCAGTTCTCAGTGCAATTAATTTCATCGATCCTAGCCATGTGAATAACCATTGAAAAGTATCTGTTGCAAACAACCAAGCGATTGGATCATCTTCTATTAAAACTCTTAATCCTGGTACTTGAGTTCTTCCTGTAATTAATCTCGTAATAGCCAAAGTTGCCCCCCTTAAAATGAACAACATTGCTAGAGTTACTATAAAGGATGGAAGACCAGTTTTTACTACCATTATACCATTGAAATAACCAATTAGTACTGCCATAGCAAAAGCAAAAATAATACTTGTCCATAAAGGCCAGCCCCAATAAATTGCAGGTATAGCGATACAGATTCCTGCAAAACCAATCATTGAACCAATTGATAAATCAAACTCTCCACCGATCATTAACATTGCAGCAGCAATAGCAATAATTCCTAAATTAGCTGAAACATCTAAAAAATTTAATGTCCCATAAGCGCTAAACATTCCAGTGTCACCAGCAACTATTCCAAAAAAAAATAAAAACTAAAATTGAGCCACCTAAAGCACCAAGCTCTGGTCTGTTTAATAAAACTCTAAGAGGTGAAATTTTTTTAAGTCTTTCATCTTGTCCACTATCTTTTTTAGATTGAATACTCTCTGACTTTACAGACATAAAAAATTATAATTCAAAGATGATTAAAAAAAAGGCCTGACTAATGTTAGTCAGGCCTTTAATTCATATTTTTATCTATAACCTTGAGCTGCCCATTTAATTACTTTAGACGCATTGTCAGGAGTAACAAACCCAGGTCCAGTCATTACTACACCCGCTGGCATTGTTCCCCATCTCATATATTGCCCAAAGATAGCTATTGGTAAATATCCTTGTAGATATTGCTGTTGGTCAATTAAAAACTCCACTTTTCCTGCAGCAGCAGCTTTTAACATATTTGGAGACATATCAAATGTTCCTAATCTTACAGAACCAACTTTTCCAGCAGACTCGAGTGCCTTCAAAGCTGCTTCACCAGATAATCCAGCACCTAAAGTTAGAATAGTGTCATAGCCACCACCTAATTTTGCAGCAACAGCTTTTTGAATTTCTGTTGGGTCATTTGATGTACCTAAAATATCAACAGATCCACCAAAACCTTTTTTGAAACCAGCACATCTTCTATCAAGTGCAACGTTTCCTACCTCATGGTTAACACATAATGCTTTTTTTCCACCAGCGGCTTTCATTTTTTGTCCACCACCTACACCTGCTTCAAACTCAGTTTGTCCAACGTGTGCACTAATTCCTAAAGATGCATAATCATCAGATCCAGAGTTCATTGATATTACAGGAATACCAGCAGCAATCGCAGCTTTAACTGATTTTCCTAAAGCAGCAGCATCTGGTAATGTGATCACAATCCCTTTCGGTTTTTGCGATACAGCATTATCAATTAATTTTGCCATTTCTACCATGTCAAAAGTTGCTGGTGCTGTGTATTTACAAGACACTCCCATGTCTTTACATCCAGCATCAACTCCATTTTTAGCAACTGACCAGAAAGGATCGTTTGCTTGACCATGAGAAACCACAATTATATCCACAGCTAAAGCTGATACAGACATCATTGCCCATGCAGCTAGAGCTAATATAAAGTTTTTTATTGTTTTCATTATTTTCCTCTAATTAAAGTTAACTTTTAAAAGTAAAATCTAATCAAAATATTATTTAGTTGTAAAGCAGACAGGCTGTATTCTACTTAGGGTTGATTCAATTAAAGATTAAGTTTTTCAAACTTTTTTGATCGTAAAGATTTTTGAGCTGCATTCGCAATTATCAGAGCTTTTCTTCCCTCGTCAAATCCTGCAAGAGGCTGAATTTTTTTTCTTATAAATTTTGCAAAATCCTTTAGTTGATTTTTATAAGCATCTTTATACCTCTCAATAAAAAAATTAAGCAAAGGAGATTTGTTTGAAGTTGATTGTGCAGAATATAAAGATGTTTCGTTTTGTCTTTTATTTTCTGAAATTAACATACCTTTTGATCCAAATAATTCTATTCTTTGATCATAACCGAAACTACAATGTCTGGAATTAGTTATTATGCACTGAACACCAGCTTTAGATCTAATTATGGTAGATGCTAATTCAAAATCTTTTATTTTATCAAATCTTTTGTCTGAAATGTTGCTACCAGAAGCTATTATTTTTGCAGGCTCATCATTACCAAGGTAGAATCTAACAAGATCAAAATCATGGATCATCATATCTCTAAAAATACCACCAGATTCTTTTAGATATTTAATAGTTGGTGGGGCAGGATCACGACTAGTGATAATAATTTTTTCTAATTTACCTATTTTTCCGCTAAGTAATTGTTTTCTTAAATTATTGTGTGTTGGATCATATCGTCTATTAAAACCTAATTGTATTTTTGGATTTAATTTATTAATTTTTTTTTTGCAGGACTCAATTTTTTTTATACTTAAATCCAGTGGTTTTTCACAAAAGATAATTTTTCTATTTCTAACACCATCTAAAATAAATCTAATATGTGTCGAAGTTGTTGAGGCAATAAAAATAGCTTTTATATCTTTATCTTTATAAGCCACAGATGGATTGTTTATAGCTTTTGTTTTTAATGTTTTTGAATATTTTTTAGATAATTTTTGTTCAATGTCATAAATATATTTAAGATTAAAATCTTTACTACGCATTAAATTTTTTCCATGCATAATACCAATTCTACCAAGTCCAAATAAAGCTATATCAATCATTTAAAATTTGTATTAAAATAATAACTTAACTAAAAAAATTTCTTATGTCAGTAAAATTAGGAGTTGCACCCATTGCATGGAGTAATGATGACATGCCTGAGTTAGGTGGTGAAACTACATTGGAACAATGTTTAAAAGAAGCCAATGAAGCAGGCTATATAGGCATAGAGTCTGGTGGAAAATTTCCAAAGAAATCTTCGGAGTTAATTCCAAAATTAGATCAATTTAATCTTAAACTTTGTTCAGGATGGTATGGCGCTAATTTAAGAAAAAATTCTGTTGAGGAAGAAAAAAAATTCATTCAAGAACAACTAGATTTATTTAAAGATTGTGATGCACCTTGTATAGTTTTCGCGGAAGTTTCTGGCTCTATTCAAGGAGATCCTAATAGAAAATTATCAACTCGGCCTCAAATGGAAATGGACGAATGGCAGAAGTTTTGTGAAAAAATTTCTGAATTAGGAAAATATTTAGAGGATGAAGGGATGCCTTTGGCATACCATCATCATATGGGTACAGTAATTGAAACTCAAAAAGATACAGAAAGACTTATAGAAAATACTCATGAAAGTGTAAAATTAACATTAGATACAGGACACATGTTATTTGCAAAAGGGGACTCAAAATACATATTACAAAACTATCATGAAAGAATTTTGCACGTCCATTGCAAAGATATAAGAAAACAAGTTCTTGAAAAATCTTTAAAAGAGGATTTAAGTTTTAGAGGTGCTTTTTTAGAGGGTGCGTTTACAGTACCAGGAGATGGTTGTATTGATTATCAACCTTTATTTAATGTATTAAAAAATAATAATTATTCAGGATGGTTAGTAGTTGAGGCAGAGCAGGATCCGGCAAAAGCAAATCCCCTAGAGTATGCAAAAATTGGTTATAAATATCTCACAGATACATTAAAAAAATCTGAAATTGAAATTTATAAAAATTGATTATCTATAGAGTGAAGTTAGTTCATTATTTCCAGCAGCAACACATGGAGATTTAAAACAAGTACCCACAACCCATTCAGATCCAGGATCAGGTAAAAAATTTGATGACATCACAAATATAACACCCATCTCGACTGATTGCCCCGCTTTACCTTCTGCTTTAATTCTAGGATCAGGATCAGTTTTTACTTTGGTATCCTCTGAAAAAGGATTCTCTATATTAAGATTTTTGTTTATATAATTCACAACTTTAGATGAAGACCATTCGCCATTGCAGGAATCACCCCAAACAGTCAATTTACCTTCATCATTATTCCCACAATTATTTATTTCTCCATTGATAAAATCGACTACTTTCTTATGATTTTCTTTAACTAGGTTGGCTTTTGCTTCAACTGCGGGCCTTGTGCTTGCAGTCCAAATCAACATCCCAACGACATATACTAACGATAACAACACTAATGCTTCTAATAGTCCAAAATTTTTGAAATTTATTC
>CACJQO010000015.1:0-9288 GCA_902595565.1 uncultured Pelagibacteraceae bacterium
AAGAGCATCTCTTACTTTCTTTTGATCGAAAGAATTTGCTCTTTCAAAAGCATCCTTGAACACTAACAATGCTGCAGAAGATTCTGCTGATTGATATGGCGGGTCATATCCAAACTCTTTTTGGAAATCTGCCGCATAAGTCATACCATCTTTAAAGAAGTTATCTTTATAAGTTAGGGTTTTATGCCATTGAGAAGCACATAACGCATACTGAGAATTTTTACCATGTTGTTTTGATAATTTCGCAGCATCACAATGTGTCATTGCTAACATTGGAACATCAACCTTCATTTCAGCAATTTGTCTAATTGCAGTCAATGCACCTTTTGTGTGTCCTGATACTACAAGAACATCTGGCTTCATTTGTTTTACTTTAACTAATGTTGCAGCCATATCGTTAAGCTCTTTTGGCAGCTTATCGTCGATTATAATCTCAGATCCAGTTTCTTTCGCTGCATCTAAAATACCTAATCTTACGTCTTGTGAAAAAGCATCTTGTTCAAATGCTTGTGCAATTCTTACACCTTTTCCGCCATTTAACTCAACTGCTGTTCTAATAGCTACATCAAGATATAAGTTAGCTGGAGCTAAAACTGCAAATAGATATTTGTAACCTTTAGTAAACAAAGATCTAGACGCACCATTTGCTTCCACCATTGGTACACCATATTTTTCTGTAACAGGTGCAATAGCTTTTGTTAAACCTGAACTATAAGGCCCAAGCATAAATTCAACACCATCTTGTGAGATTAATCTTTCTGCTAATTGAGCCGCTCTTTTTGGGTTTGATTCATCATCATAATAAATGATTTCAAACTTGTAAGTTTTTCCACCAACTTTAACACCACCCATGCTATTAATCCTATCAACAGCCATGTTATAACCGTTTTGTGTATGAACACCATTAGATGAATATTTTCCAGTTAATGAAATAGCAGCACCTAAAACAATTTTATCACCAACGACTTTTGCAAATGATACAACTGAAGTTGAAAGTAAAATTGCTACTGCAGAAATAAAACTCAAGATTATCTTGTTTATTTTCATTTTATTTCCTTCTGTTATTAATTAATTAATTAATTCTTAATTAAATAAATAATTTTGTTTTATTGCAAGAGGCAAAAACAACTTTGGATATATTTAATATTGTTGTGTAACAATAATAATTAACGCAATGATTACTAAAACACTCGCTGAGATTGTATTAATTGTTTTTGGATTTGCTTTGATCCATGTAATTAATTTTTGTGCTAACAATGCATAACTAATCAAAGAAACAAAATCTAAAACAACATATGTTGTTATTAAAATAAAGAATTGAACAATATAATTGGAATTAAAGTCAATAAACTGGGGAAATATTAAAGGAAAAAATAACCATGCCTTAGGGCTTGTTCCAGCAACTAAAAAACCATCTTTGTAAAAAGAAAAAACACTTTTGGTGCTAATTATTTTTGAATTTACATCTTTTGGTGAAGATTTGTACACATCATA
The DNA here is from genome assembly GCA_902595565.1 of uncultured Pelagibacteraceae bacterium. Taxonomy (GTDB): domain Bacteria; phylum Pseudomonadota; class Alphaproteobacteria; order Pelagibacterales; family Pelagibacteraceae; genus Pelagibacter. The sequence continues at coordinate 1,495 of CACJQO010000015.1, forward strand.
AGCTAAATACATCAAATAAATTACCCCAACCCACTTAAAAAAGTTTAAAAAGTTTGGATTATCCGACAGAAAAGTTCCTATGACAAAAATTACTAAAGTTGCTTGAAATAAATTTGCAGTTACATCTCCAAGAGCTGTCCAAATACAATTTTTAACACCATAATTCATCGAATAAGAAATAATTACTATCCGAGGGGTACCTGGTGTAATGAATAGAAAAATTATGATCTGTAAAAAAAGGATAAAATCCAAGGGGAGCATAAAAAAAAAGATAGTCCTAAAAAACCGGGAGCTAAAGATGGCTAAGTAGGACTATCAAATCACACTATAACAGATCCTAAAAAAAATGCATTATCGATTTTTTTCAAATATAAAGGATTTATGAAAAAAAAAGGTCACAGGCCAGTTACCCGAGTCAAAAATCCAGAGCCAAATCATGAAGATCCAGATTGGGTCATCTGGGCAGCCTGGGCCGATAGGATCACTTTTGAAGATATCGAAAAAAAAACTGGCTACCGAGAATCTGATGTTATTAGGATAATGAGAAAATCTCTCAAACCATCCTCATTTAGATTATGGAGAAAAAGAGTTCATCAAAAAAGTATCAAACACAGAAAAAAATTTGAATATTCAAGAAAACAAATTACTAGTAAAATAAAAAAAGGTGATTATCTATAATTTATGAAAAAAATTACAATCTATACAGGTCCAATGTGTAATTATTGTGAAGCAGCTAAAAGATTACTTACAAGAAACAATGCGCCTTATGAAGAAATTGATGTTGCAAAGGTTGAGGGTGCAAAAGATGAAATGATTCAAAAAGCAAATGGTAAAAGAACTATTCCTCAAATATTTTTTGATGACCAACACATTGGTGGTTATGATGAGGTTAGAGCCTTAGAGAAAGAAAATAAACTTCAAGAGCTTTTAAAATAATATTTTTAAAAAACCTTCCTTAAATTCAAAGCAATTTCGTCAAATGTTTCGGGTCTCATTACATTATTGTTCAATAAATAAAAATCAATATCCAAACCATTAACATTTTTACTATAAATATATTTTGATTTTAAAATGTCATCACCTTCAATTTTAAAAGCAAAATTAGTATTTTTTTGTGGTAGATAACCAATCGCTATGTGAATTTTTTGAGTATAACCGGACCCGAAAGCCTCGTTGTGCTCATAAATAAAAAATAAACTAAAGTTATTATCATAAATAACATCGATACCTACTTCACCATTAATATTGTGTAATGCTCCAGAATTTAATTCGGTATCATATTTACTTGAAGTATCACTTATGTATGAATATTTTATGTTAGATGTGCGATGTAAATTAGCTTGATATTCAATCTTACCATGTCTTTTCATTTTATATTTTTTATTGTTTAATTCTTCAACTGAGGCAATGGATAATCTTAAATTTCTTGACTGAATACTTTGTTTATCAAATCTCATTGCAGTTTTTCCACTTTCAGAATAGCTGCTTAGCAATGTGTAACCTAAATCAATTTGAGCAGCAGGAATTAAGGTAAGCTCATCTTTTTTAATCTCCTCTTTCAATTTTAAAGTTCCATAAATTTGTCTACCATTTCTATTTCCAGTTAATTTATTTCCATCTAAAACACTTAAAATTTTTGATTTCAAAGAGCCAATACCAACAACTGCATCTAAAAATCTATTATCATTTTTTACTGGAGTGGTTGAATAATAAGTTAAATTGTAAGTATTGGTATCTAGCCTACTTCCAACAGCGCCTACGCTCACATCATTTTGACTAAATCTTAATGCTAACCCTTTAATCTCTCCATCATCAGTAAACTTGTCAGCACCAATGGTAATACCATCGGTATAAATTTTTTTCTTAGATGATATATCGGTTTCTCTAACTTGACCAAAAGCTAAACTTCCCTCAGACCAATAAAAGATATCTTTATTTTTACTTTTTTCTTTAGGTGTAGTTGAAACTTGAATAGCCTCAGCTAGAGAAGCTAACATTTGATTAGAAAAATTAAGTTTAATATTTTGATAGCTTAAATCTTGAAGATCTTTATTTCGTCTTATCCATTTTAGACGATTGAGCGCTGTGTCTGTTGAGTGTTCAATTGTTCTATTAGCAATATTAATTTGAGCTTCAGCTACTCCTCTTCTATCTCCTTCTGTAATCTCTGTACATTTTCCAGCAAAAAGGTTGAACGGACAAGGCAAGTGATATTCTATAATCATTGCATTCGTGCCAGTACCAGAAACAGCAAGATGTGAAACATACATTTTTAACCCAGAGGGACTAAAGTCTATACCTTGGGGGTCACCATCATTTATAGGATCTGGGTGTGAAAATTGTTTTGCTGTTGCACCACCATCAAAAGATGCTGTCGAAATATTAAAACCCTCAGATAAAGTATATTGATTAATCTCATTAGCTGCTGAGTCTACCACAAACATTCTTGTACCACTTTGATTGAACGCTATACCAGTATATTGTTTTCCACCCGAAATAGTTGACACTTCAGCAGATCTTATAAAATTAGCTCCACCCGAAAGATCAAAACTTTTGTTTAATGAATATTGATACAAGCCAAATCCATTCTCAGTAACAAACATCATTGTACCATCAGGACTAAAAACTAGACTAAATAATGAAGTACCCGCAATTTGTGGCGAAACATCAATAAAATTTCCAGTATACGTTGCTGATGATACATCAAATTTTCTAGAGAGTGAATATTCAAATACTTTTTTTTCTGCTCTTCCAGCAATAAACATTTTTGATCCATCATTGTTAAACTTAACACCAAATGGTCTACTACTACTATCTTCATTCAGTGAAAAGCTATGGACAAAAACAGCTGTCGAAATGTCGTATGGTGTTGATAGAGTATATTCAAATACGTCGTCTGCAGTAGTATCATTTGTAAACATTTTTGTTCCATCATTATTAAATGTAATATCTCTAGGATCAGTTAATTGAGCATGAACATCAAATGCTCGTATTACATAATTGGAGGTAGTAAGATCATCGCCGGAAGATATAAAATTAGCATACGCGTTTTGAGCAAAAAAATTAGATATGACAAAAAAAAAAGATAAAAATATATAGATCTTATTTTTTTTCATAAATTTTATAGAATAATTTTAATTATTAAGGAACAAAAATAACAGAAATGTTAGAAATTTGAACTATAATTAGGTGTTCTACTATAACCTATATTTGAACTTGGCTTAAAAAACTTTTCTTAAATTTAAGGCAATTTCATCAAATGTTTCAGGTCGCATTGCATTATTATTCAATAAATAAAAATCAATATCTAAGCCATTAACGTTTTTGGTATAAATATATTTTGATTTTAAAATTTCATCTCCTTCAATTTTAAAAGCAAAATTAGTATTTTTTTGCGGTAAATAGCCAATGGCTATGTGAATTTTTTGAGTATAACCAGATCCAATTGCTTCGTTGTGCTCATAAATAAAAAATAAACTAAAGTTTTCATCATAAATAATATCAAAGCCTACTTCGCCATTAATATTGTGTAATGCACCTGCGGTAAATTTGGTATCAAAATTACCACTCGCACTATCACTAATATAGGAATATTTCGCATTTGAGGAACGATTGAGATTAGCTTGGTACTCAATTTTACCATGTCTTTTCATTTTATATTTTTTATTATTTAGTTCCTCAACAGAAGCTAGAGATAATCTTAAATTTCTTGACTGAATACTTTGTTTATCAAATCTCATTGCAGTTTTTCCACTTTCAGAATAGCTGCTTAGCAATGTGTAACCTAAATCAATTTGAGCAGCAGGAATTAAGGTAAGCTCATCTTTTTTAATCTCCTCTTTCAATTTTAAAGTTCCATAAATTTGTCTACCATTTCTATTTCCAGTTAATTTATTTCCATCTAAAACACTTAAAATTTTTGATTTCAAAGAGCCAATACCAACAACTGCATCTAAAAATCTACTATCGTCTTTTACCGGTGTTGTTGAATAATACGTTAAATTGTAAGTATCAGTATCTAACCTAGTTCCAACATTTCCCACACTCACATCATTTTGGCTAAATCTAAATGCTAAACCTTTTATAGCTTTATCATCAGTAAATTTATCAGCACCAATAGTAATACCATCGGTATATATTTTTTTTCTAGATGATGTGTCGGTTTCTGTAACTTGACCAAAAGCTAAACTCCCCTCAGCCCAATAAAAAATATCTTTGTTTTTACTTTTTTCTTTAGGAGATGTTGAAACTTGAATAGCTTCAGCAAGAGAAGCTAACATCTCATTTGAAAAATTAAGTTTTATATTTTGATAACTTAAGTTTTGAAGATCTTTGTTTCGTCTAATCCATTTTAGTCGATTGAGAGCTGTATCGGTTGAGTGTTCTATCGTTCTTTTTGCTACTTCTATTTGAGCTTCAACCAATCCTGTTCGATCACCCTCTGTTATTGCAGGACAATTTCCCTCAATAATATTAAAAGGACAAACTAAATTAAACTCATGTATCGAATCATCACCATTATCATCAGAGACAAACATTTTTAATCCATTTGCACTGAATGCAAGAGCTCTTATTTGGTTGGCAGTTTTAGTTGTTATAAAATTTTTTATGATTACCGCTCCATCTTTGACATTCGAAGTAGTATCATATGCTATTGAAAGTGAATATTGAGTAACTGTAAATAAGTCATGATCAGTAACAAAAATTCTTTTTCCATTGTCGCTAAAAAAAATTGAATCAGGATTACCTTGTGTTAAAAGAATTCCCGCACTATCAACATGGGTAAGAGTGCTTAAGTCGTAAGGTGTTGAAAGACTATATTCTCTAATACTATCTTTATCACTTGCAGCTCCGCCACCCCTTCCATTAAAGCTTATAAATATTTTCGTACCATCAGGATTTATAGCTATACCTTGTGCATGATGATGTTTATGATTATCATCAATAGATCCCAATCTCCAACCATTAAGAGCTTCGAGAGCATCAGGATCTTTTTCTTGAGCCAGTGTACAAGTTGAAACATCAAAAGGTTTAGTTAAATCGTATCTCCACAAGGCATCATTATCATCATTATTTTGCCCTCTGTTAATAATAAATATATGAAGTCCGTCACTACTAAAAGTTAAATCACCAGTTTGTGTAGGTTCTTCCTCGTATGCTTCTGCTGACCAACCATTGGCTAGATTACATCTCTCGCTATCTCCAGCATATGAATGTGTGGAAATATCAAATGGAGTTGATAAATCATATTCGTTTATAAAATCACTTTGAAAAGATACAAACATTTTAGTTCCATTAGGATTAAAAGCAATACCATTAGGGATATCTGCACTTCCATCTAAAAAAGATATTGATTGATCGGTGTCCACTTCAGTAACGTAAGCTGCAAAGGATTTAGTAATAGGAAAAATTATTAAAATAATCCAAATTAATATTTTTATTATTCTCATTTAACCTAGAAAGTACCAGAAATTTCTATATTCGCACCATAATCAGGGATTTTGCTAAATAAACTATAATTAGAATTTAATTTAAAATTAAAATTACCAAAGTTTTTTAGGTAACTAATCTCAGTCTTATTGTTATTTGTTGGATCATAAATCACGTCAAAATTAGCTTTATTCATTTGTTTTTTTCCAACTTTTATTAGTAAACTATTTAAATGACTACTTTCATATTTAAGAATACTTTGAAGCCTCTCATAATTGATTGCAAAAGTATAGCCATCTGAATTTGCATATTCAAAACCTATGTTTCCTTTTAAATAACTTCTTGAATTTTTTTTTAAAGTTTTTGTTCTTTCGATGTTGTCAGCAAGATTTACAAAATCGTGTTCAATATCTGGTGTTAAGTCATGAATGTATTCAATAAAACCATTTCGATTTAAACTGCTGTCATTTAAATACAAAGTATCATCAAACTTAAATCCCCCTGAAATACTACTGGTTGGAAAAATGAGATCATTATGTCTTTCAACTCCTGCAGTAGAACTATTAAAATCAGTATATTCTGAAAATTGGTTTATGCTTAGATCAAATTTACCAAAAGGAATCAATTCAAATTCAGAATAAGTATTTTCATGCTCATAAGTAATAGCTGTAAAAATTTGTTTTCCATTTCGCTCTCCAGTAACTGATCCTGAAGTCAACTGATCCATGCTTAAAAAGCTGGCACCTAATAAAGCATTTAAATTTATTTTATCCGGTGTCTGAATACTCTTGTAGACATTAAGGGTGTATGATTGTGACTTTAATTTGTTGTTAGCACTTGATTTGATATCAATTTCATCATTTCCATATCTAAATGCATAACCAAAAATTTTATTGTCTATTAATCTATCCAATCCAAACATAATTCCTTTAGTACTGACATCCATTGGTTTTAATGAAAGTGTATCGCCAAACCGTCCAAACGATATATCTCCATGAGACCAATGAGACCACTTCCTAATATTCTTAAAAGGATTTTTATCATTTAATGAGGCTTGAATATATTCAACATTATTTAATGAATTTTCTAAATTATTATTTAAAGAATTTTGTAAGTTGTTTTTTAATGAAGTTAAAACTGGATTACTGATATCAATATTTAATTTAATATTATGACTATTTAAATTGGTATTATTTTCATTTCTACGTAACCAGTCAAACCTTTTGAAAATTGTCGATGCGTTTTGAGTGATAACATTTTTAGCAATTTCAACCTGAGCACTTGTTACTGTCGCGGTTTCTGCATCACTCTCACAAATTACGAGACCAAAAGGACAACCTAACGTGTATTCAATAACTGCCCCATCATTACCAGTACCAGTAGTCATATAATATTTTAAACCTGTTGAAGAAAAAACTCCACCAACGGCCATAGTAGCCCCTCCCGCCGCACCAAAATGATTGTAAGAACCAACTTTTTTTGCTGATCTTATATTGAAGGGTTCAGAAAGTTCATAAGTAATGAGAGGATGATCGCTTGTATTACCAAAATGTCCAGCACTTAAATACATTCTTGTTCCATCGTCATCAAAGTTTATCGCATGGATAGCTTTATTAATTTTTGGAAAATCCTCTCTGACATTTAAAAATTCAACTGATCCTGCAGAGCTCGGATCAAAAGCAGTACCCAAATTGTATTGAACAACAGCTACTACAGTATCATCAGAGTTAATAACTGCATGGCTTAAATACATTTTTCTTCCATCGTTATTAAAGCGAATTGAATTAGGATGCATTAACCCCGTAGAAATTTTGTCTAAAAATGGCACAAGATAGGTTGACCAATTAATACCATCATCCGTAACTTGTGTAGCACTAGTTAAATCATAAGCTGTAGAAAGTGTATGAATGTTCATTCCACCATCGTCATCGATTGCAAAAATTTTTGTACCATCATTATTAAAAGTAAAGTCCTCGAATTCTCTGTTAATATCATCATCTCCAGCATTTAAATCTAATGTTTCCTCAGTTCCTTCATTTTTAGATGATATATCAAACGCTGTATCTAACACGTACTCAAAAATATATGTATTGGCATTATTAAATTGCCCAACAAATATTTTTGTTCCATCAGAGTTTAATGCTATTCCATTGGTGGCACCCCCACCAATATAACTATTAACTTTTTGAACGAAGGTTGGTAATATCTTGGAATAAGCATCTTTTGCAAATACAAACAAAAAAATAAAAGCTAATATAATTCTCTTACTCATAATTTGTCATAAAGCTAAATTTGAAATAGCAAGTGTAAATAAGCAGAATATAAAATGCATCAAAAATTTATATTAATAAAAATTAATTAGTC
>CACJQO010000016.1:0-8435 GCA_902595565.1 uncultured Pelagibacteraceae bacterium
TAAACATCTTAAGTACTCTAAACACCCGGTTTTATCTGCGCCATCAGGACTTACTTTAGGAGGTGGATTTGAGGTTTTAGTGCAAAGTAATTTTGTTGCTTCTCATACAAATATTGTAATTGGTCTGGTAGAAACTATCGTAGGTTTAATTCCAGCTGGTGGAGGATGTAAAGAAATGTTAGCTAGATGGTTAGATACAGCAGAGGCAAAAAAAGATCCAAATTATGCGCCATTAAAAGTTTTTGATATCATTGGCTATGGAAAGACAGCAACATCACCTGTTGAAGCTGAGCCATTGAAATACTTACTGCCTGAAAATAAAAAAATTATGAATAGAAATAGTTTATTAGAAGTTTCAAAAAAAATCTTAGATGAAAACAAAGATTTTAAAGCACCTAGCGAGCTTCAGTTTAACTTGCCGGGGAAAGCGGTCATTGGAGAAATGCATAAAATTTTAGAAAAACTCTATAATGATAAAATAATCTTAGATCATGGGGTAGAAGTTGCAAAAGAATTAGCTTTAGTCTTAAGTGGTGGAGACACAACTATGGATAAAGTGTTAACAGAAGATGATTTATTCAAATTAGAATTAGATGCTTTTATGCGATTAATTGAAACTAAAAATACTCAAGACAGGATTAAACACACTTTGGCTACTGGTAAACCTTTAGTCAACTAACATTTTAATAGAATTTATAAAGTCAGGCCTTAGAACATACTCAGATTTATTTTGATATTTTATTTTTTCTAGCGCTTCTATTCCATAAATCACTTTCCCAATTGGTGTATATTCACTCTCATATAATGGCTCATCTTTGAGTGTGATGAAAAATTGACTATCTTCAGTATTATATTTTTGTGTTCTTGCAAGACCTACACTTCCTCTTTCATAGTTAAATGGGACATCTACTTCTGAGTTTATGGTTCCTAATCCTGATTGTCCTGTTCCGATTTTTCCATAATCAATATTTCCTTTTTTACCAAATTCCAAATCACCTGCCTGTACAAGACTATCTTTAATTACTCTATGAAATGCAACATCGTCGTAAGCTTTAGACCTCACCAATGTTTTAAATCTTTCAACCGCGTTTGGAGAAATATTTGGATATAATTCAATAATTACATTCCCACATTCAACATTTAAAATCGCAACATTATTTGGCTTATCAAAAAAAAGTTTTTCTGGATTATAATCTTTAACAAATAAGCATTTATTCTTTATCAAAAAAAAGGAACTTAGAGAAAAAATAGCTAAAGATATTAAGAAAAAAAAAATTATCTTTTCTGACTTTGAAGCTTTAATTTTTTTAATCATAAATTGAAACTTTGATCAATTTTAAGCAATCCTGATTTGATAAAATCTATCTTTTTTTGAAGAATAGGATCAATTTGTTTTGGTAAATTCCCATGCATTAAATGAGAAAAAACTTCTGCCATATCCTCAGAAGCGGTTGATTTTGAATATTCAGTAATAAAACCATTAGTTTTAGAATAAGTATCAAGACCTATTTTCTTTGTGCAAGTTGAACATTTTGCATAATTAAAGCTATCTGAATTTAAACTCGACCAAGTTTTTTCATTAAAAATTTCCTTAAAACTATCATTGATTATATGAAAGACTTCATGATGTAATACTCTTTCAAAATATTTATTATTAAATTTAATATCAACAATAAGAGTTTTCATCACATTATCAGGTATTCCAGCAGTATTAATTCCTGAAATTGATAAATCTTCACAAAGAACAATATATTTTAAATTTATTTTTTTTAAAAAACTTTGAGAATATCTTTTTAAATTCTTTTCTATAATTTGATACTTTTGGTCTAAATCTTGTTTTGATGATTTAAAACAATTAATATTATTATCTACCCCAATTGTAAAAGGTTGTTTAGCGTAAAGATATCTCAGATTATTAGTAGTTTTAATATTATAAATTTCAAGATTTGGGATTTTAATCAATTGATAAATCGTATCTGCCTGCACAGAAGAAATTAAAAATACATATAATAAAATGAACTTAAATAATTTCATAATAACTATTATTGAAGATATTCCAAATTGTGAGAATGTGATAGAGTTTTATGATGAAAAAAAAAAGTACCAAGGAACCAATCCAACCGGTAAGTGGAACCAAAGTACCACGATTTGCTGGACCCTCGACTTTTGCACGATTACCAGAATTGAGAGATGTTGAATATTGTGATGTTGCAATAGTCGGCATTCCTTTTGATGCAGGCACAAGTTATAGACCAGGAGCAAGGTTTGGTCCTCAAAGCATAAGACAAGCTTCAAGACACTTAAGAACAAATTATCATCCAAGTTATGATGTAGAACCATTTAAAGTACAACAAGTTGCTGATGCTGGAGATATTACGTGTAATCCTTTTAATATTAATGAAGCGATCAAACAAATTGAAGAGGGTGCTACAGATTTACTGAAAAAAACTGGAGGTATAATTAGTTTAGGGGGGGACCATACAATTGCATTTCCTTTATTAAAAGCTGTAAACAAAATTAATAAAGGTCCAGTTGCTTTAGTTCATTTTGATGCTCATTTAGATACATGGGATACTTATTTTGGGGCACCTTATACTCACGGAACTCCATTTAGACGTGCTAGAGAAGAGAATTTATTTTTAGATGATGCTTCTATGCATGTAGGTATTAGAGGACCTTTGTATAGTAGAGATGATATTAAAAATGATGAAAGTTTTGGATTTAAGATAATTCATTGTGATGAATTTCAAACAGAGGGAACTGATAAAATAGCTGAAAGAATTAAAAAAAGAGTTGGAGATAATCCATTATACTTATCAATTGATATAGATGTTTTAGACCCAGCTTTTGCCCCAGGAACCGGTACACCAGAAATTGCAGGAATGACTTCAAGAGAAATGGTTAATGTAATTCGGGGTTTGTCAGGAATGAATTTAATCTCAGCAGATGTAGTTGAAGTGTCTCCAGCATATGATCATGCAGAGGTAACATCTTTAGCTGCCGCAACAATTGTTTATGAACTTACTAATTTGTTTGCAAAAAAATAAAGAAGGGTTAGGAGTCTTGTATGGAAAATAAAAAAAATTTTTACATCGATGGAAAATGGGTTGCTCCAAAAAGTAAACAAGAAATAAAAGTAATTAATCCTGCTACAGAGGAAAATTGTGCGGTTATTTCTTTAGGCAATAAAGAAGATATTGATTATGCAGTAAGTTCAGCGAAAAAAGCTTATAGCACTTGGGCATTTTCCCCTAAAGAAGAAAGAATAAGATTATTAGAAAAATTGTACGAAAATTACAAAAAAAGATGGGCAGATATTGCTGCAGCTATTACCACAGAAATGGGAGCTCCCAAAGACTTTGCAACTAAACTACAAGCAGGCACAGGTGCAGCACATCTAAAATCATTTATTAGATATTTAAAAAATTTTGAATTTGAAAAACCCTTGGGTGAACATGCTCCTAATCAAAGATTAATTTATGAGCCAAAAGGTGTGTGTGCTTTGATTACACCATGGAATTGGCCAATGAATCAAGTTTGTCTTAAAGTTGCACCAGCTTTAGCTTCTGGCTGTACTATGATTTTAAAACCATCTGAACTTGCTCCTTTATCCTCAATGATTCTTGCAGAATTAATTGATGAAACAAAATTTCCTGCTGGAGTATTCAATTTAGTGAATGGAAATGGAGAAACTACAGGTAATGCACTTACAAGTCATCCTGAAGTCAACATGATTTCATTTACTGGCTCTACTCGAGCTGGAGCATTAATCTCACAAAATGCAGCTAAAGATTTTAAAAGAGTAAGTCTTGAGCTTGGAGGAAAGGGAGCAAATATAATTTTTAAAGATGCTGATCCAGATGCTATTGAAAGAGGAGCTTTAAGATGTTTTAGAAATTCTGGTCAGTCGTGTAATGCTCCAACTAGAATGCTTGTCGAAAAATCAATGTATAATGAAGCTGTAGAAAGATTAAAAAAATATACTGAAAATTTTGAGGTTGGTGATCCTAAGAAGGAGGGAGAGCATATTGGTCCCGTCATTTCTGAGATGCAATATAATAAAATTCAAACTTTAATTAAAAAGGGTATTGATGAGGGTGCAAAATTAGTTGCAGGAGGCGCTGGTAAACCAGAGGGATTTGAAAAAGGATACTTTGTCAAACCAACAGTTTTTGCTGATGTTAAAAATGACATGGAAGTTGCAAGAACAGAGATTTTTGGTCCAGTGTTATCAGTAATGCCTTTTGAAAATGAAGAGGAAGCAATTAAAATTGCTAATGATACTCCTTACGGATTAACTAATTACATTCAAACACAAGACAAAGAAAAAGTTAAAAGAGTTGCAAGAAAGTTAAGATCAGGAATGGTAGATGTAAATGGAGCTGGTATTGCTGTAGATGCACCATTTGGAGGTTTTAAACATTCTGGAATTGGTAGAGAAGCTGGTGAACATGGTCTTGAAGAATTTTTAGAAGTGAAAGCTGTTGGTGGCTGGAATTAATTTAAAGCAGATCTTTTTTTAAGACCATCTAAAAATTTTAAACATTTTTTAATTTCATTTAATTCAATATATTCATCAACTTTATGAGCCTGCTCGATAGAACCAGGACCACAGACCACAGTGCTCATACCAATTTCCTGAAACAACCCAGCCTCAGTACCAAAAGAAACAACTTCTCGTGAATTGTCCCCAGTTAAACTTGAAACCAACTCACATGCTTCTGAGTTTTTAACACGATCGAATCCAGTTACTTCACCAATTATTTTTTTTGTTATTTTTGAATTTGGAAATACTTTCCTCATTTCTGGTAATAAAATTTCATTAGCATACTTGTCTATTTCTTGATTTAAAAAAATTCCATCTTCTTTCACTACCGGTCTAGTCTCCCATTCAATATAACATTTATCAGCTATCACATTGTGTGCTATGCCACCAAATATCCCTCCTACTTGCAAAGTTGAAAAGGGTGGATCAAATATCGAATCTTTAGGAGCTCTTTTTTTTAAGTCCTGTCTTAATTCAATGAGTTTGTTTACGTAACGTGAGGCAAACTCAACAGCACTAACACCTTTATGTGGCATTGAACTATGACCTGCTAAACCTTCAAAATAAGTTGTATATTCATAACAACCTTTGTGAGCATCTATAATTTTCATTTTAGTTGGTTCCCCAATTATGCATATACCGTCTTGAATTTTTCTTTTTTTTAACTCCTCAATTAATATGGGCGCTCCAAGACAAGCAGTTTCTTCATCAAATGTGAACGAAAAATGGATATCTCTTTTTAATTCCACTTTTGAATAAATCGGCGCATAAGCTAAAACACATGCAATAAAACCTTTCATATCACATGCACCTCTGCCATAAAGTTTATCATCTTTGATTGTGGCTTTAAAAGGATCAGTGCTCCAACTTTTTGAAACCGGAACAGTATCAGTGTGACCAGATAAAATAATTGGTTTTATCCCGTTTGTTTTTTTCGCCTTAAATGTTGCAAAAAGATTGACACGTTTTTTTTCTTCATCAAAAGTTTTAAATGAAGTTGCACCTAATTTTTGAAGGTACTCTTCACAATAATTAATTAAATTACTATTATCATCTCCAGAAATTGTTTTGAAACCGATTAAATCAGTCAAAATTTTGATGCAATTTTCATATAATTTTTCAATATTAATTTCTGTACTCATGAATAATAACTAATATATATACTGGATTTATGAAAGAACAAATAACATACGATATATTTGATAAAGTTGACATACGAGTAGGGACAGTAATTTCTGTAAAAAAAAATGAGAAAGCAAGAAAACCATCTTTAGTAGTTGAGGTAGATTTTGGAAAAGAGATAGGAATTAAACAATCTTCAGCGCAAATTACTCATTATTACAATGAGGATAATTTAAAAGGTAAACAAGTAATCGGAGTTTGTAATTTTCCCGAAAAAAATATTGCTGGAGTTGTGTCTCAAGTTTTGATTTTGGGTTCGATTGATAAGGAAGGCAAAGTGATTCTCGTTCATCCATCTCAACAATCAGAAAATGGTCTCCCAATAGCCTAAGTATGCATCCTGAAATATTATCAATTTCTTTATTTTGGTTTGTCACAGCGTATACCCCGGGTCCAAATAATGTAGTCGCATCTTACTCTGGATTTAATTTTGGGATAAAAAAAACAATTCCTCATATTCTTGGTGTGACTTTAGGATTCACCTCATTAGTTTTGTTTTTATCGATAGGTTTAATTAATATTTTTAAATTATTTCCCATCATTCAAATAGTCATTAGATATCTTGGGACTTTATTTTTAATATATCTGGCTTATAAGATTGCGTTTTCAACTTCTTCAAATGAGACCCAAAAGGAAAACCCTGTAAAATTTATTGAAACCTTTTTATTTCAATATTTAAATCCTAAAGGCGTCACTGTTGCAATTATTGTTGTCTCTACTTATGTTGAGTTAGGGGTTAATTATATAAGTTATGCGACTCAAATAGTTGCTCTTGCTTTTCTATTTTCTGTCACAAGTATAACTTTGTGGACGTTTGTTGGTAAATTTTTGAGGAAATTTGCGACAAATGATAAATTTATTAAGTACTTTAATTATGTTATGTCAGGGCTTCTTTTATTAAGCATAACTACATTTTATATATAAAAATATGAAACCAGGTAAAATTAACTCTTACAAAACTCTTTCTGATATAGAAATAAATAATAAAAAATTTAAATTTTATTCATTAAATAAAGCAGAAGAAAATGGTTTGGAGGGTATTTCTAAATTACCAAAATCCCTAAAAGTTTTGTTAGAAAATTTGTTAAGATATGAGGACGATGTATCTGTTACAAAAAATCAAATTGAGGCAATTAAAAATTGGCTAAAAACAAAAAAATCAAAAACAGAAATTGCTTATCGACCCGCGAGAGTGTTACTACAAGATTACACTGGAATTCCTGCAGTGGCTGACTTAGCAGCTATGAGAGAAGCTGTGAAAGAAAAAAATAAAGATCCTAATACAATTAATCCACTTTCTGCAGTAGATCTTGTCATTGACCATTCAGTCCAAGTTGATCAGTCTGCTAAAGCAGATTCGTTCGATAAAAATGTTGAAATTGAATTTAATAGAAATGGTGAGAGATATTCTTTTTTAAAATGGGGTCAGCAAGCATTCAACAACTTTAGAATAGTTCCTCCCGGAACTGGAATTTGTCATCAGGTAAATTTAGAATACTTATCCAAAGTAGTATGGAGCGAAGAGTTTGAGGGACAGAGTTATCTTTTTCCAGACACATTGGTAGGAACTGATAGTCATACCACTATGGTTAATGGACTTTCAGTTTTAGGATGGGGAGTAGGTGGCATTGAAGCTGAGGCGGGTATGTTAGGTCAGCCCATTTCAATGCTTATTCCTGAAGTAATAGGTTTTGAAGTAAAAAACAAAATGCCAGAAGGCACTACTGCAACAGATTTAGTTTTAACAGTTGTTAAAATGTTAAGAGACAAGGGTGTAGTTGGAAAGTTTGTAGAATTTTATGGTGATGGTTTAAAGAATTTAACTTTAGCTGATCGTGCAACAATTGCAAATATGGCTCCAGAGTATGGAGCAACTTGTGGTTTTTTTCCAATAGATGAAGAAACTTTAAAGTATTTAAAATTTTCTGGTAGAGATGAAATGACAGTAAAAATAGTTGAGGAATATGCGAAAGCTCAAGGTTTGTGGTCTAGTGAAGATATTGATTTTACTGATACTTTAACTTTAGATATGACAACTATTGTTCCTACTATCTCAGGACCAAAAAGACCACAAGATAAGGTTTTATTAACTGATGCTTCAACTAGTTTTAAGAAAAGTTTTTCTGAAGTAACTGGTAAAAAAGATTTTTCAGTCTCAAAAGTTAAAGATAAAGAATATTCAATTAAAGATGGATCAATTTTAATTGCAGCAATTACATCTTGTACAAATACTTCTAATCCAAATGTTTTAATCGGAGCGGGACTTTTAGCTAAAAAAGCAGTGGAATTAGGATTAGAGGTAAAACCATGGGTTAAAACTTCATTAGCACCTGGCTCACAAGTTGTTACAGATTACCTGGAGAAAGCAGGATTAAATACTTACTTAGATAAACTTGGTTTTCATTTAGTTGGTTATGGCTGCACTACATGTATTGGAAATTCAGGTCCATTAGCCGATGAGATTGTTGAATCTATTCAAAAAGAAAATATCTATGCTGTTTCAGTATTGTCTGGTAATAGAAATTTTGAGGGTAGAATTTCACCACATATAAAAGCAAATTATCTCGCGTCACCTCCATTAGTCGTTGCTTATGCTCTTGCCGGTCATATGAATTTTGATTTGTATAAAGATAGTTTTGGCAAAGATAAAAATGGCAAAGATATATTTATGAAAGATATTTGGCCATCAAATAAAGAAATTGAAGAT
>CACJQO010000017.1:0-8133 GCA_902595565.1 uncultured Pelagibacteraceae bacterium
CTTGAACTATGTTAGAAATAGCCTCATACCCCACAGCTTTAATTCCACCTAAAGCATAATAAAATTTTCCATTTTCTGCTCTAAAATCTGCGAAACACTGATTTATATCAGGTCTAACAATTTCAATATTTAATCTTTTAAGTTCTTCATAAAATTCACTAAGTTTATTTTGATTAGATATATCCATAGTCATCGAGGCAGCAATAAATTCTCTTGGATAAAAAGTTTTCAAATATGCTGTTTGATAAGATATAATCGCATATGCAGCAGCATGACTTTTATTGAACCCATATTCCGCAAATGGCTCTATTTTCAAAAAAATTCCAGCTGCCACCTCTTTACTAATTCCATTTTTGACAGCCCCTTCTATAAAATTTTGTTTTTGTCTTTCAAGCTCAGACCTTTTTTTCTTTCCCATAGCTCTTCTTAAAATATCTGCTTGACCAGCAGTAAAACCTGACAATTTCTGTGCAATTTGCATTACCTGTTCTTGATATATAATTACACCGTAGGTTGGTTTTAAAATATCTTCTAATAAAGGGTGTAAATAATCTGGTTCTTGTTTGCCATGCTTGCAATCATTATATGTTGGGATATTACTCATAGGACCTGGTCTATACAAAGCAACTAATGCAATAATATCCTCAATATGATTTGGCCTCATATGAGTTAACGCTTCTCTCATTCCAGAACTTTCAATTTGAAATAAACCAACTGTATTACCTGAAGACAACATTTCAAAAACTTTTTTATCTTCGTAATTAATATTCTCAATATTGAAATCTTTTTCTTTTTTTTTAATTAATTTTTGAGTGTTATTAATAACTGTTAATGTTTTTAATCCTAAAAAATCAAATTTGATTAATCCAGCATCCTCAGCTGAATACATATCGAATTGTGTTGAGGGAAGTAATAGATCTGTTGATGCATCTTTATATAAAGGAACAACTTCCTGTAGTTTTCTATCAGCAATAACAACACCTGCTGCGTGTGTTGCAACGTTTCTATTCAATCCTTCTAGTTTTAAAGAGAGTTCTGTAAGTTTTTTAACTCTTGGATCATCTTTAATTAATTTTTGAAGCCTTGGTTCACCGGCAATACATTCTGTTAAATTTTGGGGTCTTGAAGGATCAAAAGGTATCATTTTGGATATACTATCAACAAAACCATAGGATAACCCTAATACTCTTCCAACATCCCTAATAACCATTCTGGCTTTTAATTTTCCAAAAGTAATTATATGGGCAACACTATCCTTATACTTTTCAGTTAAATATTCAAAAACTAGATCTCTTTTTTCCTCACAAAAATCTATATCAAAGTCTGGCATTGAAATACGATCGGGATTTAAAAATCTTTCAAAAATAAGATTAAATTTTATTGGGTCAACATCTGTAATTAAAAGACACCATGCTACTAAAGAACCTGCGCCAGATCCCCTTCCAGGCCCTACGGGTATATCATTTTTTTTTGCCCATATAATATAATCAGAAACAATTAAGAAATAACTGGAATATTTCATTTGTATAATAATATCTAGTTCATGATCTAACCTATCTTTATAAAATAAAAATTTTTTATTTTTAGAAAGATCTTCACCCTGTATGTTAAAAATATTTTTAAATTTGACTTTTAGTCCATCCAAAGAGTTTTTTTTTAATATCTCATCGGCATTTCCACCTTTATCCGAACTTATGTCAGGTAATATGGGTTTTGAAAAATGTGGTCGAAAATTACAACGATACGGAAAATTATAGTTATTTTCTAACGCTTCAGGTAAATCAGAAAATAATTCAGACATCTCAGAATTATCTTTAAGATAGTGTTGATTTGAATATTTAATCCTATTTTTCTCATTTATGTAGGTTTTGTTTTTAATACAAATTAATGCATCATGAGCCTCATACATATCTTTGTCTGAGTAAAAAACTTCATTGGTGGCTATTATTGATATTTCCAACTTTAAAGACTGCGATAGATTAAACTTTTCAAATGAAATTTCATTTTGATCTCCATGACGTTGAATTTCTATATAAAATTTATCACCATATTTTTGTTTGAGTTTAGAGTATAATTTCTCAATTTCTGAAAATTTTCCTTTATTGAATAATTGACCGACTAACCCATTTATTGTTCCTGAAAAAATTGCAACTCCCTCATTATTTTTTAATAATTCCTCAAAATTTAAATGTGGATCTGAGGTTCCATCATTATTAAGATATGATAGTGAAGATAATTCAATAATTCTTTTATATCCAATTTCATTCAATGCGAATAATGGCAATAAACCAATAGTATCATCTAATTTAAAATTGATCTGAGTACCAATAATTGGTTGGGTTCCAACTTTAGATATTTTTTCGGCAAATTCTAGGGCACCACATAAATTCGATGTATCACATAAAGCTAGTGATCTAATTTTCTTTTCTTTAGATATTTCTTTTAAATCATCAATTTTAATTGCTCCTTCACATATTGAAAATTGAGAGTGTATTTTTAGATGATTAAAATTTTGAATTTGAGACTCAGCCATTAATGGTTTTTATACTACCATCAACTATTTCCAATAAGCAATCCGACTTATTAGCAAAAAATCTATTATGAGTTGCAAATATTATTATTCTATCGGGCTTTATCTGATTTTTTAAAAGCTCAAAAATTCCTTTAGCAGTCTCGATATCTAAACTTCCAGTTGGCTCATCTGCAAGAATAATTTGTGGATTGTTTATCAAGGCTCTTGCAATCGATACCCTTTGTTTCTCACCCCCAGATAATTGTGAGGGGTAGTGATTTAATCTTTTTGCAAGACCAACTTTTTTGAGCATTATTTTTGATTTATTTGAAGCGTCCTCTTTATTTTTACCACTTGCTAAACTAGCTAAGGTTAAGTTTTCTATTGCTGTGAAATCAGACAGAAGATTATCTTGTTGATAGATTATCCCGATTTTATTAGCTCTTAATTGATCATTTTTTTGAGAATTGTTTGGATCAATCTTTTTATTATCAATAATTATAGATCCTGAACTAGGTCGATCTATTAAGGACAATAAATTTAATAAAGTTGATTTACCTGAGCCTGAGGGTCCCATTAGAGAATAAATTTTTCCAGACTTAAATTTATATGAAATTTTTTTTAAAACATTTATCCTTTTCAAACTTAAAAAGCTTTTATTAATGTTTGACAGCTGAATTAAATTACTCATATTTTAATGCTTTTATTGGATCTAGTTTGGCCGCCTTCATAGCTGGAAATATGGATACAATTATCGTTATAAAAATTGAACACAATGAAATAATAAAAATAGAAGATGGGTTTATTTCAGATGGCATCGTACTTAAAAAATATATTTCTTCAGGAAATAAACTTATATTAAAAACATCACTAAGAAATTTTCTAACATTTTCTACATACATAGAAAATGTAACCCCTAATATTATTCCAAACAATGTAGCAGATGTACCTATTATTACCCCAACTAAAAAAAATATCTTTATAATAGATTTATTCAATACACCAATAGATTTTAAAATAGCAATATCTCTAGTTTTATTTTTTACCAATATCGTCAAGCCTGAAATAATATTAAAAGCAGCAACAATAATTATAAGAGATAATATGATAAACATTACATTTCTTTCTACTTTTAAAGCTGAGAATAAAGAGCTGTTAGTATCAGCCCAACTATATACAAAATCATCAGGAAATATTTTTTGAACAATCTTTTTTTGATTTTCAATATTTTGAGGATCCTTTAAATAAACTTCTAATTTTCTATCATTTTTTGAGAGATTCATAAATTCATCAAGGGTATCAATATTAATAAATGCTACATTATTATCGAAATCTGCTAAGCCACTTTCAAATAATGAAACAATAGTAAAAGATTTTTTCTTTGGAATACTGCCAATAATTGTATCTACACCTGATGATGACATTATTGATACATCATCACCGAGTTTAAGATTCAATGTGAAACTTAACTCTTTACCTAAAGAAATATAGTTACCTGTCAAGTTACTTTTATTCCCTACAAATGTTTTATCTTTTATTATTTTTAGTTTAGGAAAATCTTTTCTTGAATAACCTCTCAAAACAATACCTTTAGAGGTGTCTTTTTTAATAATTATCGCTTCTCCTGAGTTGCTTAATATCATTTCACTCGCGATAAGATTGAGATTAGTATTCTTTACTTTATCAATTTGAATTTGATTTTCATAAGTATCAACAGTTATATGAGCATTAAAACCAACTATCTTATTTATTAATTCAGATCTAAATCCATTCATTACTGACATCACAATAATTAGGACTGCAACACCTAGGCTTATTCCAATAAATGAGAAGATAGATATAACATTTAAAAAGCCATCTTTTTTTCTAGCTTTTAAAAATCTAAATGTAATTTCTTTTTCTAAAGTTGAAATCAATTGTGAGCTTTTTGTTTATTAATAATCTTAATAATTTCTTTTAAATTAATTTTTTGAGTTTCTTTGTTTATTTCTTTAAATTCAAATAAATCACCTTCAGTTTGTTTTCCAATGATTATTTGATATGGAGCTCCAATTAAATTCATTTTTTTTATTTTTGAGGATAAGTTCTCATCAGTATCATCAATAATCGCATCGATATTATTTTGATTTAATTCAAGATTTATTTTGTTTGCTTTATCGAGTGCAGATGTATCATTTTTATTAATCATAGGAATTATTGCAATATCATATGGTGCAACAGAAATTGGCCATTTCATGATTTCATTTTTTTCATCATATTTTGCTTCTATAATTGCTCCTACTAATCTTGAAACTCCTATTCCATAAGAACCCATTTTTACATAGTCTTTTTTACCCCCAGGTAAATCGACTGCTGCTTCCATTGGTTTGGAATATTTGTCTCCAAAATAAAAAATATGACCAACCTCTATACCTTTCGTTTTCAATCTATTTTTCTCTGAAACTTTTTCATTAAACTCATCTTCTTTAAATTTATCATCAGTAACTGAGTAAAATTTTTCATATTGATTTCTCAATTCAAGTAGAGATTTAACATCAAGTTTTGTTCCTTCAAAATTCAAGTCAAATATTCTTTTATCTGCATAAATTTTACTCTCTCCAGTTTCTGCTAGGATAATAAATTCATGAGAAAGATTTCCACCAATTGGTCCTGTATCGGCTGCCATTGGAATTGCTGTAAGATCTAATCTTTTAAAAGTTTTTAAATAAGATAAGAAAAATTTATTATAAGAAAACAGTGCATCTTTATCTGTAACATCAAAAGAATATGCATCCTTCATGTAGAATTCCCGACATCGCATAATTCCAAATCTTGGTCTGATTTCATCTCTAAATTTCCATTGAATATGATAAAGAAGTTGAGGTAATGATTTATATGATTTTACGGAAGATCTAAAAATATCAGTTACTAATTCCTCGTTTGTTGGTCCGTAAAGCATTTCTCGATCTTGACGATCTTTTATTCGTAACATTTCCTCACCATAATCCTCATAACGTCCACTCTCTTTCCAAATCTCGCTGGATTGTATTGTGGGCATTAGTATTTCTTGTGCGCCTATTTTGTTTTGCTCTTCTCTGACAATTCTTTCAATTTTTTTCATTACTTTAAAACCAAGAGGCAACCAAGAGTATATGCCTGCTGAAGATTGTTTTATCATTCCAACTCTTAACATTAACTGATGAGACTTTATTTTTGCTTCTGAGGGGTTATTTTTTAAAATAGGAATAAAAGATTTAGAAATATGCATGTTAAATGATTATATTTCTTAAATTTAAATATTCAAATTTCATTAATAAATAAATGGCTGTGAATATAATTGTTGTTATTCCAGTACAATAAAGGAATTTTTTTAACATTTTAGGATTTTCTGGTGAACCCGAGTCTTCACCCTCTACTTTAACTATTTTTTTCCTTTCAACATCTATTGGTAAAATTGCAAAAAAAACAATCCACCAGATAATAATGTAGATTATAGCTAAGCCAGTTGGACTCATTAAATCCTTACTAAATTAATATTAGTATATGGTCTTTTTCCTGTTTTTTCTTTTGTAAATTTTCTGCAAGCAATTTTAAGAGCATCTATTAAATTACTTTCTTGCTGTTTGCTCCCAAGTTTAAAAGATCTTGTTGTTTTTTCAATTTCGTCCTCTAACCCATAGAGAAATTCATCTTTTTCATAAATGGGTAAACCTCTAAATGTTGTAACAGGGTTATTATGGATATTTCCTTTAGGTGTTATTAATATAGTGACTTCCAAATATCCATTGCTGCTTAAATTTTTTCTATCTTTAATTGATTGAGAGTCCTCTTCTACACTCACATTTCCATCTAAGTACAATCTTCCACTAGGTGCTTTATCATATACCTCGGGTGCCTCACCAGGGTATAGCTTGACTATATCACCATTTTCAACTTGAACCGGATGAGGTACTTGCATTTCTTTAGCAAAATTTATGTGTTCTATCATGTGTCTGTGCTCTCCATGAACAGGGATTACACATTTTGGTTTAACCCATTGATACATATCTTTAAGATCCTCACGATTTGGATGTCCAGAGACGTGTATAAATTCTGTTTCTTCTGAGATAACCTCAATTCCATCTTTGACTAATTGATTGTGTAATTTATAGAGCTTTTTCTCATTTCCTGGAATTATCTTTGATGAGAAGATTACTGCATCATCTTTTTCAATAAAAACATCAGGATGTGTGTAATTTGATATCCTCATCATTGCACCCATTGGTTCACCTTGACTGCCTGTGCACAAATAAACTATTTTTTCTCTAGCAAAATTTTTAGCTTCTCTTGGATCAATTGGATCAATGGTATTTTGTAAATATCCACATTGTCTTGCTGCCTTATAAATTCTATGCATAGATCTTCCAACTAGTGAAATTTGTCTTCCAGTTTGTTCAGCACAATAAAAGGCTGTCTCCATTCTAGCAACGTTTGAAGCAAACGATGTCACAATAATTCTTTTTTTTAATCGACCCATTATATTTAATAAATTTTTTCTTACATCTAACTCTGAGCCTGATCTGCCAGCACTAAAAACATTTGTAGAGTCACAAATCATTGCTAATACACCTTCATCACCTATTTCTTTTAATCTTTTCGCATTTATTTCATCACCTATTAGGGGGTTTGGGTCGACTTTCCAGTCGCCAGTATGTAAAACCACACCTGCGGGAGTTTTAATTCTTAATCCATTGGGTTCTAAAATAGAATGGGTTAAAGTAATGTACTCGATTTCAAAATCTTCCAATAGCACATTTCCATTTAGCTCGACTATCTGTAAATCTTTTGTTATGTCGATGTGTTTTTCTTTAAATTTTTCCTTAATTAATACAGCGGTAAACGGAGTTGCGAAAATCTTACATCTTAATTTTGGCCATAAGTGAGCAATTGCTCCAATATGATCTTCGTGTGCGTGTGTTAATATTATTCCTAATAAATTATCTTTTCTTTCAACAATAAATCCAGGATCTGGATATATAAGATCAATGCCTGGTATTGTATCATCTGCAAAAGTTACTCCAATATCTACCATTATCCATTTATGATTTCCAGGCTCACCATAGCCAAAAAGATTCATGTTCATTCCAATTTCACCTGAACCTCCTAGTGGACAAAATAATAATTCTTTTTTCATTTATTTAATTAACTTAGCAATTTTAATTAATCCTTTAATTGTGATATCTTTATTTTGTATTACACGAGTCTTTAATGATTTTCTAAACAAATCAGAGTAACCACCAGTAATTACAAGTTTGAAAGATTTTCTAGTTTCTTTCTTAATCAAATTAATAATATTGTCAATTAGTCCTATATAGCCCCAAAAAAAACCTGAACGGACTGCCGAAATTGTATTGTTGCCAACTATATTTCTTATCTTCTTTAAATCTATTTGGGGTATCAATGAGGCTTTGTCAGACAAAGTATCAAGCGATATTTTAACTCCAGGAGCTATTATACCACCTCTATAATATTTTTTTTCAACTACATCAAATGTGGTGGCAGTACCAAAATCTAAAATTATAAAATTATCTTTACCATTTTGTAGACTAATTGTATTAGCTAAACGATCTGAACCAGCCTGTTTATAATTAACTTTGATTTTA
>CACJQO010000018.1:0-7955 GCA_902595565.1 uncultured Pelagibacteraceae bacterium
TTTTTTCTTTTCAGCTCTTTCTTTTTTGATAGCTACTTTTTTCTCTTTGTCTTTTTGAATATTTTCTCTAATAATTGATTTAATCTCTTCTTTTTCAAAACCCATAGACTTAAGCTCTTTTCTTAATTGCTTTTTCATTTCTTTTCTCTTACCTTTCTTTTCTTCTGGTGAGAGTTTAGCAACTCTTAAAGCTTTCATCTTTTTGTTAAATTTCTTTAACTGGTTTTTGGTAATTTTTTTTGCTTGTCCAGGTGCTTTACCTTTGGTCATTGAAGCCATGCTGTACGGATTGTCAAGTAAAGTTGAACCTAAGTTGTTTCCAACTAAAACTGCTCCTGGTCTCATTCCTAAAGTATTATTTTTTCCTGGACCGATTAATAAAGTGTCGGTTTTACCTTTTGATACAATTGTTTGAAACTCTGTTCCTCGTGATCCAAGTGTTCCCTCTGGAACTTCTACAGTTAAACTATCAGGATTTTTTTTACTAATTAAACCAGAAATAACTTTTAAACTTCCTTGTTTTACACTAGCAACTATTTTTCCATCATTTGTTGCAGGATCAAATATAAATGTATCCATTACTACTTCTGAATCTTCACCTATGGTAAATGTGGATTGGTCTAAAAGTAAAATTTGTGTTCCAGATCCTGCACCAGCAACAATTGTTTCGTTTAAATAAATTTTGTCACCAGCTTTTAATTCTCTTGTTTCAGTTTTAACAGTTCCTGAAATTGCACCAACAATTCCAACTAATTGTTTTTCAATGGTTAATTTTTCCTCAGCAAAAACACTTGTGCTGATCATGAAAATTAGACCTGTTACAACCGACAATAATTTTTTCATCAAGGTAAAACTAACAAAAATTAAAAAAAAATAAACTTTAAAAGCTCAAATTGAACGTCAAAAAAAGCAATTTATAAGGGAATTTTAAAAAAAATATGATTAGTTAAGTTTTAAACCCTTAGAAAAACTTAATGCGAAGGAATCAGCTAAATAATCATAGTTCATTATGTTTGCCTCTGAGAAAGTTTTTTCATAAGACAAGTTGATAAACAACGATCTGTTTGGGTCAATTATTGGAAAGATATCTCCAACAGCTTTAGTGATCATTATGTCTGTTGTAGTTGCATGATCAGATCTTAACTTTGTAGAGTCTACAGTGGTATCAGCTACTTTGTAATCATTGAAACTAGTTGAGGCACTCCAAGCAATATATGCCCAAGGAAATGCAAAATTTAAACCGATACCAAATTCATAAGTTTCGTAATCATTTCCAGCATCAACTTTTGCATCACTATCACTATAACCTAAACTTAGTGAACTAGAAATTATTGGAGTTAAAATTAAATCATAACCAAAAGTATAACCATGCCCAATTGCGTTTGTTTCGTCAGCAGTGGTGTCCTCTGAATTTTGGTTTGCTTTAGAGTCTGAATAAGAATACCCATAGCTAATTGAATGCCTTTCACCCACTGTAAAAAAACCTCCTACTCCTAACATCAATGAAAAACTATCTGCATCATGTTGTGCATCTGTTTTACTCATTATTATATAGGGACTTAAACTTTGATTGCCTAAAGTGGTATCTAAACCAATCGTTAACCCATAACTTTGAAAGTCATCATCTGCTTCTTGATATTGATTAGATGTTGTATGCGCAAAATTAAATAATAACGACGACTCTTCTCCTATAGGTCTAGTAGCAGCAATACCTATAGATGCAACTTCAGTTCTGTCATGTTTGGGTGACGTAAATTCAGTAATTGAGTTCGTATCATATTTAAGTCTGGTTTTTGAAACACTATTAACGTTATTAGAAAACGTTGCACCTAAACCAACATCGGCTGTAAAATTCCACAAACTTGGTTCACGATCTTTTAATTCTTCCTCAATTTCTTGTAAAGTTTCTAAGTCCTCAGCAGAAAGATCTCTTCTTAATTTCATATCTTCAATAATAGTGTTGGCTTTTTCTGGAGAGTCAACTTGGACCAAAACAGATAATAAATATAATTTTATTTCAACATTGTCTGGATAAAGCATATTCAATCTCTCAAGTGTTGAAATTGTTTGTTTAAAGTTACCAACTTTTCCTTGTTGTTGGGCATACTTTAAATTTAAATCTAAATTATTAGGATCCTGCAAGATTTGCATGTAAGTAATACTTTTTTCTGATGAAAAAACAGATGTCGAAATCAACAAAATTGTTGATATCAAAAGTAATTTAAATCTTACGAAATACAAAAACATAAAAATGAAAAGATATTAAGTCTATTATTTTTTTCAATTAATTAATTTTTAAAATTACTCTTATTTTCCAATACTTATTAATGTTAAGTCATCAGATAATTTTCGGTTTTGGCTCGTTCCTATTACAGATTGAGTAATGCTATCTAATTGCTTAATAGTATCTTTATTATAATTTTGCTCGATAATACCAATTGAACCTTCAATTCCAATTTCTTCTCCATTGTCATTTAAACTTTCAGACAATCCATCAGTAAAAGCATAAAACCTTGAACCATTTAATTTAGTTTTATGAATGTTGTAAACACTTTTATCTTTTTGTTTTATTACTCCTAATGGTGGAGCTGAACTTTCAAACTGATCATATTTACCCTGTCCATTTCTTAAAATTGCAGGTTGATGTCCTGCATTCACCCATCTGATTTCATCTGTAATTAAATTATACTCTCCTACAATTGAGGTGACAAACATGCCAGCAGTTTTAGTATTATTTAAATCATTGTTCATATGAAAAACCATTTCATCTGGGTCTACTTTGGATTGTGCTAAAACTTCAAACAAAGTGGATGCCTTTGCCATAACCATACCTGCATGAATTCCTTTGCCAGCAACGTCTGCAATTATAAAATAAATGCTATCGTTGTGAGGATAAAAGCTGAAAAAATCTCCTGATACCTCTCTTGCTGCAATATTAATTCCATGAACAGGATAATTTTTTAAATTTCTTTTTGGTAAAAAGTTTTCCTGGACTTTAACTGCAAGTTTCACTTCCTTTGAAATTCTTTCTCGCCATTTATTTTTTTCGTCTTCACTGGTCTCAAGTTTGCTCATAAGTTTATTATAGTAAAGACCAATTACACCCCCAGCAGTAAAAGGATCTTGCGGACCTCTCACTTTAAGATCACCTGATTCTGATTGTTTATCTAAAATTGAAATTAAATCATGTTCAATAGAGACAGCATTATGCTCAGCTATATTTAAACCTAATTCTTCTTGAACAGGGCTTACTCTTAATGGGTAAAATTTATTAAAAATATTAAGAATTATAAATGAAGTGATAAACGTAAAAGCACCAATTGCAATGATACCAATTAATTGAATTTTAATTTGTGAAAATCTATCAAGACCCGTATCTAAAATACTTAAGTCACTAAATAAACCAACCGCTAACGTTCCCCAAACACCTGCAGCTAAATGAACCGGTACTGCTCCAACAACATCATCAATTTCAAATCTATTTAATACTTCATTTACAATAACTGCAATAATTGCTCCGATAATACCCACAAATATTGAGGTAACTGAAGTCATTGAATTACATCCAGCAGTAATTGCAACCAACCCGGCTAGTGGCCCTAAAATGATATAAAATGGATCTGGCTTTTTAAACCTTAAATATGAAATACCTAGTCCAGTTAACAAACCAAAAGCTGCTGCTAAAAAGGTATTGATTAAAATTAATGGAACTGCCTCATCCATAGCGCCATTACTTCCACCATTAAAACCAAACCAACCAAACCATAATATAAGTGTACCTAACACCGCTAACGGAAAACTTGAGCCAGTAAACTTTCCTTTATTGGCATTTGAATACTTACCAATTCTTGGGCCTAAAATGATAACTGCTGCTAACGCAATCCATCCACCCACTGAGTGAACAATCGTGCTTCCCGCAAAATCAACAAAGCCTAAATCTGATAACCAACCTGTGGTTTTAACTGTTCCTGTTATTGCTAAGAGTTGATCTACTGTATCATATTTAGATAAATAACTTGAAGACCAAGCCCAATGACCTACGATTGGATAAATTATTCCAGTTGCTAAAACAGTCATGATTAAATAACCATTAAACTTCATTCGCTCAGCCACAGCTCCTGAAATAATTGTTGCAGCAGTAGCAACGAACATTGCTTGAAAAACAAAGTATGTCATGTACTCTGCTTTATCTGTTTTAAAGAAAAATAAATCGGTACCAAAAAATCCATTATAAGAAGTACCAAACATCAAACCAAAGCCAAAAATCCAAAAGATAACAACTGAGACACCAAAATCTGCAGCATTTTTAAGAGCAACATTGATACTATTTTTATGTCGAGACAAACCGGTTTCCATACACATAAAACCCGCCTGCATAATAAAAACTAGAATAGCACAATCTATAACCCACAAAGTATCAATATTACTTGTAAGTATGTCGATCACATCTTGGGGCATCATTAAAATTTATGAGTTATTTATTTATAATTTCTACTTTTGAATTTGATTTTGATGACAATATTTTAATAAATATAAATTTCAAATATTTTTTAAAAATAAAAAAATTTACCCTAACCACATTCGGCTTGTCCTTCTCTAATAGATCCGTTTCTATTTAGGCACATTATATCATCCGCATCTCCACCAGATTTTTCAGCAAATACTTGGAATGATCCTCCACCAGCTGCAGATGCAACACAAACAAACCAATCTATATCATCTGGGATAACATCTTCACCATCAAAAATGTTTTCATTTAAATCGCGAAGTGTTATTGCTGTTGCGGTACATGTTTCATCTTCTGAATTAACATAATATGATCCCGTATCCGTGTACCATTCTGCCTCTGCAAGTGCTATGGTTTGCATGATACTTCTTGTTGTTGTCTTTTTTGATGAGTCAATGTAGCCACCATAAGCAATTACACCCACACTCGCTAGAACTCCTATTATTGCAACTGTAATTAAAAGCTCTATTAAAGAAAAACCCGAGTTGTTTAAACTCGGGTTTTTAAAGTTTGGAATTTTTTTACTCAAGAGTAACAGTATTCTCTATCTGATTATCTGTATCACCACAATCAGTTCCTGGAGAATGACATGTTTCAATTGTTATAAGGCTATCAGTAGTTGCCGTAAGACTGACATAACCAGAACTAAAACCTCCAGCGTCAGTTATTGCTTTCTGTCCAGGTGCATAAGGATTTTTATCCTCTATTGGGGTACCGGCACCCACTAAATATTCTATTACTTCTTCGGCAGTTGGTTTTGCTGGATTATCATCATCACCACCTGGATTACAAGATAAACCAGTAGCACCCTTTTTCATTATTTCATTAGAAGCTGATCCATCTAAAGAGCATTTTGTATACTCAGATGCAATAAATTTCATAACGTTGTTATGAATTGCTTTTGTTGAACTTACTTTTGCAGAACTGATGTAACCATTATAAGCTACTACACCTACTGCAGCTAAAATTCCTATGATAGCTACTACAACAAGTAGCTCGATAAGTGTAAAACCTTTATTATTTTTTTTCATTCAACCCTCTTTTTTATATTTGACGTTAATTTTAATAATTATTTTTGATTATGTAAATAACAAAAAAAGTGTATAAATTAAACATTAATTAATCGTCTATTAAAATACGATCAAATTGGGCTAAATATACTCTTATGACATATAAAGTAGAGGAAAATAATAATACTTGTATAGTTCATCTCAATGGTGAAATAGATATGGAGGTTGCTGATAAGGCGAGACAAACAATTTTACCTTTAATTAAAGAGGGTAAAATAATTCAAGTAAATCTGAGTAAGGTGGAATATATGGATTCATCAGGAATTTCAGTTTTAATAGAGAGTAAACAATTAGCTGAAAAGAATAGTGCTAAGTTTGAATTAACAGAGGTAAGTAAACCAGTTGAAAAAGTTTTATCAATGGCAAGGAAATTTTTATGAGTTACAAAGTTACTGAAGAAGGAAATATAAGCACAGTCCATCTTGATGGTGAGATAGATATGGACGTCACTGAAAAAGCTAAAGAGGTAATTTTTCCAGTAATTGATAGTGGCAAAGAGGTTCATCTAAATTTGAGCCAAGTCCAGTATATGGATTCCTCTGGCATATCTGTATTGATTGAAAGTCATCAAAGAGCATTAGAAAAAAACACAAAAGTCATTATTAAAGATGTAAGTAAGTCAGTGCTTAAAGTAATTATGATGGCAAAGTTAGAACAAATATTAAATCTGGAGTAGATATTAATGAGTTCACTAGCTACAAATGATATTGTCCAAGAAAAAAGATTTTTGGTAAGATCTTCAAGTCTTAAGGAAATAAGATCGTTTGCAAGAGAAGTGTTTGAGAAATTAAGTCTTAATGGTGATGTTAAAGAAGAGATTGTTTTAGCAATTGCAGAAGCAGCACAAAATATAGTTAAACATGCTTATAAGGATTTTCCAGAAACTGATGATAAGATGTTGCTCCAAATAAAATGCACTAATGGAAAATTAGAAATAGGTTTTTTTGACATGGGCAGACCGGTAGATCCTGCAAAAGTAAAACATAGAGAAATAGATAATATAAAACCTGGCGGTTTAGGAACCTTTTTTATTCAAGAAATAATGGATTCAATTGATTTTAAGGATGGTGGAAAACCCTGGATCAATCATTTAGTTTTAACAAAACAATTATAAAAATTCTAAGTCCCCATTAATGCACCAACATTAAATATTGGTGAATACATGGCAATCATCAAACCACCAATCATAACACCCATAAAGACAATCATTATAGGCTCAATCAAGCTAGACATGTTATCAACAGTTTGATCAAACTCTTCTTCATAATATCTTGCCACAGAATTAAACATTTCATCTAATTGACCAGTTTGTTCACCTACTGAAATTAGTTGACTAAATGTGGGTGGAAAAAGTGGTTCTTTTAAAAATAATTTAGTTAATGTGTCTCCTGAGAAGACTCCTTTTTTAACATTTTCTAAAGCTTCAAGAATAACAACATTATTACTAACTGATTTAGCAATTTCTAAACTTTCTAATAAGTTAACACCTGCTGCACTCAAATTTCCCATTATAAGAGATACTCTCGCCAACATGGATTTTAAAATCATATCACCAAAAAGTGGAAGTTTTAATATTTGCTTATGCCATCTATATTTGATTGCTGCATTTTTTTTTGTTGCAAAGTTAAATACAAAATAAAATCCTATTCCACCAAAAAGAATTACCTTTCCTCCTGTTCCTCTCAAAAAGTCACTCATGCCCATAATAGTAGCAGTTGCTGCTGGTAATTCTAATCCCATTCCTGAATACATTTCAGCAAATATAGGTACCACTTTAACCAACATGAAAGCTGTAACAGTTATTGCAACAGTGAACATAATACCTGGATACATTAATGCAGACTTGATCTTTTTTTTAATTTTCTCTTTTTTTTCAATAGACTCTAATACTTTGAACAAAAATACATCAAGTTTACCACTTGCCTCTCCAGCTTTTATCAAATTGACATATACGTTATCAAAATGTTGTGGATATTTCTCAAAGCATTTTGACAAAGTCACACCCCCCTCTAAGCTTTTTCTGATATCTTCAACAACATCTTTGATGGCCGGACCCTCTAATTGATCTCTAAGCATGGCTAAAACTTGCAAAATTGGAAGACCTGCCCTTACCATGGTCGCAAATTGTTTTGTAAATATTAAGATTTCTTCAACTTTAATTTTTTTACTTTTGCCTAGAAAACTTAACGAAAAACCCTTCTTTTTCTCACCGGTTTTTTCGGTTTTCTTTTTTTTTCCTTTAATTAGGTTGGTAATAATTACTTTTTGCTCTTTTAATTTGTGTGATGCCTCATCAAGATTTAGAGCTTCAATATCTCCCTCAACATATTTGCCGTCTGAAATACCTTTGTAAGTAAAATTTTCCATAAAAAATTATC
>CACJQO010000019.1:0-6057 GCA_902595565.1 uncultured Pelagibacteraceae bacterium
CACCAAATATTAAATTTTCATTTAGTGCTTTATTTAAATCCTGTTCATTAATTATGCCACCTCTAGCTGCATTTATGATTATACAATTTTTTTTCATAGTTTTGATAAGATCAAGATTTATTATATTCTTAGTTTTTTCATTTAGAGGCATATGAAGAGAGATAGCATCCATAGATTTCACTGTTTCCTTTAAGTCCTCAACTTTTATTCCACCGAATTCCTCTATTTTTTTTTTAGAAATGAATGGATCATATACAAAAACATTCATTTCAAATCCTTTACATCTCTTAATTAAAGATTGACCAATTCGCCCAAATCCAGCGATTAAAATATTTTTTTTCCACAATTCAATTGTTTTTGGAAGTTTATTTCGATTTGTAAAATTTCCTTCTCTGACAGTTTTATCGTACATATCTTTTCTTTTAGATATGTTTAATAACATAAAGATTACATGTTCTGCCACAGCCACAGCATTAGCAGTTGCTGTTATTGCTAAAGTGATATTTTTTTCTTTAGATGATTTCAGATCAATATTGTCATAACCCACACCATGACGAGAAATAATTTTAAGTTTTTTTGAAACATTGATCAATTCACTAGATAATTTTGCCGTTCTTATTGACAAACCGTCACATTCTGCAATTTTTGATTTAATATCTTTATCATCAACATTTTCAATTAACTCAACTTCATAATCTGAATTATTCTCTAAAAGTTCAATTCCTGCTTTATGGATAGGCTGAATAATTAAGATTTTTTTTTTATCTGGCACTTAAATTTAATAAGTTTTTGTATCGTCTTTTAATTTTATCGATTTCAATTTAGAAACAGCTTCTTTTGCACCAGCGCTCATGTATCTTTGATCAGATCCAATGGTAACTAAATTAAAACTTAAATCTAACATTTTTTGTGCATACTCAGGGGTAGCATTATGAATTCCTGCAAAAAGATTATTTTTTTTTGCATGTTCTAGTATATTTAGAATTTCTTTATAAGTTCCTGAACTTTCTGGCTTATCAAATGATGGTTTTTCACCTAAAGCCAAACTTAAATCTGCTGGTCCAATATAAATTCCATCTAAACCTGGTGTAGTCATAATTTCATCAAGTTTATCAACAGCTTCTTTAGTTTCTATCATCGCTAATTTTAAAATCTCATTATTTGCATGATCTCCATAATCAGCTCCACCATATATCAAACCTCTAATAGGTCCATAACTTCTATAACCTTTAGGAGGATATAAGCATGCCTGAATAAATCTTTCAGCTTCATATTTATTACTTACCATTGGACAAATTATTCCATAGCATCCAGCATCTAGAATTTTCATAATTTGTCCAGGTTCATTCCAATTTACTCTTGCAAGTGGAGTTACGTCAGTAGTTGATATAGCCTGTAACATTTGCAATGCAGAAGGGTAATCTATAACACCATGTTGCATATCGATAGTAATAGAGTCCCATCCTTGATTTGACATTACCTCTGCAGAAAAAGAACTAGGGATTTGTAGCCACCCATTAATTATTGGCTCACCTCCTCTCATCATCTTTTTTATTTTATTTTGTCTCATTTTAAGATTTTAAACCAAGGTGAGTGTACTTTATATTAAGATAATCTTTAATTGCCATTGAACCACCTTCACGTCCATATCCAGTTTGTTTAATTCCGCCAAAAGGTGCCTCAGCTATCGCAACTGCAGGAGTATTTACCGCAACAGTACCAGTTTCCATTAATTCTGAAGCTCTGTGAGCTTTATCCATAGAATTTGTATAAATATAACTACATAATCCTAAGTCATTATTATTAGCTCTCTCAACTACTTCATCAAAACTTTTAAATGACAACATTGGAACTAATGGACCAAATGGTTCTTGTTTCATTATTGTAAAATTGTCCTTTACATTGTCAAAAACTGTTGGCTCATAAAAATATCCTTTGTTAAAACCTTGAGGTCTTTTTCCACCCAATAAAACTTTTGCTCCTTCCTTTTTAGTTGTTTCAACTAATTCTTCGATTTCTCCTAATCTTTTTGCAGTTGTTAAAGGACCTAACTGAACTCCTTCATCTAAACCATTTCCAATTTTTAATTTTTTTGTTCTTTCAATAAACGCATTAATGAATTCGTCTTTTTTATTTTCTTGTATATAAAATCTGTTAGGTGAAATACAAACTTGACCATTGTTTCTAAATTTTGCAGTAATTGCCATATCTGCAACTTTATTTATATCAACATCATCAAAAACTATAAAAGGTGAGTGTCCACTAAGCTCCATCGTGACTCTTTGAACTTTGTCTGCAGCTTTTTTTAAGATTAATTTACCAACTCTTGTTGATCCAGTAATTGAAACTTTTTTAATAATATCAGACTCTAACAACTCATTTGAAATACTTTCAGGATCTCCTGATAATAAGTTTACAACTCCAGGAGGGACTCCCGCTTCTTTACAAATATCTACTAACTCCATTACTGTTCCTGGAGTAATTACATCAGGCTTACAAATTACTGAACATCCAGCAGCTAATGCTGTTGAAATTTTTCTTGCTGCTAATATTAAAGGAAAATTCCATGGGACTAAGGCTGCTACAACACCAACTGGCTGATAATAAACATGAACTCTCGTATCTGGAAATCGACTTTCGACTGTTTGTCCGTAAATTCTTTTTGTTTCTTCAGCATTCCACTCGAAAATATCAGCAGCACCACCAGTTTCGCCAATTCCCTCTGCTAAAGGTTTTCCGACTTCAATCGTTAACCATTTTGCTAAAACATCTTGTTTTTTTCTTAAAAGATCAGCAATTTTTCTAATAATAGATGATCTCTGCCAAGGTAAAGTGTTTTTCCAAATTTCCAAACCTTTCTCTGCAGATATAAGAGCTTTTTGAACATCTGCTGAAGACGCTTTAGATGCTTGGCCAATAATTTCTTCCGTAGCAGGATTTATAACATCGTATGTTTCTTTTTTTTCCGCTTGCTGCCACTTACCATCAATGAACTGCCCAAATTTACTATACATAATTTTTATTTTATGGTTAATTAAGCGAAATTTTAAGAGAATATATCTACAATTATGAAAAAAATAAAGCTTACATGTGCTCATGCAATTGTAAAGTTCCTGACTTCTCAAAAAATTCTTATCGATGGTAAAAAAGAACCTTTATTCGCTGGTGCTTTTGGAATATTTGGTCATGGTAACGTAGCTTGTTTAGGACAAGCTTTAGAGGAAAATAAAGATAAACTTCCAACTTATAGAGGTCATCATGAGCAAAACATGGCTTTAACAGGAATTGCTTACGCTAGAGCAAAAAGAAGAAAACAAGTATTTGTAGCAACAAGTTCTGTAGGTCCTGGTTCTACAAATATGGTAACAGCTGCAGCAGTTGCGATGAGTAATAGACTGCCAATTTTATTTCTTCCGGGTGATACTTACGCAAACAGGATGCCTGATCCAGTTTTACAACAAGTAGAACATTTTAATAATCCAGGAATTACTCAAAATGATGCTTTTAAACCAGTTACAAAATATTTTGATAGAATAACCAGACCAGAACAAATTTTACAAACATTTCCGCAAGCTGTACAAGTTTTATTAGACCCGGCTGATTGTGGTCCAGTATGCATATCTTTATGTCAGGATATACAAGGAGAAATTTTTGATTATCCTGAGGATTTTTTTAAAGAAAAAATCCATAATATACGAAGACCAAGACCCGATGATTTTCAAATTAAAGAAGCAGCTGAAAAAATTAAAAAATCTAAAAATCCAATTATAATTTCTGGTGGAGGTGTATTTTACTCAGATGCAATGGAGGAACTTTCTACTTTTGCAGTTAAACACAATATACCTGTAACACAAACTGTAATGGGCTATTCTTCTATGAAAAGAGATCATTCTCATTTTTTAGGGCCTATTGGAGGTTTAGGAGGAAAAGCAGCAAACGACTTTGCAAAAAAAACTGACTTAGCGATTGCTATTGGAACTAAGTTAGGAGATTTCACAACTGGGTCATGGTCTAATTTTGAAAATCCAAATTTTTCACTAGTATCAATTAATGTAGCAAGATTTGATGCTACTAAGCATATGGCACAATCAATTATTGGAGATGCAAAAGTTTCTTTAAATGAACTATCACAAGCCTTAGGTGATTGGAAAGCATCCGAGGAATGGTATAAAAAATCCAGAGATGAACTCAAATCTTGGAATGAATATGTTGATAAAGAAAGCGGACCAACCAATCAAAAACTTCCAAGTTATGCTCATGCAGTAGGTGCAATTTATAGAAACTCTGATCCAAGCGATATCGCTGTTACTGCAGCTGGAGGTTTGGTAGGTGAGGTTGTTCAAATTTGGAGACCAAGAGAACTTAATACTCATGAAACAGAGTGGGGCTTTAGTTGTATGAGCTATGAAATTTCTGGAGCTTTAGGAATTAAAATGGCCAATCCAAACAAAGAAGTTATTACATTTGTAGGTGATGGATCATATTTACTTTACAATTCAGATATATATTCATCTGTAATAACTAATAATAAATTAATAGTAATTGTCTGTGATAACGGTGGTCACGCTGTCATTAATAGGCTTCAATTATTTAAAGGTGGAAAAGAGTTTAATTGTTTGTTTGAGAGTTCAAATGTTTCGAATTTAGTGAAAGTAAATTTTGCAAAACATGCAGAAAGTATGGGGGCAAAGTCTGAAGAAGTAAGTTCTATTAGTGAATTAGAAGAAGCTTTCAAAAGAGCAAAGAAATCAAAAATTACTTACGTTATTTCAATCAAAACTCATTCATATCAATGGCTTGAAGGATCAGCTTATTGGGAGAGTCCGACATTAGAAATTCCCAAAACTAAAGAAAACGAAAAAGCTCTAAAATTGCACAAAGAAGGTAAAGCAAAACAAAGACAGGGAGTATAACCCCAATGAGCAAAGTATTTAAAGTGGGCTTAATTGGTTGTGGTCATATTGCAGAAACATATTTTAGAGCTCACAAATATTTTAAAAATTTTAAAATAATTAAGTGTGCAGATGTTAGAGAAAAAGCGGCTAAGAAATGTGCTAAAATTTATAAAATTAAAGCAGTTTCGGTAGATAATTTACTCAAAGATAAACAGGTTGAAATAATATTAAATCTAACCCCTCCAAAAGTTCACTACCAGATTGCAAAAAAGTCTTTGTTAAATGGAAAACATGTATACTCGGAAAAACCACTGGCAATAAATCTAAAAGATGGAAAAGAATTACTTAAACTCTCAAAAAAAAAGAAATTATACTTAGGAAATGCTCCAGATACTTTTCTCGGAGGAGGCAATCAAAAATCGAAAGAATTATTAGA
Organism: uncultured Pelagibacteraceae bacterium; assembly: GCA_902595565.1. Classification (GTDB taxonomy): domain Bacteria; phylum Pseudomonadota; class Alphaproteobacteria; order Pelagibacterales; family Pelagibacteraceae; genus Pelagibacter. The sequence goes on from CACJQO010000019.1 coordinate 5,332, forward strand.
AGGTAAAAGTATCGGTAAAGTAAATTTAGGTAATGCAATTTTTGCTTTTCCAGGGGTTCAATCTTATCATCCTGACCCAGAACCATGGTTTGCAAAAAAAGAAGGCGGTCCAGTAATTGATATGGGGCCTTATTATCTTACAGCATTAGTAAATTTATTGGGTCCAGCAAAAGAGGTAAAAGCCGCAAGTTTAATGAGAGGTTCACGATTTAGAACAATTGGTATTGGTCCTAAAAAGGGAAAAAGAATTAAGGTAGAATGTCCAACAACATATTTTACAACAATTATATTTAAAAATGGAAGTATAATAAGACTTACTCTATCTTTTGATGTTATAGCTCATCAAAGAAATCATATTGAACTTTATGGAACCAAAGGTTCAATGGTTGTGCCAGATCCTAATATGTTTGGTGGTTCAGTATATTTATGTAAAAAATTAGGAAGCCCATGGAAAGAATTTAAAACAAATCGTATGCCTTTAGGAAAAATTAATATTAGAACTCAAAGTTCTAGAGCAAATGAGTCACCTACTAATGCTAATTACAGAGGAGTTGGTCTTGCAGAAATGGCTTATTGTATTGATAAAAAAAAGACACATAGATGTAATGGGGAAGTATCTCTGCATGTACTTGATTTGATACAATCAACTATGCAGTCAGCTAAAACAAATAAACCAATTAGACTAAGTACATCATGTAAAATTCCTAAACTTTTTATTAATAAAGA
>CACJQO010000020.1:0-4860 GCA_902595565.1 uncultured Pelagibacteraceae bacterium
TTTGACTCATATTTTCTATTTGTAAATTTTGTAAATTTATATTTACAATTATTTTCCTTTATTTACAAGCTTTTTATCCTTTTTTGTAGATTTTGTAAATTTTGTAAATTATAAGATTTACATGACTGATAAACAAAAAAACACAGAAAATGAGGCTCAAATCATAAAAAGTGAGGACCTTGCTAAACATAATAGCAGAGGTATTTACATGAGAGATGATCATTGTGATTGGGGTTCAAGTGGAATGAAAGATTTAGTTGAGACACTTAACGACTCTAACTAAATCAAATTTTGCTTTTTCATTAAATTTTAACTTCTGAGGTAACTACCAATTATGAGTGCAGAAAATATCTCATACGAACTAAAAAGATTTGCAGGTATTAAAAGAGATTATACCCCCGATGAAGTTGAAAGATTGAGGGGCTCAATAAAAATTGAATATTCCCTATGTAAACAACAATCAGTTAAACTTTGGAAACTTCTTAATACTGAAAATTATATAAGTACTTTAGGATCTTTATCAGGAAATCAAGCGGTTCAACATGCTAAAGCGGGTCTAAAATCAATTTATTTAAGTGGTTGGCAAGTAGCTGCAGATGCTAATAGTGCTGGTGAAATGTACCCAGATCAATCTTTATATCCATATGATAGTGCTCCAAAACTTGTTGAGTCTATGAATAACGCTTTGCTAAGAGCGGATCAAATTCAACATATGGAACTAAAAGATGGTGATATGAAAAAAGAGAAAAGAATTGATTACATGCTTCCAATCATTGCTGATGGTGAAGCAGGTTTTGGAGGTCCATTAAATGTTTTTGAACTTACAAAAAAGTTTATTAAAGCTGGTGCAGCAGGTGTTCATTTTGAAGATCAATTAGCTAGTGAAAAAAAGTGTGGTCATATGGGTGGTAAAGTACTTGTGCCGACCAGTACTATGATTAAAAATTTAAAGGCTGCAAGACTGGCAGCCGATATTGCTGATGTGCCATTAATAATTTTGGCTAGAACAGATGCAAATGCTGCAAAACTAATTACTAATGATTTTGATGAAAATGATAAACCTTTTCTTACAGGTGAAAGATCTCCTGAAGGATTTTATTATGTTAAATCAGGAATTGAACAAGCAATTTCAAGAGGATTGGCATATGCACCATATTCAGATTTAATTTGGTGTGAAACAGCTACACCTAATCTTGAAGAAGCTAAAAAATTTGCAGATGCAATTCATGAAAAATTTCCTGGAAAACTTTTAGCGTACAATTGTTCTCCATCATTTAATTGGAAGAAGCATTTGTCAGATGAAGAGATTGCTTCATTTCAAAAAGAAATAAGTAAAATGGGCTATAAATTTCAATTTATAACGCTTGCTGGTTTTCACACACAGAATATTGCAATTTTTGAATTAGCAGAAAAATACAAAAAAGAAGGTATGGCTGCTTATTCAAAGATACAAGAACAAGAATTTGCTCGTGAAAAAGATGGTTACACAAGTGTAAAACATCAAAGAGAAGTAGGTACATCTTATTTTGATGCCGTTTCTAATACAATAAGTAGTGGAAAGAGCTCAACTACAGCAATGGATGGCTCAACCGAGTCAGAACAATTCTAATAAAAACAATTCCTCTTATATATTAGTCTATTAACTGGCCCAGAAATGGGTCAGTTAAATTTTCTAGAAATAAATCTAAATTTCCATAAAAAAAATTTGAGACATTTTTTTAATTTAAAATTATCATTCACTTCTTTGCTTTGATCTGTATCAACAAAAATATTGTCAGTTTTAAATTTACATACTTCTCTTAAATCTCTTTTTCCATAATAATTATTAGTCATATGTTCAATAAATGAGTCTTGTATTGGCTGACCATTTAGCTCAGGTATCAAAGTTGCCTTGAAATAGTTCATGCTTAAACCATGGTAACCAATCGCAGCTCTCTCAGTGATACCGTAGTTGAATCTAAAATTATGAGCTCTTTTTTTAAAAGTCCACCACTTCGAACTTAAAAAATTTTGAAATTGTTGTTTTGTATAAATCCAAAAACAACAATAATTTTCAAAGTCATTTACAATAAATTTTTGATTATTTATCATGAAAAATTTATCCAATTTTTTTGTCATATGAATACTATAATTCTGATTATCAGCATTGCTTTTTTCAAAAATAAAAAAACCAAGATGGAAATTTTTTTTAGCTAATTTCTCTTGATATTTAAGCCAATATTGTAAATTAGTTTCCGAAAACTTAATGTCATGTTCTAAGTAAGAAAAATATTTATAATCATTTTTTTGTTCTTCCATTAATGATCGACATTTCCAAGTTAAATAACCTTTATCCAAATCATTATCATTTATTTGATGCTTAATTATTCTAGCATCTAATTTTTTATCATCTAAAAACTCATTGTGCGTATGCACAAAAATATCATTTTTAATTGAGAGTGTTTTTAAGTTTTCAATATTTTCTTTTAAATAATCAAATCGTCGTAAATTTCTATGTCCCTCTTTTTTTTCGGGATTTGGATTGTAAAAAGGTATATGAATAGATATAGACATTATTTAGATTAAAATTATAAACAAATTTATAACATTTAATAATGAAAAAAATTCTTATAACAGGTGGTACTGGTTATCTAGGAAGAAATTTAGCTAATTTTTATAAGAAAAAGTATAAAGTTTTTCTTGGTGCTCGTAATAATAAACAAAATTTCCTGGTAAAGAATTTAACGAATTGTGAAGTAGTACCTTTAGATGTTTCTAATATTGAGTCTGTACATGATTGTTTAAATTATACTAAACCTGATATCGTAATTCATGCTGCAGCTACAAAATTTGTTGACTTATCAGAAAAATTTCCATTTGAATGTATTGATATAAATATAATTGGATCTACTAATATTGTTCGAGCCTGTATAAACAAAAAAGTTCCGACTGTTATAGGTGTTTCAACCGACAAAGCATCACCACCAATCAAAAATATTTATGGTTTAAGTAAATCTTGTATGGAAAGACTTTTTTCATCAATAAAATCTTATAGTAAAACTAAATTTATTTGTGTGAGGTATGGTAATGTAACATGGTCTACTGGATCTGTTCTACCAATTTGGAAACAAATGTATAAAAAAAATAAAACTATCCTCACTACTGGTCCTTACATGAGGCGATTTTTTTTCTCCGTCAATGAAGCGGTAAGTTTGATAGATCAAGCTTTAAAACTTAAAAATAAATTAAATGGAAAAATTCTTTCAGCTGAAATGAAATCTGCAAAAATGATTGATTTCTTAAAAGTCTGGACAAAAAAATTTGGTGGTAAATATAAAATAATTCAATCCAGAAAAGGTGATCGACAAGACGAATATTTAATTGGTGAGGACGAGTTAAAATATGCTAAAGAGATGAAAATTAAGAATAGAAAATATTTTGTAATTGATTTTAATAATCTTTTAAAAAAACCACTTAAAGAAATAGTATCTTCTGAAAATGCAAAGAGATTAGCGCAGTCTGAAATTGAAAAAATTATCAAGTTTGGTCTGAAATCTAATGACTTATAAAAAAATAAATCATGCTTTTATAATGGCAGCTGGTAGAGGAACCAGATTAATGCCTCTTACAAAAAAAATTCCTAAAGGTTTAGTTAAATTTAAACAAACCTCATTGATTGCAAGAGGCATTAAAAGACTGAAAAAATATATAAATTTTGTTCACATTTCAGTTGGTTACAAAGGGCCTATTTTAGCTAAACATTTAATAGAAGAAAAAGTTTCATCAATAATAAATACAGATAAAAAAGGTAATTCTTGGTGGATATTCAACTCTATATTTAAATCATTTAACTCTCCAATTTATGTCTTAACTTGCGACAACGTCACTAACATTGATTTTAAAAAACTTGAGAAAGATTATTATAAAAAAGGTCAGCCCCTATGCATGTTAATTCCAACAAAACCAATTAAAGGATTAGCGGGAGATTTTATTTTTAAAAAAAAAAATATTGTTAAAAAACTCTCAAGAACACAAAAATCTGATATTTACTGCACCGGTATTCAAATATTAAATCCAAAAAAAATAAACGATAAAATTAAACCAACTGATGACTTTAATATTCTTTGGAAAAAACTAATTAAAATCAAACAATTATACGTTTCTGATATAATGCCAAAAAAATGGTACACTGTTGATAATGCAGATAACCTCAAAAAACTTAAAAAAATTTTTAAATAAATCTCTTTTAAGACTTAATGCTGTAGCCCTTTTTAAGTAAGATAGAGACAATAATTACGCAAACTGACAAGAATAACACCATTAAACCCACACTAATCCAAATGTTAAAATCTGATATGCCATAGAAAGAGTATCTAAGGCTACTAATTAGGTAAACAACAGGATTAAAATAAGTTACCACTTGCCAAAATTCAGGTAACATATCCAATGAATAAAGACTTCCACCTAAAAATACCATTGGTGTTATCACAAAAGATGGGATTATTGACATCTGTTCAAAGTCCTTGCTAACTAAACCAACTAAAAATCCAAATAATGCAAATGTAAAAGAAACGAGAACTAATAAAAAAATCATTAGCAATGGATATTGAACTTGTACATCAGCAAAAAATTGTGCTGTCAAAAAAATTACAAAACCAACGATCAGTGTTTTGGTAGCTCCAGCACTTACAAATGCCAATACAATTTCATAAGCGGATATAGGTGCAGCTAAAATCTCATAAATAGTCCCATTAAATTTTGGAAAAAATATTCCAAAAGAAGTATTACTTATTGATTGAGTTAATAGAGTTAACATCAGTAATCCTGGAACTATAAAAGATCCATAACTGATACCATCAATTTTTTGGACGTAACCACCGA
>CACJQO010000021.1:0-4100 GCA_902595565.1 uncultured Pelagibacteraceae bacterium
AATTTATGCCTGTGATATCGGACCTGGCAATTGTTTGATAGACGAGTGGATGAGAAAAAACTCAAAAAAGAGTTATGACAAAGAAGGTTTAGTAGCAAGATCTGGAAAAACAGACAAACTAATTTTAAATCAGGCTTTAGATAATTTTACTGAACAATCTAATTTTGAAAAATCTTTGGATATTAAAAATTTTGATATTTTTTTTGCAAAAGGACTTTCATTAGAGGATGGTGCTGCGACCATTACTGATTTTACCGCTAAATTAATTTCCAATGGAATGAATTTTATTCATAATAAGAATAATTCTCAAAAAAGTAAATGGTTAGTATGTGGGGGAGGAAGAAAAAATAAATATCTCTTAGAGAGTATAAAAAGTAATTTTGATGATATAAATCTTAATTCAATTGATCAATATAAATTAGATGGAGACTTTATTGAATCCCAAGCTTTTGCTTTTTTAGCTATCAGATCATTAAAAGGTTTGCCTATTTCATTTCCAAACACAACTAGATGTAAAAAACCAGTAACAGGTGGAGTTTTAGTTAAAAATTTTTAATACAAAGCTATTTCTTTTTTAATATATTTATCTAGGGATTTTGAAAGTGCACCTTCATTTTTTGAAAAAAAATGGTTGGCTTCTGAGATTGATTGAAATTCAACTTTAATACCTTTTTGTGCACTTAATCTTTTATTTAGTTCATTGATATGTTCAACCGGCACCAATTCATCTTTTTTTCCATAAATCATTATCCCGGAACTTGGACACGGAGATAAAAATGAAAAATCATAAACATTTGGTTGGGGAGAGATTGCAACAAATCTATTTATCTCTGGTCTCCTCATTAAAAGTTGCATAGCAATTAATGACCCAAAAGAAAAACCTGAAACCCAACACTGAGAATTATCAAAATTTTCTCTCTCTAACCAATCAAGAGCAGCTGCAGCATCTGCTAATTCACCTTGGCCATTGTCAAATTCTCCATCACTCTTTCCTACACCTCTAAAATTTACTCTGCAAACTGAAAAATCATTTTCCATAAAAGTATGAAAAGTTTCCACAACAACTTTATTATTCATTGTCCCTCCATACTGAGGGTGTGGTTGTAAAACTAAAGCTATTGGTGAAGTATTTTTTTTACTCTTATAATATTTGGCTTCAAGTCTACCTGCAGGTCCTGGAATAAATATTTCTAATATTTTATTTTCCATAATTGTTATTGATTATTATTCTCAAAAAAAAATTAGGTTTATCACAACTGCGTGACAAAATGTTAGCTTTTTTTTACTCATGATACTTGACTATTTTGGTCAGGTTTATATATACCCCAATAAAATAGGGAATTATGAGACTTACTTCTAAAGGCAGATATGCGGTAATGGCTTTAGTGGATCTGGCTAGATTCGATGGAATTAATCCAGTTTCTCTAAGGGATATATCTTTAAGACAAGGCATTTCGTTAGATTATTTAGAACAAATTTTTTCAAAATTGAGAAAAAAAGAAATTGTTCAAAGCGTTAGAGGAACTCAAGGTGGATATATTTTAAATAGGAAAGCTAAAGAAATAAAATTAACAAATATTTTTGATGCAGTAGACGAAAAAGTAAAAACTGTCCAATGTAAAAAAGAGTCAAAAAAAGGATGCAATGGTAAATCTACAAAATGTTTAACCCACAATCTTTGGGATGAACTTGAAACTCACATCAATAATTTTTTTGATAAAAAAAGTTTAGACGACTTAGTAAAAGAAAACTTTGAAAGAAGATTATAAAATGGATACTAGAGAAAAAGATATAGAAAATTTAAAAGATTATAAATACGGTTTTACAACTGATATTGAAAATATTAAAGCACCAAAAGGTCTAAATGAAAATGTAATTAAGTTTATTTCAAATATTAAAAAAGAGCCTAAATGGATGTTGGATTTTAGATTAAAAGCATTTGAAAGATTTAAGCTTCTCAAAGAGCCTAACTGGCAAAAACCTAAGTATCCTAAAATTGATTATCAAGATTTATATTACTACTCGGCTCCGAAAAGCATGAAGGATAAACCCAAGAGCTTAGATGAATTAGACCCTAAACTTTTAGAAACCTATAATAAATTAGGAATTCCCCTTCAAGAGCAAGCAAGATTAAATGGAATAGCTGTCGATGCGGTATTTGATTCTGTTTCAGTAGCCACAACATTTAAAGGTGAATTAACAAAACATGGAATCATTTTTTGTTCAATGTCAGAGGCAATACAAAAACATCCTGATTTAGTAAAAAAATATTTAGGAACAGTAATTCCAACAACAGATCATTTTTTTGCGACATTAAACTCTGCAGTTTTTACCGATGGGTCATTTGTTTATATTCCTGAAGGTGTAAAGTGTCCAATGGAGCTCTCGACCTATTTCAGAATTAACGCATCAGAAACTGGTCAATTTGAAAGAACTTTGATTATTGCTGATAAAGGAAGTTATGTGAGTTATTTAGAGGGCTGTACTGCGCCGATGAGAGATGAAAATCAATTACACGCTGCTAACGTTGAACTAATAGCTCTTGATGATGCAGAGATTAAATATTCAACTGTTCAAAACTGGTACCCGGGAGATGAAAATGGAAAAGGGGGAATTTATAATTTTGTAACTAAAAGAGGACTATGTAAGGGAAAAAATTCTAAGATTTCTTGGACACAGGTAGAGACAGGTTCTGCTATAACTTGGAAATACCCTAGTTGTATTTTAAAGGGTGATAACTCAATTGGAGAATTTTATTCAATAGCAATTACAAATAATCATCAAAAAGCAGATACTGGGACAAAGATGATCCACCTTGGTAAAAATACTAAAAGTAAAATAATTTCCAAAGGTATTAGTGCTGGATTTTCTGATATGACCTATAGAGGATTAGTAGACATAAATTCAAAAGCAAAAAATTCTAGTAACTATACTCAATGCGACTCTCTTTTAATGGGAAATAAATGTGGAGCACACACTGTTCCTTATATAAAGAACAAAAATTTTGACTCAAATGTTGCTCATGAAGCAACAACGTCAAAAATAAGTGAAGAGCAATTGCACTATTGTCAACAAAGAGGATTAAATCCTGAGGAAGCTGTTGGGTTAATCGTTAATGGATTTTGCAAAGAAGTTCTTCAGCAATTACCAATGGAGTTTGCTGTAGAGGCACAAAAACTTGTTGGAATTAGTCTTGAAGGGAGCGTGGGTTAATGTTGAAAATTAATAACTTAAACGCAAATGTTGAAAATAAGTCAATTTTAAAGGGATTTTCACTAAATATTAACCCAGGTGAGGTTCATGCAATAATGGGTCCTAATGGCTCTGGAAAAAGTACGTTATCTAATATTTTATCGGGAAAAAAAGGTTATGAGGTATCTGGAGAAATATTATTTGAAAATAAAAATTTATTTGAACTTGAAACTGAGGAAAGAGCGCACAAAGGTATATTTTTAGCCTTCCAATACCCTTTAGAAATTCCTGGGGTAAATACTAATATTTTTTTAAAGACTTCTCTAAATGCAATTAGAAAAGCTCGTGGACAAAAAGAACTTGATGCTATCGAGTTTTTAAAACTCGTAAAAGAAAAAGCTAAAGAACTGAAATTTGATGAAGAAAAACTTAATAGGCAATTAAATGTAGGCTTCTCTGGTGGAGAAAAGAAGAAAAATGAAATTCTACAAATGTCAATGCTGGCGCCAAAACTTTCAATTTTAGATGAAACAGACTCAGGTTTAGATATAGATGCTCTAAAAATAGTTGCAGATGGTGTAAACACATTAAGGAATAATGAAAATTCTTTTTTAATCATTACTCATTATCAAAGACTATTAGATTATATTAAGCCAGATTTCGTTCACGTTTTAATGAATGGAAGGATTATCAAATCAGGTGGACCTGAACTTGCAGAAGAATTAGAAAAAAAAGGATATGAGAGCTTTAATTAGATGAAGGAACAATTAAAAATAGATTTTAACAAAATTAAAGAAGTTTCTAATTTTTCCAATAGAGATATTGAGATAAAAAAATCTTACCTAAATAAATTCATTGAAAATGGTTTCCCAAATAGAAAACAAGAAAACTGGAAGTTTTTAGATATA
>CACJQO010000022.1:0-3526 GCA_902595565.1 uncultured Pelagibacteraceae bacterium
ATCAATTGGATACCAATATAACCAGTTGATCCAGCGACTAATACATTAAGCTTAGGCATTTCTTATTATAACAGTTAAAAATTAAAAAAAAATTATCTTTTAGAAAATTGAAAGCTTCTTCTAGCTTTTCTTCTTCCAGGTTTTTTTCTTTCAACTGCCCTGGAGTCTCTCGTGGTTAATTTCTCAGTTCTAAGAGTAGATTTAAAGCTTTCATCAAATAATACCAAAGCTTTTGAAATTCCATGTACCATTGCCCCTGCTTGTCCTGTTGGACCGCCACCTTTAACATTACATCTCACATCATAATCTGTAGATTGATTTATTAATTCAAAAGGTCTTGTAATTTGCATTTTATGATTCTCGCTAGCGAAATACTCATTGTATAATTTACCATTAACATAAATTTTTCCTGAACCCTTTTTAAGCCAAACTCTTGCAATAGATGTTTTCCTTCTTCCAGTTGCATATTTGCTATCCTTGAAATCAAGTTTTAACTTTGTTGTTTTTGATGAAGTTTGAGTGTTTTCCATATTAATTTCTTGCTATATTCTTGCTATTTAACTTATCTAATTCAATTACTTTAGGATTTTGAGCTGAGTGAGGATGACTTTCACCAGCATATATTTTAAGTTTTGTAAGTTGTTTTCTGCCTAAAACACCACCTGGTAACATTCTTTTAACTGCTAATTTTAATGCCTCACCTGGTTTTTTTTCATGTAATTTTTCTGGAGTTGTTTCTTTAATACCTCCAGGATGACCAGTGTGTCTGTAATATTTCTTATTTTGAAATTTTTTTCCTGTAAATTTTGCATGCTCTATATTTTTGACTACTACAAAATCTCCTGTATCCATATGAGGAGTGTATGTTGCTTTATTTTTTCCTCTAATGATTTTAGATACAATTGTTGCAAGCCTTCCTACAACAGCATTTTTTGCATCAATTTCAAACCAAGATGAATTAAGCTCACTTTTTTTAACAAATTTCGTCATTACGCGAGGATTAATACTATTATTAGGTTTAAAGTCAATTTTATATTTATCTTGTAAAACAACTCTATTCTGTTAAAAAGAGGTTGCCGATTTGATCCTATTGCGGGCATAAACTGCTAAAAAGGAAATTCTCACTAAATCGGTAGGCATTTGAACTATATTGTGCGCCTTGCATAAAGCAAAAGCACTAAAAAAGGAGTAAAAATGAGTACAAAAAGAAATAATCCAGAAACTATAGCCATTCATGGTGGTGACTATAAAAGTGATCCAGCCACAAATGCTGTAGCTGTACCTATCTATAGAACGACATCGTATCAATTTAATAATACTGAGCATGCAGCTAATCTTTTTGCATTAAAAGAATTTGGAAACATCTACACCAGAATTATGAATCCGACCAATGATGTTTTAGAAAAAAGAGTTGCAGCTTTAGAGGGAGGATTATCTTGTGTAACAGTATCTTCGGGTCAAACAGCTTCATCTTTTGCAATATTAAATGTGGCTCAAGCGGGTGACAACATTGTAAGTTCAACAGATCTATATGGTGGAACTGTATCTTTATTTACTCATACATTAAGTAAATTGGGAATTGAAATTAGATATGCGGACCCAAGTGATCCAAAAAATTTTGAAAAAATGATAGATGATAAAACAAGAGCTTTTTATGGAGAAACTTTACCAAATCCTTATCTTAGAGTTTTTCCTATTAAAGAAGTTTCTGATATTGGCAGAAAATATAATATTCCATTAATCATGGACAACACTGCATCACCAGTTATTTGTAAACCTATCGAACATGGTGCAGCCATAGTAATTCATTCCCTTACTAAATATATTGGTGGACATGGAACCGCAGTAGCAGGGAGCATTGTTGATAGTGGTAATTTTGATTGGACTGCTGATCCAAAAAGACAACCTTTATTTAATGAACCTGATGCTAGTTATGGTGGTGTAATATGGGGTAAAGCAGTGCCTGAGCTTACAGGAGCAAATGTTCCTTTTGCAGTGAGAGCTAGAGTATGTTTACTAAGAGATCTTGGTTCCGCATTAGCACCTGATAATGCATTTGCTATAATTCAGGGTTTAGAGACTGTAGCCTTACGTATGAAACAACATTGTGAGAATGCTGAGAAAGTTGTTAATTTTTTAAAAAAACATAAAGAGGTTACAAAAGTAATCTATTCTACTGAACATAATAAACCAATTGCTGATAGAGCAAAAAAATACCTAAAGGGTGGTTATGGGCCAATGGTTGGTATTGAATTAAAAGGTGGTATAGAGGCTGGAAAAACATTCATTGAATCTTTAAAAATGTTTTATCATGTTGCAAATATTGGTGATGTAAGAAGTTTAGCAATACATCCTGCTAGCACAACTCATAGCCAATTAAATGAAAAAGAACTTGCAGCATCTGGAGTTACACAAAGCTATGTAAGACTCTGTATTGGTATTGAGCATGTAGATGATATCATTGAGGATTTAAATCAAGCTTTAAACAAATCTTCTAAAGGTAAATTAAGGGCAGTTAGTTAAATCTTGTATTAAGAAATAAAAAATAGATACAAGAACTTACCAAAAAGATTGAGCTTATTTGGTGCATAGATGCTATATAGATTTGTGCACCATATAAAACTGTTATTATTCCTAAAAAAATTTGTAATAAAATAAAGAAACCCAATAGATTTATAGACTTGTATAAATCAAAAATTTTGTCCTTATAGATTTTGTAAAACATAAATAAATAATAAAATCCAATTATATAAGCTAAGTTTCTATGAATAAATTGAACCAAAGATGGATCGCTAAAAGCAGATAGTTTAAATAAATTAACAAATTCATTATCGTCAGGAAAATATGCTGTACCCATATTTGGCCAGGAATTATAAATTTTGCCAGCATCCATACCAGATACAAAAGCTCCTATAACAATTTGTGTAAAGACCAATGTTAAAAAAATGAGTGGTATTAAAGGATTTATTTTATTTGTTGTATTATAACTCAAATTTAGCTTGAGATAGTTCCAGAATATTAATGATAAAATAATAAAAGCAATTAATAAATGAATAGATAATCTAAAATGACTTACATCAACTCTATCTACAAGACCACTACTGACCATATACCAACCAATAAAGCCTTGAAAACATATTAGAAAAAAAATTAAATACAAACTATACAATTTTGAAATACTAATTTTAAAAGAAAAATAAATTAATGGTATTAAAAATCCAATGCCAATTAATCTTCCTAAAAAACGATGTGCCCATTCCCACCAAAAAATAATTTTGAATTCTTGCATATTCATATTGTAATTTTGTAATCTGAATTCCGGTATTTGCTTATAAAGATTAAAATATGAAATCCAGTCTTCTTGATTTAAAGGTGGTAAAAATCCTGAGAAAAGTTGCCACTTAGTAATTGAAAGACCCGAGTCCGTTAGTCTTGTTAAGCCACCAACAACAATCATAATGGACACAATCCAAAACATTGAAATTAACCAAAGAGATAATTGATAATTAATCTTATGATTTGCTGT
>CACJQO010000023.1:0-3446 GCA_902595565.1 uncultured Pelagibacteraceae bacterium
TAACAGGATCGATATCTAAAGCAAAATTATTATTACCAGCCTCTTTTGACCGGCTAAGTTTAATTATAAACCTTTCGGTGATACCTTCTTTTAAAGTTACACCTTTAATACGATAAGTTTTCTCATACATCGGAGACAATGTGAAACCGTTAGGGTAAATAAGTTCAAAGCCTAAACTTGTTTTTAAATTAGTTTTTGAATATGCCCCATGAATTGTATCTGTATTAACATGACTTGAGCCTAACAAAGAATAATTATAATTAATGTCACTTGTTAAATCATGGATAACTTCAATTCCGCCTGTAGTTTGAAAAGTTTTATCATTAATTGTTATTTGATCTGCCTCAAATAAAAACCCCCCAGAAAACTCTCCATTAGTAAATGTATCCTTTTCATATCTTATGTTTTGAGTAGGCGAGTCTATTACGTCACTTAAAAAATCTGTATATTCGCCTAAAGTTGTAATTCCAAGAGTAAGTTTGCCTGAAGGGGTTATATTGAATCCACTAAGGATATAATCCTCTGGAACTTTAAAGGAATTTTTTGTTCTAAAATTTATATTGGTAAATAATTGCTTACCGTATCGTTGGCCTGATCTTTTTCCCAGATAAAGACTATCTATTTTAAGTGCACTCAAGCCTAAAACTGCATTTATATATCTTTCTTTATCCCTTGGCATAATGCCATATAAATTCAAAGTTAAAGAGTCCATGTGAATATTTTGTTTTGTATAGGCAATGTTCGATTTACCATCGCCATATCTTATTGCCCAACCAAAAAATTTATTATCACTGAATTTTCTATCAGCACCAAATGTTATTCCTTCATTTCTAATATTTTTTGCATTTTCAAATCCCAGTTGATTAAAGTGACTCAAAGATAACTCTCCCAAACTCCATGTAGACCATTTTGACTTTTTCTTATCCTTTTTTTTATTACTTACAAGAGTAGCTAACTTTTCTTTAGCAGCTGGCTCCAAACTCATCGCTAAACTCTTCAATAAAGGATTTGGATAATTTATGTTTATGTTGTGGCTAGTAAAATCTTCTGCGTCTCTATTTCTTTTAATCCACTCAAATCTGTTAAAAATTGATGAGATATTTAAATTAATGTTTTGTTTTGCCAATTCAACTTGTGAACTAATACTCGCAGTTGGATTGGATACACATTCTACAATTCCGTAAGGACACTCTAATTGAAATACATTAGTTCTATCAACTGTTGTAAGATCACCTGTTCTCTTATCTACTACAAAAAGCTTCATACCTCCATCACCAAATGCAAAACCTTCTAACACACCATAGGTTCCACCAGGAAGAATTACAGCACTACCTAACAAACTTGCCGTAGACAAATCGTAGTTTTTTTCTAAACGAAATTGATATATAGCCGAACGAGTACCATCCTCACCATCTTTAATTAATATAAAGAAAGCATTACCGGTATCATTAAAACTCATATCTACAGCAAATTGATTACCATCAGCACTATTTAATGCTGTGCTTGAAAGATCAAGTGTGTGGACTAAAGTTAATGATGTAATATCAAATGGTGAACTTAAATCGTAGGTTTCTACTTTTGTTGCATCTGCGGGGTTAACGTTATTGGCTCCCATTTCTAGCCAAAACATTTTTGTTCCTTCACGATTAAAAGTAACACTTCCATAATTTGGTGATAAATCTTGCCATGTATCAAATTTTGCTGTTTTTAGATCAAAAGCCTTCGTTAAGGAAAACTGCATTAAGTATGATACACCATTTACTAAAAATAATTTATGTCCATCAGAGCTAAATTCCATATCAAATAATTCTCCAAAAACTGTTCCAAGCGTACCATTAGCAAGTGGACCTGATCCATCTCCTCGGGCCAATGTGCCTAAATCAAATCTATCCTGTGAGCAGTCATTTTGCATTGTGTTAAGATCATAAGGTTTACCTAATCTATAAACTACTAAATCGAGTCCATCATCCATTTTTCCATTGGCTGTAAAATATAGCAAACCATCATTACTGAAAGCAACATCAAATGGATCCTCTGCACCATCTGAGTTAATCAGCTGTCCGGTAAAAGCATAACACCCTAGACCTGCTGGTAAAGGACCCATATGTCTTGATACCCATGTCACAGTTAAGGCTGCTGCAAAAGCGAGTGTTGAAAAAAAAATCCCAAAAGAGATTAGGAATGCTTTTGTTTTAAAAGAACCTTTTAATAAAGATTTAAAGATTTTTTTTAATTTAAATTCTCTGAATGCTTTCATCAGATAAATTTATAGTTTGATTCATTTATGAGTCAAAAAAAATTTAGTGTAAAAAACTTATAAAAATATGATATTTATCTAAGAATACTAAGTGGATCGTAATAACAACCTGTCTCAACTATCGTTTCAAAGAAGATTGCATTTAATTCTGATGAATGAAAAGTGGGACAAATTCTTTCTGCTTCTAAATTGTTAGCATATTCTTTTTTTACTTCATTAATTGCTAATGAACTTGATAAAGAAGTAGAAGCTTGTGCTAAACTTCCTGTATGCGCTAGAGTTAAAGCGGGGCTTACCATGGCGGAGTATTGAGTACAATTACTCAATACGGGTAGCAAAAAAAGTAATAATAAGATTCGTTTCACAATTGCAATCTACATAAAAATTATAAATTTTAAATAACCAAATTATTCAATTTGGGTTTCAAATTATTTCTTCTTTATCAGCTCAGTATTATTAATGTTTATTGCCATACAAGTGATGTCATCCCTTAACTTTTCTGCACCCCAGTTAAGCTCTTTTTCGATAGCTTCGACGATAGATTTTGGTGTGACCTGTGACATTTCGTTTATAATCTTTTGCACCCCTTCAGCGCCTAACTCTTCGCCATTTTTCATATACCCTTCAGTTACTCCATCCGTGTAAACCACAAAAGTTTTATCTTTAAGATTAATAGTGCTTGATTTCACCATAGACTCGGTAAAATATTTTACAATACCAATCGGTGGCATGTCTGATTTGATATATTCATATTTTTTATTTTTATCAAAAGTAAGAATACTTTCATGACCTGCATTAATAAAAACTAACTCCCCGGTTTTAATATTTAATTTGCCAAAAACAGCGGTGACAAACATTCCTTTGAATTTTGCTTCCACTAATTCATTGTTGACACCAAAGACAACTTTTTCTAAGGGAAATTTTAAATTAGTCAAAGTTCTAAAGATTGAGGATGCTTTTGCCATATACATTCCAGCTTTAACTCCTTTACCAGATACATCAGCTAAGGTGAAAAAATATTCTTCAGGTGTTGATCTGACAACATCAAAATAATCTCCCGATACGTCCCTTGCCGGAACGTTTTTGGCAAAAATAAAGTTTTCAAATTTTGAAATATCCGGAAATAAACTCTTTTGAACTCCAGCAGCAAGCTCTCGTTCTTTTAAAAGTTTAGCTTCTTTTTGCAAAT
>CACJQO010000024.1:0-3326 GCA_902595565.1 uncultured Pelagibacteraceae bacterium
CTTTAAGTTTGGACTAGCAGCAGGAAAATATTTTACAAATTTAAAAAAAAGAAAACAAACAGCAATTATTGCTAAAGATACAAGACTTTCCGGATATGCATTAGAACCAGCACTAGTTTCTGGTTTAGCTTCTGCAGGAATGCATGTTTATACACTGGGTCCATTGCCGACTAATGGCCTTGCAATGTTGACAAAATCAATGAACGCAAATCTTGGTATTATGATCACTGCTTCGCACAATTTATTTTATGATAATGGTTTAAAGTTATTCGGTCCAGATGGATTAAAATTATCTGATAAAATTCAAAAAAAAATTGAAAATTTAATAGATAGCAAAGTTCAAAAACACTTATCAAATCCAAAAAAATTAGGAAGGGTTAAAAGGCTAGAGACTGGAACTGATGAATATATTAAAATTTGTAAAAAAAAGTTGTCAAGAAACTTTAAATTAAATAACTTGAAAGTAATTCTAGATTGTGCAAATGGAGCAGGATATAAATCTGCACCAAAATTAATCAGATCACTTGGAGCAAAATTAAAAGTTATAGGCAATAAACCAAATGGTTTTAATATTAATAAAAATTGTGGTTCAACTTTTCCAGAAAAACTACAAAGAAATGTTAAAAAATTCAAAGCAGATTTGGGTATATCTTTAGATGGAGATGCTGACAGAATAATAATGTGTGATGAAAAAGGATCTATAATTGATGGTGATCAAATTATCGCTGCATTGGCTTTACAATGGAAAAAGAGAAAAATTCTCAAAGGAGGCGTTGTTGGGACCTTAATGTCAAACTATGGTTTAGAAAAATTTTTAAAAGAGAAAGGCATTAAATTTTTAAGAGCTAATGTTGGGGACAGATATGTTAAGGAATTGATGCAAAAGAAAAAATTCAATTTAGGAGGAGAACAATCGGGTCATATTATTTTAGGAAAATTTGCAACAACTGGCGATGGTGTGCTTGTTGCTTTAGAGATTATCAAATCAATGAATAGAAAAACTAAAGCCAGTGATTTTTTTAACGTCTTTAAAAAAATTCCACAAATTTTAGAAAATATAAAAATAAAAGATGATAAAATACTTAAAAATCTCTCTGTTAAAAGATCCATTAAAATTGCAAAAAAATTGATAAAAAATCAAGGTCGAATTCTTGTAAGAAAATCAGGCACTGAACCAAAGATACGAATAATGGGTGAGAGTGAAAATAAAATTTTGCTTAAAAAATGTATAAAAATGATTTCAAAAGAATTTAAATAAATTGAGATTAAAGTCTAAAATTTTGATAATTGCTGGATCAGACTCATCTGGTGGGGCTGGTATACAGGCAGATATCAAAACTGTCACCAGTCTTGGCTCTTATGCAATGACTGCTATTACAGCAGTGACTGTTCAAAATACAATGGGTGTCAAATCAGTTGTCTCAATACCAACTAATGAAGTAAAAAATCAGATTATTTATTCATCAAGAGATATAAGACCTGATGCCATTAAAATAGGTATGCTTCACTCTACTGAAGTTGTCGAAAAAGTAGCTCACGCTTTGAAAATATTAAAAGTAAAAAAAATTGTTTTAGACCCTGTAATGGTTGCAAAGGGTGGTACTAAATTAATTGATAGTAAAGCAATAAAAACTTTAAAAAAAAAGCTATTAAAAAATGTTCTTTTGATCACACCAAACATTCCAGAAGCAGAAATTTTAGCAGAGACTAGTATTAAAAACAAAGAGGATATGATTTTTGCAGCAAATAAATTGATAGATTTAGGAGCTAAAAATGTATTGTTGAAGGGTGGCCATTTAAAATCAAAAAAAGTAATAGATTTATATCTAAGCAAATCTGGATTAAGAGTTTTTACAAGTTTTAGGCATAGAACAAAAAATACTCATGGAACAGGATGTACATTATCTAGTGCGATAGCAACTTTTCTTTCATGTGGAAAAAGCATTAAGAGCGCTTGTGCGTTGGGAATTAAATATGTAAATTCTGCGATACTGACAAATCCAAATTATGGAAACGGACATGGTCCTATAAATCATGTTAATTCAATGAAAATAAAACAAAAATTTAATTAATGAAAAATATTGTTGTTGTTGGTTCTCAATGGGGAGATGAGGGAAAAGGCAAGATAGTTGATTGGTTATCCGAACAAGCTGATGTTGTAGTTAGATTTCAAGGTGGTCACAACGCGGGCCATACTCTTGTAATAAATGGTGTAACTTATAAACTTCGACTACTTCCATCCGGAATTGTAAGAAAAAATAAAATCTCAATAATTGGAAATGGAGTTGTCGTTGACCCCTGGGCATTATTAGATGAAATTGAAGAAATTAAATCAAAAGGAGTTAAGGTCGACACTGATAATTTTATAATTTCAGAGTCCGCAAATTTAATTTTACCTTTTCATAGAGAAATGGATGAAATCCGTGAAGATAGTGCTGGTAAAGGAAAAATTGGAACAACCAGAAGAGGTATCGGACCAGCATATGAAGATAAAGTTGGTAGACGATCAATAAGAGTAATGGACTTGAGATCTGAAAAAAATCTAGATCAAAGGTTAGAGTCTGTTCTTTTACATCATAATGCAATTAGAAAAGGCTTAGGTAAAAAAATCTATGAAAAAGATCAATTAAAAAAAGATTTATTAAAAATTGCCCCCAAAATCTTGAAATTTTCAAAACCAGTTTGGTTGAAACTTGACGAATTCAAAAAACAGAAAAAAAGAATATTATTTGAGGGAGCTCAGGGCATATTACTAGATGTTGATCATGGTACATATCCATTTGTGACATCCTCAAATACTGTCGCTTCAAGCGCCGCTACTGGTACAGGGTGTGGACTAAATACAATTAACTATGTTTTAGGAATCACTAAAGCATATACGACTAGGGTTGGAGAAGGTCCTTTTCCGACAGAACTAAAAGATGATATTGGCGAACTTTTAGGAACAAGAGGAAAAGAATTTGGAACAGTTACAAGTCGAAAAAGAAGATGCGGATGGTTTGATGGTGTTTTAGTAAGACAAACTATTAAAGTCTCAGGGATTGATGGTATAGCACTGACAAAGCTGGATGTTTTAGATGAATTAGATGAAATAAAAATGTGCGTTGAATATGAATTAGATGGAAAAAAAATTAATTATCTACCAGCAGCGGTAGAGGATCAGCTTAAAATAAAACCAATTTATAAAACTTTTGATGGCTGGAAAAAATCAACAAGTGGTATTAAGAATATAGATGATCTTCCAGAAAATGCTAAAAATTATATCAAAGAAGTTGAGAATTTTATTGAGACAAAAATATCAAGTATTTCAACCAGCCCAGAACGTG
>CACJQO010000025.1:0-3161 GCA_902595565.1 uncultured Pelagibacteraceae bacterium
CTAAGGCGTAAACAAATGGTTTAAATGCTGAGCCAGGTTGCCGCAAAGCTTGTGAGGCCCTATTAAACTCACTATTTTTAAAACTAAATCCACCACTAAGAGCAACAACTCTACCTGTGAAAGGATCCATTACAACGATACCACCATTTATTTTTGGTAATTGTTTCAGACTAAACTTATTATTTCTTATATTCTTTACATAGATTACGTCTCCCACTCTAAAAAGGTCATCTAATTCTTTTTTCGCCCACGAAATATTATTGTAATCAATGATTCCTTTAATTTTATCTTTTGTTTCTATTTCTATAGAAAATTTAGAAATCTTTTTTATTATTGCAATTTTCCAATCAATAGAATTCTCTAAATCATATTTATCTAAACCAACAAACCAATTTTTAGAGTATGGTTTATTTAACAATGGACCACGCCAACCTTTGCGTTGATCATATTTAATTAATCCATTTCTTAAAGAGTTTGTCGCTATCTTTTGTAATTCTAGATTTATTGGTGTGTTTATATTAAAGCCTTGATTATAAACTTTTTCATACGATAGAATTTCAATGATATTTTTTCTTACATCTTCAATATAATATTGAGCATCTTCTAAATAAATTCTTTTAGTTTTTTTTAATTTAATATTTTTTTTCCTCAAGTCTTGATAATTTTTCTCTGTTATAAAGTTATTTTCTAATAAATTTTTTAAAACTAAATCTCTTCTAAATTTTGCTAATTCGATATCTCTATATGGATTATATTTACTTGGCGCCTTGGGTAACGCGGCTAATAAAGCAGCTTCCTCATAATTTAATTCTTTTATTGATTTGTCAAAATACTCTAGACTTGCGGCAGCAACTCCATAAGCCCCACTACCGAGATAGATTTGATTTAAATATAACTCCAGTATTCTTTCTTTCGATAATGCTCTTTCGATTCTAAATGCCAAAATAGCTTCTTTAATTTTTCTGTTTAAACTTACCTCATTGGTCAAGAGAAAGTTTTTTGCTACTTGTTGAGTAATTGTTGAGGCACCTTCTAGTCTTTTAGATGTAAGAACATTTTTAATGTTATTTACAATTGCTCGTAAAACCCCCTTAGCATCAACTCCTGGATGAGAAAAAAAATTTTTATCTTCAGCAGACAAAAAAGAATTAATAACATTTTGTGGAATTGAACCATAAGGAACAAATATTCTCTTCTCTTTGGAAAAATCTGCAACCAAATCACCATTACCTGAGTAAACCTTGCTTGAGACTGGAGGTTTGTAATTTTTTAAAAACTTGTAATCAGGTATATTATTTGAAAAATTCCATAAAATACCTAAAACAATTATTGATGAAATTAATGAAAAACTAATAAAACCAATAAATAAATTCTTTAAAATTTTACTCATTTTGTTTCCATTATATATGGGAATTTGTTAAAGATAAGGCAGAAGAATACAAACAAAATTTTATAATTTATGAATCAATCAAAAAAAATATTATGGAAAAAAATTTATATATTGATGCTTCGCATCCAAATGAAATTAGAATCGTACTCAAGTCAGGTGATAAAATTGAAGATTATGAGTATGAGGGCATAAAAAATAATCTAATTAAAAATAATATCTATTTAGGTAAGGTAAGTCGTATAGAGCCATCCTTGCAAGCCGCGTTTGTTGATTTTGGTAGGGAGCGACATGGCTTTTTATCTTTCAACGATATTCAATCTGATTATTATCAAATTCCACAAAGTGATTTAGAAAAAATAAAACAAGAGGAAGAAAGAGTTCGAGAGGAACTGTCAAAAAAAGTTGAGGCTAAAGAGGAGGAAAATTTAGCTGAGGGCAAATTAGAAATTGAGGATCCTTTAGAAAAAATCGATCCAATTGAAAAAAAAGACCCTGAAGATAAGGAAAATTCAGAAAATGAAAAAGAAAAAAAATATGAAAGTAAATCTAGATTTAAAAGATACAAAATCCAAGAAGTAATAAAGCCCAATCAAGTAATTTTAGTTCAAGTTATAAAAGATGAGCGTGGTCAAAAAGGCGCTGCGTTAAGTACGTTTATCTCTATTGCAGGTAAATATATAGTTTTGATGCCAAACACGCCTAAAGGTGGAGGAATTTCGAGAAAAATTTTTAATCCTGCAGATCGGAAAAAAATAAGAAGTATTTTAAATGAAATTGAAATCCCGAAAGAAATGGGACTCATAGTAAGAACTGCCGGAAGTAATAAAACCAAAAATGAAATTAATCATGATTTAGATACACTTATAAATAATTGGAATCAAATTAAAGAAAATGCCTTAGGCTCTATAGCGCCCTCGTTAATTCATCAAGAAAGTGAAATAATTAAAAGAACTTTAAGAGATATGTATGATGAAAATACAAAAAATATTATTATTGAAGGTAATGAAGGTTATAAAAAAGCTCAAAATTTTATGAAAATGATGATGCCTTCTCATGTAAAAAAAATTAAAAAATACAGAGGAAAAAAACCTTTATTTATTGAAGAGGGTATTGAGCAGAAATTAAATCAAATATTTGAAAGTGAAATAAAACTAAACTCAGGTGGTTACTTGGTGATTAATCCTACGGAAGCCCTAGTCTCTATTGACATCAACTCTGGGAGTTCAATAAAACAAAAAAATGTAGAAAGCACTGCTTTAGATACAAATCTTGAAGCAGCAGATGAAATAGCAAGACAAATAAAGATAAGAGACTTGTCAGGACTTATCATAATAGATTTTATTGACATGCTTAGTTATGGTAATCGAAGATTAGTAGAAAGAAGACTAAAAGAAAAGTGTAGATCTGATCGAGCCAGAATTCAAATTGGAAGAATATCGAATTTTGGTCTTTTAGAAATGTCTCGACAGAGATTAAGAGAAAGTGCAGTTAAATGGAATATCAAACTAACAGATGAATCTTTTGCGCTAAAAATTCTTAAATTAGTTGAATTAAAAGCAGTTTTAAATAAAGCTAAATTTGTAGATTTAAAGGTTTGTAAAAAAATTTCTGACTTTCTGAAAGAAAATTTTATTGAAGACCTTACTTACTTTGAAAAAAAGAATAAAATGAAAATTGATATAATATCTGACAACAGTTTAATAATTCCTGAATATATTATTGATATTAAAAATAAATCTAAGAAAACTATTGAACTTATTGAACAATTTGA
>CACJQO010000026.1:0-3030 GCA_902595565.1 uncultured Pelagibacteraceae bacterium
TCAAATTATAATTTTCATTGAATTTTCCATATTTGTTAAATAAATCTCTTTTAAAAATTGTTCCACTAATGATTATAAAGTAATCTTTGGCTAAATCAGAAAATATTTTTCCACTTGGTAAATCAAAATTCTTATACAATTTTTTTCTTTTTTTTTTTTGGTAAAAAATATTAGTATTGGAATAAAAAAAATCAAAATTAGTATCATTAAAATATTTTTCACGAGCTGATAAATAATCTTCTTCCCACCAATCATCACAATCTAAAAAAGCTATTAATTGACCAGAAGATACATCTATTGCTCTATTTCTTGCTTTATATAAATTTTCTTTAATTGGGTGTTTAAAATATTTTATTTTTTTTTCTTGAAATTTTTTGACTATATTTTTTGAATTATCTGTTGAGGCATTATCCCAAAGTATAATCTCAAGGTTTTCAAATTTCTGATTTAATACGCTCTTAATACATGTCTCTAAATACTTTTCTCCATTATGAAAATTTATAATAACACTAACTAAATTTTTCATTTCTATAATACTTAATAGTTTTTTTTAAGCCCACATTAAGATTAGTTTTTGGTTGCCAATTTAAAATTTTTTTTGCTTTGTTTATATTTGGATATAAATGCAAAATCTCATCTTTTCTCATTTTCACTTTTCCAAAAATTGGTTTTCCAGTTCCTACCAATAAACAAATTTTATGAATTAAGCTTTTAATCTTAATAGGCTTACTTGATCCAATATTTATAATTTCACCATTTGTATTTTTATTTTTTAATGTTTTTAAAATTGCCCTAATAACATCATCAATAAAAATAAAATCACGCAATTGATTACCTGAAGAACAATCAAATTTTTTATTTAAGAGCGAATTTTTGATTGTAATGGGAATAACTCGATTAATATCCTGTCCTGGACCATATACCAAATAAAGTCGAATAACAGTTGATGGAAAATTTTTTTTTTTACTCAAATTTATAAGGTATTTTGTACTCAATAATTTTGCTTTTCCATAAAATGAAAAAGTAGATTGATTGTTTTTTTTATTTTCAATTTGTGGAGATTTTAATTTTCCATATTCTATACTCGATCCAATTTGAATAAATTTTTTAATTTTTTTTTTTAAAAAAAATTCAGCCAAGTTTTTACATCCATTGAAATGGCTTTTAATAGTCTTTTTTTTATTTGAGTGATCAACGTAACCGGCTAAATTGACAATATAATCAAAATCATATGGTAAGTTTTTCTCTAAATCTTTTTTCTTAGAAATATCTATCTTTAAATATTTAACACCTTTAAGATTTCTTCTCTTGCGTGGGTAATTTGTAGAAACACTAACCACAGACCAATTCAAATCTAAACATTTTTTTGCTAAATGATAGCCAATAAATCCAGTGCCACCTGTAATGAGAATTTTATTTTTTTTCAAAATTAAAATCTTTTATTTTTTTTTCTAAAATTTCTTTATCTCTCAGAGTATCCATACATTGCCAGAAACCATAATGTTTATAAGCTATTAATTTCCCATGACGTGCAATTTTTTCAAGGGGACTCCTTTCAAGATAAGTTTTATCGTTTTTAATATATTTGAAAATTTGAGGTTCAATAACAAAAAAACCTCCATTTATCCATCCCTCATCTATACTTGATTTTTCCTTAAAGTACTTAACAGTATTATTGATTATCTTAATCGCACCAAATCTTGCTGGAGGTCTGACAGCAGTTAGAGTCATTAATTTTTTTTTTTGCTTGTGAAATTTAATTAATTTTTTTAAGTTGACGTTGCTAAGCCCATCTCCATATGTCATCAAAAATGTTTCTTTATTTAAATATTTAGATAATCTTTTTAATCTACCACCAGTCATTGTGTTGAGCCCTGTATCAATAATATCTATTTTACAATCTTTTAATTTTTTTTTTTTAAAATAACTTTTTATTACTTTAGATTTATATCCAGAGGCAATAATAAATTCGTTAAAACCATATTTTTTGAAATGATTAATTAAATGAACTAAGATGGGTACTTTATTTATTAAAATCATTGGTTTTGGAATAGTTTTTGTATATTCTGAGATACGAGTTCCAAATCCTCCAGCTAAAATTACAACTTTCATTTATTTATCTTCAAAATATTTAATTTGATTAATAGAAAAATTATAAATATTTTTTTTTTCATATGAATTTTTATACCAATCAGTTACTAATTTTATACACTCTTGAAAACTTAATTTGTTTCTCCATTTAAGATATTTAAATGATTTGTTACTATTCAGCTTTAAAAGAGTTGATTCATGGTATGTCCGATTACTAAACTCCCATTCTAATTTATTCCAATTTTTTTTTATTTCTCTCACTACATCTAAAACTCTATAATTACTTAGCATTGAAGGTCCAAAATTAAATACCTCACCATTTAATCTTTTATCTTTTTTTAATTTAATCGCTAAAATTAAATATCCATTTAGAACATCAAGCACATGTTGCCATGGTCTAGTGGAATTTTGATTTCTAAGCTTTACTTTTTTCTTTTTAAAAATAGCTCTCATTATATCTGGAATTAATCTATCTTTTGACCAGTCTCCACCTCCAATGACATTGCCTGCACGACACACAGCAATTCTTATATTTTTTTTATTTATCAAAAAAGACTTAAAATATGAATTAATTACAAATTCAGCCGAGGCTTTCGACGCACTATAGGGATCATCACCACCTAAAATATCTTCCTCTACATAACCTCTTTTAATTTCGAAATTTCTATAACTTTTATCGCTTGTGATTATGATGGATATACATTTAAAATTACTCAATCTTAATATTTCTAAAATATTTAATGTTCCATTAAAATTTGTTTGAAAATTATATATTGGATTTTTGTAAGATGCCCCAACTAAAGATTGTGCTGCAAAGTGAAATATATAGTCAGGTTTTATTTTGTTTATTGTCCTGCTCAATTTTTTTAAATTTCTTATATCTATATTGAAATTTTTGACACTTTTTTTCATTTTAAATTTTTTAATGTTGGTTTGAGT
>CACJQO010000027.1:0-2984 GCA_902595565.1 uncultured Pelagibacteraceae bacterium
AAACACAAGTAAAAACGCTATAACGAACATTCCCGGAGTGTAGCGCAGCCTGGTAGCGCATCTGGTTTGGGACCAGAGGGTCGCAGGTTCGAATCCTGCCACTCCGACCATTGATATGAAAAAAGCAAAAATTTACATACCTAATAAAAGTGCAATGCAATCTGGTTTAGGAAAACTTGACAAATGGATTCTTGAATTTGAAACTAAAGATCCCACAAAAAATCCTTTAATGGGATGGGAAAGTTCTAATGATACATATAGTGAGCTAAAACTAGAATTTTCAACTAAAGAATTGGCGATAGATTATGCAAAGAAGAAAAAAATTGATTATGAACTAATTGAGCCAAAAAAAAGAAAAATAGTAAAAAAATCCTACGCAGATAATTTTTTAAAATAAATAAATAATGTTTAAATTTTTTACAGATAGAAGATGGTATTTATGGAGTATAGGTGGAACGTTACTGATTTTAATAGCTACTTGGTATCAGGTTCAACTTGATGTGAGAATTAATGAATGGTTTGGTGAATTTTACGATACTTTACAAAAAGCTCTCACTAATCCTAATTCTGTATCTGAAAAAGAATTTATAGCGTATCTTTTTACATTTGCTAAAATTGCAGCTGTATACATTTTGGTAGTTATTTTTAGTGATTATTTTACCAGCCACTGGACATTTAGATGGAGAACTGCAATGGCAGATTTTTATCACGACAAATGGAATGATGCCTCTTCTATAGAAGGAGCGTCTCAAAGAGTTCAAGAGGACACTCTTAAATTTGCTAGAATAATGGAAGGGCTGGGGGCTGAATTACTTAGAAGTGTAATGACGTTAATTGCTTTTACTCCAATTTTATGGGGCTTATCAAAAAGTATTACAGTATTACCATGGATTGGCGAAGTTGAACATGCTTTAGTTTGGGTTGCGATTATATCAGCATTGGGTGGAACAATATTATTGGCCAGTGTAGGGATTAAACTTCCTGGCATTGAATATGATATTCAAAAAGAAGAGGCAGCTTATAGGAAAGAATTAGTTTTAGGAGAGGATTTTAAAGAAAGTGCACAACCTGCAAAAATTACAGATCTTTATGGAGGTGTTAGAAAGATTCATTATAAAATGTATTTTCACTACCTTTACTTTAATGCAGTAAAATGGAGTTACTTACAAGGTATGGTAATTGTTCCATATTTAGCATTAGCACCAACGATTGTAACTGGTGCAATAACACTTGGTTTTGTTCAACAAATTATTAGAGCTTTTGGTCGAGTTGAAACATCACTACAATATTTAGTTAGAAGCTGGCCAATTATTGTTGAGCTAATTTCAGTTTGGAAAAGATTGAGAGAATTTGAATCAAAATTAGAGAAAAACATATCTATTGAAACTGCAAAATAATGTCATTAGACAAAAAATTTGAAGACTTATTTTTAAATGTTTCAATCAAAGCAGCCTTATCATCTTACCATTTTGTTGGAAAAAAAGATAAAATAGCAGCTGATAAATCTGCTGTAGACTCAATGAGAAATAAACTTAACGAAATAGAAATGAGAGGAAAGGTGGTAATTGGAGAAGGTGAACTAGATGAAGCTCCAATGCTTTATATTGGTGAAACTTTAGGTACCATGAATGGTCCCGAATTAGATATTGCTGTGGATCCTTTAGAGGGAACTAATTTTGCAGCAAATAACCTGCCAGGAGCGTTATCTGTTATTGCAGTTGCTGAAAAATCAAATTTATTTAGCGCGCCAGAGACTTATATGAACAAAATTTCCGCAAACGTACCCTCTGAGGGTATTATTGATTTGGATTATTCAGTTAAAAAAAATATTTCTAATCTTGCAGATTATAAGAACAAACAACCTAACGAACTTTCTGCATGTATTTTAGATCGACCAAGGCATAAAAAGATTATTGAAGAACTAAAGAATTTAAATGTGAATTTAAAACTTATTTCTGATGGAGATGTATCAGGAGCCTTATTAGTTTCTGATAAAAAATATAATATTGATATTTTTATGGGTATTGGTGGCGGACCCGAAGGTGTACTTGCAGCTTCTGCTTTGGATACTTTTAATTGTTTTTTTCAAGGTAGGTTCATTTTTGATAATGAAAATGATGTAAATAGGGCAAAAAAAATGGGCATAGATGATTTAAATAAAAAGTATTTGCTAAATGAAATAATTACAGGTGACTCAATTTTTTGTGCAACCGGCATTACAAACGGGGACATTGTTTCTGGAATTAAAATTGAGGAAAATAATTATGTATCAGAAACACTCATTACACACAAATCTACTAATTTAAAAAAAATAATAAAATCAAAAAATGAAATAGATGAATAAAGAAGATAATTCCTACAAAACTATAAGCGAAGTTGTCAAAATATTAAATTTAAAATCAAAAAAAGGGGATTCTTTACCCACTCACACCATTCGTTTCTGGGAAAAAGAATTTAAACAAATTAAACCTAAAATACTTACTGGAAATAGGAGATATTATGACAAAAAAAACATTGAATTATTAAAAAAAATTCATTTTTTATTAAAAGATCAAGGAATGACTATCAAAGGTGTAAAAAAAATACTAAATAATAAAGAACCTTTAAAGCTTGACGAAATGGCAGATAATTCTATAAGAACAGATAATTTAAAAAACAAGTTAAATAAGATTTCAAATATTGTAAAAAGTTTAAAAAAATTTAAATAAGATGGCAAAAAAAACTCATATAAAAGTTCGTTTAGTTCCTGAAGAAAAACCAGATAGTCCTTTTTTTTATTATGTAAAAAAACCTGCTGGTGGAGAAAAAGCTAAAGTAAAATTAAAAGCTAGAAAATATAATCCTTCAACTAGAAAACATGAAATTTTTGTTGAAAAAAAATTACCACCACATAGTAAATAATTATTTTTTTTTAAAATTTCTTCTTTCGTAATCAATATAAGACCAGATCATATTTTTCCATATTCTATTAGTAATACGTGGAT
>CACJQO010000028.1:0-2762 GCA_902595565.1 uncultured Pelagibacteraceae bacterium
GAACTGTTAACAGTTCTCGGACCATCAGGTTGTGGAAAAACAACTTTATTAAATATTACCGCAGGATTTATTCGACCAACTTCCGGAAGTATTACTTTAAATAGTAAAGAGATTGATGGACCTGGTGTTGAGAGAGGTATGGTTTTTCAGCAAGGTGCTTTGTTTGAATGGTTAACAGTTGCTGAAAATGTCAATTTTGGATTAAGAATGAAAAAAAAAGATCCAATTGAAACTCAAAAAAAAGTTGATGAATGGTTAGAAATCGTTGGCTTAAAAGGTTTTGGCAATACTCCTACCTATCAACTTTCAGGAGGTATGCAGCAAAGAGTTGCTCTTGCAAGATGTTTGATTAATGATCCCGATCTAATTTTAATGGATGAACCTTTAGGAGCCCTTGATGCATTAACAAGAGAAAAAATGCAGTCTCTAGTTTTAAAAATTTGGAAAGAGACAGGAAAAACAATTATTTTAATTACCCACTCAGTTGAAGAAGCTCTTTTACTTGGTGAAAGATTATATGTTATGGCACCTCGACCAGGTAGAATTCATAAAGAATATAATCTTCCATTTGCCTCAATGGGACTGAAAGAAGATCTAAGAGAGATTAAAAAGAACAAAGATTTTTCTGCGAAACGTGAAGAAATATTAGAGATGATTTGGAATATGGAAGAAGAAATTATGGGGAAAGATAATTAAATGTTAACTCAAATCGTCACCTTTTTAATTTTTTTTGCAGTAATTGGCTGTATTCTCTATGGAAGAAGATTAATCAAAACTGAAAAAGTTGATGCCGTTTTTGGAAATCCTGAAAGAGCAAGAGGTGGTACTCACTGGATTATAGTTGGAAGTAGTTTTCTATTATTGGTATGGCTTTACTATTCTTGGGATATTGCAAAAGGTTTTTACCCAAAATCGGCTAATGAACTTTGCCAAGTAGCAAAGGTTAACGACTCTTTATTGGGTTTGAAATATCAATTTCCAATAGAGGAAAGAGAATTCAAAAGTACTGCTCAAATTAAAAAAGAAAATAAAAATCTCAAAGCAACTTTAAATGAAATTAAGTTTTCTGAAGATCTAAACTTGCAACAAAAAACAGAGCTTACTGAGTTTATAAACAAAACTATTCAACTAATTCCTTTATTAACCAATGAAGATTTAATTGAAAATGAGACGAAATTTAAAATAGATGACATTACTGGTAAAATTAACTTATTAACTGAAAACTTTAAAAAACCTGAATATCCTTTTGAAACAGAACAAGAAGCTAATGAGAGACTTAAAGCAGTAAGTGAGCAAGGAGATTGGGGAATTATAAAAGTTCAATCTGGAACGGGATCCATAGAAAATACTATCGAGGTTCCTTTAGTTCCAGAGACTAAAAGAGGTTTGAAATTTGATGCTGCTGCAAAAGAATTACAAATTATTAGTGATGAATTCTTTAAGTTAAGAAATCATAATCCACAATTTAAAGATAAAATAAAAGAACTCAAAGATGAGATAAAGGCTTATCGAAAAAATTTAGATGATACTCAAGAAGTAGCTTCAACTTACGCCAAAGACATTGTTAAAATTGCACGGCGAATAGAATTTGCAAGTATATATCCACCCAATGCATTAAATGAAATGCAAAATGCAATTATCAATTTTGATGTTGCCCAAAAAGAAGCTCAAGGGGGATTGAGATTTGTAGATATATTTTTATTCCCAGCTGGTACTATTGTTGCAAGTGGGCCAAGCTGTTCGGAACAAGGATCTGGTAGATGGTTACCTAAGCCGTCAGATACATTTGATAAATTTATGCTTATGCTTAAACCGAGTGTAGGTTACAAAGAAATTCCTCTCCTATGGATAGAACTGGTTGATGTTAGTAAAATGATTGGTTTTATTTTACCAGATTGGATTGCTGATATTCTACCTGGTGAATACCCAGTTCACACTCAAGATGGAATTGTTAAACAAAATTTTAAAGGCCAAGTTTTAAAATTAGTAACAGGAGACTTTAAGTTATTTAAAGTGCCCGTGCCTTATGGTCATATTTGGGATTCTTTTTTAAGAGTATTTTTAGGATTAGTGTTTGGAATATTAATTGGTGTGCCACTTGGATTATTTATGGGACTAAATAGATTTGCCAAAGGTTTTTTTGATCCGTTAATTGAGCTTTATAGACCTGTTCCCCCTCTGGCATGAGCTTCCATTCCTTCGTATCTAGATATTCTTGCAGCAGCAGCACCAACTAGTTCAGTAGACTCTTTAGTCATTCTTTGGAAACTTAAAGTTTTGATAAATTTACCAACAAATAAACCACCAGTATATCTACCAGCTCCTTTAGTTGGTAAAATATGATTTGTACCTGAACATTTATCTCCGTAGGCAACTGTAGTTTCTTCACCGACAAATAATGATCCATAATTTGTTAGTCGTTCGTGAAACCATTTTAAATTTTCTGTTTGAACCTCTAAATGTTCTGGAGCGTATTCATCACTTATTTTTACAATCTCTTCGTCAGTGTCACAAAGAATAACTTCACCATAATCTCTCCAAGCTGCCTCTGCACTAGTTCTTGGAACCTCTGGTAATTCTGCAATTAATTCTGGAACTCTCTTCATCACTTTTTCTGCTAGTTCTTTACTAGTTGTATACAGCCAACATGGTGAATTATAACCATGTTCCGCTTGACCTACCAAATCAACCGCAACTATTTCTGGATCTGCTTTTGCATCAGCAATTATTCCAATTTCAGTCGGACCTGCAAATAAATCAAT
>CACJQO010000029.1:0-2638 GCA_902595565.1 uncultured Pelagibacteraceae bacterium
TAAATTAAAAAAAATTTTTAGTATTAAAGAATTTGATAGTTTCAATAATTCAAAAAGTAAATTTAAACCTTTCCACAAATCTAAAGTGAAGATTAAAAGAGAAGTTGTTCCAATGGATCTTAAAATCTCAAACAAGATCAAAAAAAAGAATACACATATTGAACCAACGAAGTGGAATGAATTAATAAAAGATAAGAAAACTTTTTTATTAGATGCAAGAAAACCTTTTGAGCATAAAGTTGGTTCTTTTAAAAAATCGGTAAATCCAAATATAGACAACTTTAGAGATTTCCCAAAATACTTAAAAAAGTTAAAAAAAGATCAACCAATAGCAATGTTTTGCACTGGTGGAATTAGATGTGAAAAAGCCTCTGTATTTTTAGAAAAAAAAGGTTTTAAAAATATTTATCAATTAAAGGGTGGAATTTTGAATTACTTAAAAAAAATCAAACAAAAAAACAGTTTGTGGAAAGGTGAGTGTTTTGTATTTGACAATAGAGTAACTCTAAAACATGGATTAGTACAAGGAACCTATTCAATTTGTGGCGGATGTAGACAACCAATTTCAACTAAAGATAAAAAATCTAAAAAATATGAGGAGGGTGTAACTTGTCCCAATTGTATTGATAAACTCTCAAAAAACCAAAAATCTCGTTTTAGAATGAGACAAAGTCAGATATACAAAGCAAAGCAATCTGGAAAAAAATATATTTTTCAAAAAGAATTTAAATAAGGATAATTTTGTCTAAATCAATAAAATTAACAAAAGATCCAATTTGGACACTATTGAGAAGAGTTACGATACCTGCAAGTGTAGGCTCATTATTTCAAACATTTTATAATTTAGTTGATACTTGGTTTGCAGGTAGAATCTCTGCAGAAGCAATAGGTGCAATTGCGAAATCGTTTCCAATATATTTTACCATTATAGCTGTTGGTGTTGGATTAGGTGCTGCAACTAATGCTTTAATTGGTAATTCAATCGGTGAAAAAAAAATAAGAGTTGCATCATTATATGTGGCTCAGTCTTTAATCTTTGCAGTATTAGTGTCAATAATTGTTACAATATTTGGTTTAAATGCATCAAATTATCTTTTAGGTGTCATGGGCTCTGATGTAGCTGGAATAATTTTAACGAGAGAATATTTAGATATTATTTTCTACGGAACTTTTATTGTATTGATACAGATATCTCTAAATGGAACTTTGAATGCTCAAGGTGATACCAGAAGTTATAGAAATGTATTGATATTTAGTTTTTTTCTTAACATTTTTTTAAATCCTCTTTTTATATGGGGATATGGATTTATCCCAGGATTTGGAATAGCTGGTCTTGCTATTGCTACTGTAATTTCTCAATCAATAGGAACGATCTATTTAGCTTTTAAGGTTAATAATTGTCAAATAAGGAATTACCTTAAACCTCAATGCTTTATTCCAAAATTTGAATATTTAAAATCATTAACAAATCAAGCTGTACCAGTAATGTTCAGTATGTTGTTTATTGGTGTAGGTATTTTTAACATCTTATATTTCATAGGTAAATTCGGGGATTTAGCAACAGCTGGTTATGGTGCAGCATTAAGAGTAGAGCAAGTTTTTTTATTACCTGTTATTGGTTTAAATACTGCAGTCCTTTCAATCGGAGGACAAAATTTTGGTGCAAAAGCCTATAATAGAATAAGAGAGCTTTATACTAAGGCTTTATTTTTTGGAATATCATTTATGACTGTTGCTGGAGTAATAATTTTTTTTGGGGCTGAATTTTTCGTATCTTTATTTACTGATAATCAAGAAGCAGTTATGAGTGGAGCTATTTATCTCAAGGTTGCAGCTTTAATTGGACCAATTTATCCAGTTTTCTTTATTACTACAGCAGTATTTCAAGCTGTTAAAAAACCTTTGTATAGTCTCTATTTGAGTATTTTAAGATTAACTGCGTTTCCTTTTTTAAGTTTATGGTATGTGATAAATATAAGAGGTGGTGATTACGAAGATATTTTTTATACTATTATGGTGACTAATTGGGCTATGGGAATTGCTGTTTTAATATTTATTGGGTATTTTCTAAATAATGTATTTAAACAAAATAAAGCTATTTTTAGTTATTAGTTTTTTCCTATCCTCTTTTTTCTTAACTCTAAAAGATGTTAAATCATATGAAATCAAAGTTGTTGATGGTGATACTATACATTTAAATGGAAAAAAAATTAGATTTAGTGGAATTGATACACCTGAATTAAAACAAACCTGTAGTAAGAATAATCAAATAATTTTTTGTGGGATTGAAGCAAAAAAATTATTAATTAATAGAATAGGAAATAATGAGATAAAATGTGTTGAAGAGGGTAAGGATCAGTATAAAAGAATTTTAGCTGAATGTTTTGTAAATAATACCAGTTTATCAAGTTATTTAGTTAAAGAAGGTTATGCTTTTGCATATAGAAAATATTCAAAGAAATTCGTACCTGATGAGAACTATGCAAGATTAAATAATTTAGGAATGTGGTCTATGAAATTTGAATATCCTTGGGATTGGAGAAAAAAAAATTAATCTTTTTGTAATTTTTTTTCTAATTTTCTAACTAAAAAAGAAACAACCAAAATTAAAACAAGATACTCGAGAATTAAAAATGTA
>CACJQO010000030.1:0-2133 GCA_902595565.1 uncultured Pelagibacteraceae bacterium
AATGAATGACTTTTTGGTGCGCTAGGCCAATTTTATACTTATTTAATATTTTTTTTGAGTCTGAAAATGTTTCTCTGTAACCTATAAAAAGCTTTTCGATCAAATCTTTTAATTGATCATCTTTTAGATATAAAAGTTGTTTCATTATTGGTAAGTTATATTGACATATTACAGATACAAAGATATTTTTTCAGTAAGAATTTTTTTATTTCATAATGATACCCTACGATAAAAGATCAGGTAAAATATGGTACAATGGCGAATTAGTCGATTGGTCTGATGTTAAGGTTCATGTGCTAAGCCATGGATTACATTATGCAAGCTGTGTTTTCGAGGGAGAACGTGTGTATGATGGTTCAATTTTTAAATTAGAGGAACATACCTCAAGATTATTTTACTCAGCAAAGAGAATGGGAATTGAAATACCATATAGCGAAGATGAAATTAATAAAGCGAGCAATAAAATAATTTCTACTCAAAAAGTAGAGAATGGATATGTTAGACCCGTAGTTTGGAGAGGCAGTGAAATGATGGCTATTTCAGCTCAGCAAACAAAAATTCATGTGGCTATTGCAACTTGGGAGTGGGGTTCATATTTTGATCCTAAACTTAAGGTTGAAGGTATCAAATTAAATATTTCAAACTGGCGAAGACCCGCCCCTAATACTATTCCTTGGGACACAAAAGCTTCTGGATTGTATATGATTTGTACACTTTCAAAACACGAAGCTGAAAAGCAAGGTTATACGGACTCACTTATGTTAGATCATGAGGATAATATTGCAGAAGCAACTGGAGCAAATATTTTTTTCAAAGATAAAAATGGTGAGCTACATACTCCAATACCAGATTCTTTTTTAGATGGAATTACTCGAAGAACTGTAATTCAAATTGCAAAATCTAAAAATATCAAAGTACACGAAAGAAAAATAAAACCAGAGGAATTAAAAGATTTCGTTGGATGTTTTTTAACAGGAACTGCTGCTGAAGTAACTCCTGTATCTACTATTGCAGAGTATCAATTTAAAGTTTGCGATTTGATTATTGATTTAAATGAGAGTTATTTAGCTTTGGTTAAAAAGAAAAAAGCTGCCTAATCTTTATTGTCTTCTGATATAGCGTGGTCTATTCCTTTACGTATATACTCATAACCCGTGAACAAAGTCAAAGCTGCTGATAGCCATAATAAAATTATACCAATAGTTTGAGCATTGTAGTCTTGAAAATTGATGATTTTATTTCCTGTATCTCCAGAAAGTAAAAGACCAATAGATACCATTTGTAAAACTGTTTTTAATTTTGCTAGATTAGAGACAGGAAGTTTAATTTTTCCTTTTGCTAAAAATTCCCTAAGACCAGATATTAATATTTCTCTTGTTAAAATTATAATTGCAGCAATAACCTCATAATTTTTAATCGTGCCATCCATAACTAATAAAATTAGTGCAGCAGCTACAATAATTTTATCTGCAATTGGATCTAATAACTCTCCCAATTTAGACTCTTCTCCGAGTAGTCTAGCCAACATTCCATCCAAAAAATCTGTAAAGGATGCAATTATGAATAATACTAAAGCCGTTAGATCTCCATAAAATCCAGGTAAATAGAAAGCTAAAACAAAAAAAGGTACAATTAAAATTCTACCTACTGTTAGTATGTTGGGAATTTTTCTTAGCATAATCTCTACTCGTGAAAGAAGTTATATATCTTTTTTGCAACTTTTTCCTCAACACCCTCAACCGATTTTATTTCATCTAGACTGGCAGATTCTACTGCTCGAGCAGATCCAAAATGATTTAATAAAGCCCTTTTTCTGATAGATCCGATACCCTCAATCTGATCTAGCAAAGACTTACTAATTCCTCTTTTTCTCTTTGCTCTATGAGCACTAATCGCAAAACGATGAGATTCATCTCTTATTCTTTGAAGAAAGAAAAGGGTAGGGTCGTTTTTATTGAATTTATGTTCTTTGCCATTATGAAAAAAAGTTTCATTACCACTATTTCTAAATTTTCCCTTAGCAATCGCAATAATCGGTATTTCGTGAAGTCCTAACTCATTTAAAGTGTCTCTTGCGACAGAATATTGACCTTTTCCACCATCAACTATTACTAAATCAGGAAAAGAGAGATA